>NZ_AUKV01000008.1:0-331356 GCF_000424945.1 Streptomyces sp. 142MFCol3.1
CGACCGGATCAAGCTGGAGATCTCGCGCGTGGGCGGCACCGCCCCGGACTCGCTGAACACTCTCGCCGGCTGCAACGCGACCACCGCCGACCAGACGCAGGCCGGCAACGGCGGACAGCAGCAGGGCGGCGGACAGGCCACCGCCTCACCGAGCGCTCCGGCCGGCGGCCAGCAGCAGGGTGGCGGGCAGCAGGGTGGCGGGCAGCAGGGTGGCGGGCAGCAGCAGGGCAACGGCGGCCAGGCCGGCAACGGTCCCGTCGCCGCCGACTTCGTCGACATCACGAAGGTCCGGCCGAACGTGCCCCAGAAGGCGCGGACCCGGGCGGGCGGCTCCTCCGGCACCTTCTCGAGCACCTGCGGTGTGAACGCGAACAAGAAGTTCAACACCGACAACGTGATCGTGGCGCCCGGCGTGACCAACGGCGCGCACCACCTGCACGACTACGTCGGCAACCAGTCGAACGACGCCTTCGCCAACAACGACACGTTCGCCGCGGCCAAGACCAGCTGCTCGAACCAGGGCGACAAGTCGTCGTACTACTGGCCGGTCGTGCGTATCCAGAACGGCACGCAGGACTTCGACCAGAACAACGACGGCGGTGGCAAGGAAGGCAACGTCGGCCAGATCCAGCAGGCCAAGCAGGCGCAGATCAAGTTCGTCGGCAACCCGAAGAGCAAGGTCGTCGCGATGCCGAAGTTCCTGCGCATCATCACCGGCGACGCGAAGACGACGACCAACGGACTCGCGAACGCCAACGCCCACTGGAGCTGCACCGGCTTCGAGAACAAGGTGCAGCTGACGACGCAGTACCCGATCTGCCCCCAGGGCAGCAGCGTGGTGCGCACCTTCGCCTTCCAGAGCTGCTGGGACGGCCAGAACATCGACAGCGCGAACCACCGGACGCACGTGGCCTTCGCCGACGCCCAGGGCAACTGCGCGGGCGGCTTCAAGGCGATCCCGCAGCTGACGATGCGCCTGGTGTACAACGTGCCGGCGCCGACCCTGCAGAACGGGCAGGTCAAGAACGCCTATGCGGTGGACGGCTTCCCGGAACAGCTGCACAAGCCCGCCACCGACCACGACGACTTCATCAACGTCTTCGACGAGAACGTGATGAACAAAATGGTCAACTGCATCAACCGGGGTCAGCGTTGCAGGTGAGCCGCTCGCAGCGGTGACCGACCCGACATGAAGCGCGAAGAAGGCCGGTGGCGGATCTCCCGCCACCGGCTTTCCGCGTTCCTCCTGCCACCGGCTTTCCGCGTCCCTCCTGCCACCGGCTTCCGCGTTCTTTCCGCCACCGGCTTCCGCGTTCTTTCCGCCACCGGCTTCCGCGTTCTTTCCGCCACCGGCCATCCACGTCCTTCCGGACGCCGCCGCGCCGCGGGCCGTTCCGGCTCGTGCCCGGGACCGGGCCGGCGGCGTCCCCGCCCCGTCCCTCCCGGGCCCGGGGCGTCAGCCGGCGTGGTGACCGGAGTGCCCGGTCGCGGTTCCCGCACCCCCGGTACCTCCCGCGTGGTGGGACATGCCCTCCTCGACCGTCCCGCCGAGCCGGCCGCGCAGCGTCGTGACCATCTTCTGGTCGCCGACGGCGACCCACTTGGCGCCGACGAGGTACGAACCGCCGTAGTCCTTGGCGCCGTTGAGCCACTCGCGCTGTCCGCGGTCGGTGGCGAAGGTCGCGAGGATGAACTTGCCGGAACGGATCTTGCACACGCCCTGACGGATCTCGTCCGCGTCCGTCTGGATGTCCGGGGTGCACTTCACCTCGGCCGCCAGGTCCTCCAGGCTCCCGGTCGCCGTGGCCGGCACCTTGTCCTGACGGTCGGCCGCCTTGTCGCCCGACCCACCGCAGCCGGTGAGCATCAGCAGGGCCACGGCGGCCCCGGCCGCGAGCTTCTCGCGTGTCAACGTCATACGTACCTCCGCTGCGTGTCGGCGCTCACGCCGATGAGAGCCCCGGCGGGGGCTCTGCCTTCGATACGGCTCCGGCGGGCCCCGCGCTCAATCGTCCCCCCATCCGCCGTGCTGCCGGCGGTCGACGGGCGAACCACGCGCGTCCGCCCGTCGGGCACGGGACAGATACGCCCGGCGCGGGGTGACCATCCGCCGATTCGCTCGTTCTGCTGAACGTGCAGTCACAGGATGTAGCCCCGCGCCCCGCACCCTCCTCAGGACCGGTCGTCGACGTCGAGCAGGCCGAGGCCGCCCTCGTCGAGCACTACCCGCGGCTGGTCCGGCTGGCCTATCTGGTGCTGCCGCCGGGTCTGGGCCGTGGCCGCCGGGTACTGACCGCGCACGCCCTCACCCAGCGCGCGCTGCCCCGGGGCCGCGCCTCGGGCGACGCCTCGGTCATCCCGGCCCAGCAGTCCGGCGGCGGCCGCGACGGCGACCCGGGCTACACCTTCGTGCGCCTGCGCGTGGTGCGTGCGGCCCTGGAGGCGTGCCTGCCACTGAGGCTCCGCGCCCGGCCCAGGCGCGCCCAGCTGCCGCCGCTGCTGCCGCACGTGTGGGGCCTGAAGCTGTTCCCGCGCTCGGGCGGAGCCGACGAACTCGCCCTGGACCAGCGGCTGTCCGCGCTGTCCGGCCCCGCCCGTGCGGCCTACGTCCTGCGCGGTCTGGAGAAACTGCCGGACGCTCACGTACGGAAGGTCCTCGCTGCGGCGGGGGTCGCGGACCCGGACGCAGCGCTCGCCGAGGCGTCCGGCGTCGAGGCCCGCGACTCGCTGCTCGACTCCCCCGAGTTCGACCCCTGTTCGCTGCACGCCCGGCCCACCGACCTGATGCGGCGCAGGCAGCACGTCAGGGCCGCGCTCGCCGCCACCGCCGCCGTCGCCGTGTGCGGCGCACTCCTCGCGCTGCCCGGGGACGGCTGGGGCCCCGACGGCGCCGCGGCGCCCTCCTACGCGCAGAACCCGGCGGCCGAGGCCGCCCTCGACCCCGGCAGGCTGACCAAGGTGGCGGGCACGGCCTGGGAGTCGTCCGCGCGCACCGACTTCTCCGTGTGGCCCGCCCGCGGCGGCCTCCTCGACGACAGCGCGCTGCTGCGGCGCGCGCTCGCCGTGTGGGCCAGGCCCGGCGAGTCGGTGCGGGTCTCGGCGACCCCCGGCACCCCGTCCGGCGCCCCGCCCGGCCCGCCGCAGCTGCTGTACGCGGGCGAGATCGACCAGGCACGCGTGGTGCTCCTCTACGACGGTCTGCGCATCGCGCGGTACGCGGAGCCGAAGGACGGCACGAGCGGCGCCGCCCTCGACTTCGCGCGGGTCGACGGCGCGCGCCGGGCCGAGGCGAACGCGGTGGTCGTGGGCCGCTCCGACGGCAACGTCCGGTATCTGACCGCGCCCTGGGTGACCGAGGCGGCCGAGCGGGACCTGATGAAGCCGTCCTCGGGCGCGATGGACCTGCCGATCTCCGCCGACGGCGTCACCTCCCCGCTGGCCGGTCCCGCCCAGAGCGGCGCCTGCACCTCATGGAACGTGCTCCAGCTGAAGGACGACTCGGGCACCCGTCTGATGGCCGACCTCGGCGAGCTGACCCCGGCGCACCTCACGGCGGGCAAGCCCTCCTCCCCGCACGAGGCCTCCGGCGCCGAGGCGCTGCGCGAGTGGTCCCCGTTCGCCTGCTCGCTCGCCTCGGTGCGCTCGCAGGGCGTGCGGTCCGTGAACGCCTGGCGGTTCGCGCAGCAGCCGCTGCCGGACGCGAGTGGCACCGCGGCCTGGGTCTGCACCCGCGCCGACACCTGGCGGGGCGGCGGGACGCGGGTGCTCGCGCAGTTCCACACCCCGGGCGGGGTGTACGGGGCTGTCGCCGCCAAGGCCGAGAACTCCACCGCGTGCGGCTCCCGTGACCCCCATGTGCTGGCCGGCGTGCTGTGGAAGTCGGGGACGGGCAGCTGGTATCTGCTGGCCGCAGGGAGCAGGGACACGGCGTCCGTCCGGGCCACGGGCGGGGTCGAGGGCGCCGTGCGGGGCAGCATGCTGGCGGTGCGGGCGCGGCAGGGCGCCCAGGCCCGGCTGAAGGCGACCCTGTCGGACGGACGGTCGATCTCGGGGCTGCGCTGAGCCGGTCGCCGGCTGACGTCGAACGGGCCCGACAGCTAGTTGACATTCGCGTAAACAAGTAGGCGCACGGGGCTTCTCCGTGCGCCTACCCGTCAGTACATTGACGCCATGTCTCACACGCAGGCCCGGCTGCCCCGGCCAGTCGACTCCGAGCGGACGGCGCTCAAGGCGCGGAAGGTGTCGTTCTCCTGGAAGGACACGCCCCTGCACTGGGTGCCCGGGGACCCGTTCGCCACGCACACCATCAACGTGCTGCACCTGCTGCTGCCGGCCGGTGAGCGCTGGTTCGTGCACGTGTACAAGCAGGTGCTGCCCCACATCCGCGACGAGCGGCTGCGTGAGGACGTCATCGGGTTCATCGGGCAGGAGGCGATGCACTCGCAGGCGCACGACGAGGTGCTGCCGCACCTCAAGGAGCTGGGGCTCGACCCGACCCCGTACACCGCCCAGGTCGACTGGCTCTTCGAGAAGCTCCTCGGCGACCGCACCCTGCCGCCGGGCAAGGCCCGCAAGTGGTGGCTGCTGGAGCGGGTCGCCATCATCGCGGCGATCGAGCACTACACCGCCTTCCTCGGCGACTGGGTCCTGAACGCCGAGGAGCTGGACCGGCGGGGCGCCGACCCGACCATGCTGGATCTGCTGCGCTGGCACGGCGCGGAGGAGGTCGAGCACCGCTCGGTGGCGTTCGAGCTGTTCATGCACGTCGACGGGAGTTACCGGCGGCGGGCCCGGACCTGGGCCACCGCGTTCGCGGCGCTCGTCTTCCTCTGGCAGCGCGGGGCACGGTTCTTCATGGAGAACGACCCGACGCTGGCTGACGGCCGGGCGAGCTTCAAGGACTTCTACGAGTGCGGGAAGCAGGGCGTGCTGCCGTCCACCGGGGACATGCTCAAGTCCATCCCCCGCTACCTCAGCCGCTCCTACCACCCCTCCCAGGAGGGTTCCACCGAGCAGGCGATCGCCTATCTCGCCTCCTCCCCCGCGGCGACCGCGGCGGAACGGGGTGCGGCATGACGCCCCGGCTTCGGACCGTCGTGGCCGCCGCCGGGGCGGCCCTCGTCGTGCGGCGCGCGCTGCGCCGCCGTATCGAGGCCTCGCCGCTGTGGCCGCTGCCCGCGCTGGAGGAGCCCATCTCCGGCCGGCCGCGCACCCGGGCGCTGCGCCTGCTGGTCACCGGGCACGAGCGGGTCGCCGACGGTGTCGTCCAACTGCGCCTGGAGGGGCGGGACCTCCCGCGCTGGGAGCCGGGCGCCCACCTCGACCTGGTCCTGCCGTCGGGTCTTGTACGGCAGTACTCGCTGTGCGGGGACCCCGAGGACACCTCCTCGTACACCGTCGCGACGCGGCTCGTCGAGGACGGGCGGGGCGGTTCGCGCGAGGTGCACGAGCAGGTGCGGGAGGGCTCCGAGATCGAGGTGCGCGGGCCGCGCAACCGTTTCCCCCTCGTGGACGCGCCGTCGTACGTGTTCGTCGTGGGCGGCATCGGGATCACCCCGGTGCTGCCGATGCTGCGCGCCGTGCGGGGGCGCGCGGACTGGCGGCTGGTGTACGGCGGCCGGTCGCGGGCCTCGATGCCCTTCCTGGAGGAGATCGAGAAGCTGGACCCGGACCCCGAGCGGGTCACCGTCGTCGCGGAGGACGAGCAGGGGCTGCCGGACCTCGACGCACTGTTCGCGGAGCTCCCCCGGGACACGGCGGTCTACTGCTGCGGACCGGAGGGGCTGACGGCGGCGGTCGAGGCCCGCGTCCCGGACGGGGCGACGCTCCATCTGGAGCGCTTCGCGCCCCGCACGTCGAGCGAGGGCAACGGCGCCTTCGAGGTCGAACTGCGGCGCAGCGGACGCACGGTGACCGTGGCCGCGGACTCCACGGTCCTCGCCGCCGTCCGCGCGGAGCTGCCGGGCACCGTGTACTCGTGCGAGCAGGGGTTCTGCGGAACCTGCCAACAGCGGGTGCTGGAAGGAGAGATCGACCACCGGGACGAGCTGCTGACGGACGCGGAGCGTGACGACTCGATGCTGATCTGTGTCTCGCGGACGCGCGGTGAGAGAATTGTGTTGGACATGTGAACGATCGCGGGCGGACCGGCCCGTTCCGGGCCGGATCCGATCGGTATGGTGTTCGCATGACAACCGGGGTACGACGCAGGATGGGTGTCGAGGAACGCCGGCAGCAGTTGATCGGCGTCGCCCTCGAACTGTTCAGCCGACGCTCGCCCGACGAGGTCTCCATCGACGAGATAGCCTCCGCCGCGGGCATCTCCCGTCCCCTGGTCTACCACTACTTCCCCGGCAAACTCAGCCTGTACGAGGCCGCCTTGCAGCGCGCTTCGGACGACCTCGCGGGGCGGTTCGTGGAACCCGCGGAAGGGCCGCTCGGAGCGCGGCTGCTGCGGGTGATGCGCCGGTTCTTCGACTTCGTGGACGATCACGGGCCCGGTTTCGCTGCGCTGATGCGGGGAGGCCCCGCGGTCGGCTCCTCCACCACCAACGCACTGATCGACGCCGTACGGCAGGCCGCGTACGTGCAGATCCTGTCGCACCTGAACGTCGAGAAGCCGACGGCCCGCCTGGAGCTCATGATCCGCTCCTGGATCTCGCTGGTCGAGTCGACGGCCCTGCTCTGGCTGGACGGTCGGCGGATCCCGCGCGGCGAGCTGGAGTTGCAGCTGGTGCACGACTTCGCGGCGCTGGCCGCGGTGAGCGCCGCCCACGACGAGCAGATGAGCGAGCAGCTGCGCCAGGGACTCAAGGGCGAGCCGGGCGACGGGCCGTTCAGCGACCTCGTCGTCCGGCTCGTCGCACTGGCCTCGCCCCCGGACGCCTGAGCCCGCGGACCGCGGGCCCCGGGCGGCGGGCGGCGGGCTAGGCCCCCTCGAACTTGCGGTACGACGGGTCGAGGTCCCGCACTTCGGCGGAGGCGTGCACGGTGACCCCCTCGACCGGCTCGACGTACTTGCGCAGCAGCTCCAGCGCGGCCTCGGTCAGCCGCGCCTTGGTCTCGTCGGACCGGCCGGCGAGCAGCGCCAGCGTGACGTGCACGATCGCGTGGCCCTCCCCGTCCGCTCCCACCACGTCGTCCCCGGTCGTACGGAACCGTGTCTTGCACGCCTCGATGCGGGCGGCAGCCGTCTCCACCACCACCGGGTGCAGCGCCAGCGCGAACCCGCGCCGGTCAAAGGCGTCGTCGAGCGACTCGGAGCAGTCGACGGTGATCTGCGGCATCAGCGCACTCCTGTTCTAGGAATCTGCGATCACCCTAACCGCAGCGCGAGCAGCGCGATGTCGTCCTCCCGGCCCGGCCCGAAGCAGTCGAGCAGGGTGTCGCAGAGGGCGGCGACGCCGGCCGGTGCCTCGGCGCCGGCACTGCGCAGCTGCTCCAGGGAGACCCCCAGGTCGGTCCCGCGCGTCTCGATGAGACCGTCGGTGACCATGAGGAGCCGGTCCGTCGGCAGCAGGACGATCTCGGTGGGCTGCGGCCGGTCCAGGCCGAGGCCGAGCAGCGGGCCGCTGACGTCCGCGTAGCCGGCGGTGCTGTCGTCGCCGACGATCAGCGGAGGGATGTGGCCCGCGTTGGCGATGCGCGCCCGCCCGCTCGCCGGGTCGACCAGGCACAGGCAGACGGTGGCCGTGACGTCCGGGTGGTAGTGCTGGAGCATCCGGTCCAGGCGCCGGGCCAGTACTCCGGGGTCGGGGTCCTCGACGCAGTAGGCGCGCAGCGCGTGCCGGATCTCGACCATCACGGTGGCCGCCTCCAGCGAGTGGCCGACAACGTCGCCGACGGCGGTGAGGACCCCGTCCGACGTGCGCAGCACCGCGTAGAAGTCACCGCCGATCTCGGCCTGCCGGGAGGCGGGAACGTAGCGCACGACGACGTCGAGGCCCGGCGTCTCGGGCATCTTCTGGGGCAGGAAGCTGTGCTGGAGGGTCAGCGCGACATGCCGCTCCGCCTGGTACATCAGCAGGGGCTCCGCGGCCAGCGCGGTGGCCTGGGCGAGCCGGGCCACCAGGGTGTCCGTCTGCGGGGCCATGTCCCGATCGCCGTCCGTGGGCGTCGCGAGGCAGACCGGCACCCTGCCGTCGGGGGTGCGTGCCAGCACGACCCGGGCCGCGTCGGGGGCACCGGCCCGGAAGAATCCGCGCGGCCACAGCGGGGCGGGGACGACCGCGCCGCTCACTCCGGTGTGGCCTGCCGTCATGTGGCGGATCAGCCGGGTCACGGTCTCGTGCGCGCCCGGGTCGGACGCTGTCGTCCGCGCCCGGGTGCGGGACGTCCCGCGGTAGAGCTCGCCGTCCTCGGAGAGGACGAACACGGCGGCGGGCGAGCCGGTGAGACGGGCGGTGCCCTCGGCCGCGGCGTCGGCGAGCTCCTCGGGGCAGCGGGCCGTCTGGACGGCGACGATGGTCTCGGAGAGCAGTGTCAGCCGTCGTACGAGTGTCTCGGCGCCGATCCGCATCCGGGAGCGGCGCACCGCCGCGCGGACGACGGCCTGGATCTCCTCGGGCTCCGCGGGCACCGAGAGGTACGCGTCGCCACCCGCGTCCAGGCCCCGGCAGCGGTGGGCGGTTCCGGAGGAGGAGGCGGAGAAGTGCACCACGGGCAGGGCGGCCATGGGGGGCTGCGCCTTGAGTCTGCGGCACAGTTCGAAGCCGCTCATGTCGGGCAGGCCGACGTCCACCAGGGCGACGTCGGGCAGGACTCCGGCGCGCAGCCGCACGTCGAGCTCGACGAGTGCCTCGGCGGCACTGGCGACGGGTACGACCCTGTGTCCCGCGCGGGTGAGCACGGCGCCCAGCGCGTAGCGGCTGGCCGCGATGTCGTCGACCACCATCACGGTGGACAGAGTGTCCACCGTGGGTCCGGCCGATTCGATGGCCATCGGAACAGTCCCTCGGAGCACGGGTGATGGGGGCAGGTCCGGGGATGTCCCGGCCCTGCCCCCACCAAATTAGTGCGCTATCAGCCGGTCCGGGTGAAAACCGCCACCGTGCGGCCCGGAACGGCGAACGTCCCCGATTCGGCCGCATAGGACGAGGACTTGACGATAGGGTCCGCGCCCGACGCCTGTGCCGGATGCAGCGCGTACGCCGTTCCGGCCAGCGAGCCGACGGTCTGCTCCTGCTTCTGGGGCGTCGCGTTGAAGACGACGACGAGATCGCCGAGTTCCATCGTGATCACCCCGGGCGTCTCCGTCTTCCCGGACAGCGGGAAGGCGAGCTCGGACTGCACCCGGTCGGCCGTGGGGAGCGAGAAGACGCCCTCCGTGGTGCGGATGCTCTGGAGGTCCCCATAGGCGGCCGCCGTCGCCCCGATCTGGTCGCAGCCCACCTTGACCGAGGTCAGCAGCGGCTTGGCGTAGGACCACTTGGAGGCGTTGTCCGCGGCCATCGGCAGCCCGCGCCCGAAGCCGTTGCCGTCGCGGCAGTCCCAGTGGACGGCGTTGAACCAGTCGCCGCTGTCGAACGAGTTCCGGTCGAGGGACTTGGAGCGCAGCAGGTCGCTGCCGGCCTGGGAGAGGGACGGACCCTGCGAGAGGGTGGCCGTCGCCATCGCCAGGACCTGCATCCGGGCCCGGTCGGCCGCGCTCGTGGTGGCGGGCAGCTTGTAGGTGAGCGCGTCGAACAGCGATTCGTTGTCGTGGGCGTCGGCGTACGCGAGGGCGTCCCCGGGGGCGTCCGCGTAGCCTGCGGGCTGTCCGTTGTAGTCGACCTCGGAGCCCTTGACCTCCTTGCCGGCGGTGTCGGTGAACCGGTACTTGGCGAGGTTGCCGCTCAGACCGACCTTGATGAGGTCCTGGTAGTGCAGCAGGCGGGCCTTCTGTTCGGCCGTGGTGCCGTTCGCGTCCGAGGAGTTGGGGTCGGTGTAGAGGCCGGAGGCGAAGCCCTGGATGCCGGGGTCGGCGTCGAAGGGGCCGCCGCCGCGCACCGCGTCGCGGGCACGGTCGGAGAAGGTCGCGATTCCCGTGCCGGCCATGTTCTTCTGGGTGGCCTGGACGAAGCGGGCGTCGTCGGCGACCTCGCCGAAGTTCCAGCCCTCGCCGTACAGGATGATCTTCTTGCCGTCGACGCCGTCCTTCGCGAGGGTGAGGGCGTCCAGGGCCTTGCGGACCGCGAGGATGTTGGCCTTGGGGTGGTGGCCCATGAGGTCGAAGCGGAAGCCGTCGACCTTGTACTCCCTGGCCCAGGTGACGATCGAGTCGACCACCAGTTTGCCCATCATGGCGTTCTCGGTCGCCGTGTTGGCGCAGCAGGTGCTGTTGGCCACCGAACCGTCGGCGAGGAGCCGCTGGTAGTAGCCGGGCACGATCCTGTCGAGCACGCTGGTGTCCGCCTGGCCGGAGGCCGCCGTGTGGTTGTAGACGACGTCCATGACGACCCGCAGGCCGTCGTCGTTGAGCGACTTGACCATCTTGCGGAACTGGACCGTGCGGGCGGTGCCGTCCGGGTCGGTCGCGTACGAGCCTTCGGGAACCGTGTAGTGGTACGGGTCGTAGCCCCAGTTGTAGGCGTCCTTGGCGGCGGCCTTCGCGACGCACTCCTGCTGCTTCTCGGAGTCGGCCGCGAAGGAGGCCAGGTCGCAGTCAGGGGTGGCCTGATCGGCCTTCTTCTCGGGGATGGTGGCGATGTCGAAGGCGGGCAGGAGGTGGACGTACGACGTGCCGGACTTCGCCAGCTCGCGCAGGTGCTCCGAGCCGTCGCTGCCCTTGTCCGCGAAGGCCAGGTAGGTGCCCTGGTCCTCGGCCGGGACCGTCTTGTCGGCCACCGAGAAGTCCCGGATGTGCAGTTCCTGGATCTGGGCGTCCCGCAGCGGTACGGCCTTGGGCTTGCTCAGGGTCGACCAGCCACCCGGGGCGAGGGCCTTGTCGTTCAGGTCGACGACCAGGCTGCGCTCGGAGTTCGCGGTCAGCGCGACCGAGTAGGGGTCGGTGACCTTGTTCGTCACGACCTTGCGGACGCTGGGGGCCCACACCTTCACGACGTACCGGTAGGGCTTGTTCTTCCAGGACGCCGGACCCGTGACGGACCAGACGCCGGTGGCCGCGTGGCGGTGCATGGCCACCTCTGAGCCGGCCAGCTCCAGGGAGACGCTCTGTGCCGTCGGCGCCCAGACGGAGAGGGTCGGCTTCCCGTCGCGGAAGACCGGTCCGAGCTTCGCCGCGGTCGCGTCGTACACGTCGTCGAGGACGCCCGCGATCTGCACACCGGTCGCGGCCAGCACCGCGCCGTTCGCCGCACGCTGGGAGGCCACGATCTGGCCGCCGAGCGCCTGGCGCACCCGGTCCCGGTCACGCGGGTCGACGGACCAGGCCGTGTAGTCCTTCAGGTGCGGGAACTCGGCCTTCTGGGCGTCGGTGAGGCTCGTCCTCGTCAGCCGCAGCCAGCGCTCGTCGTCGCTGGTCAGCGTCCCGTCCTTGGCTGCGATCGAGCCGTCGCGGGAGGAGAGCAGCTGGGTGGAGGCAGCGCCGTCCGCGCCGTTCCAGGCGACCGTGTCCCGGTCGATCCAGACCGCCTTGGAGGTGGTCAGGTCGAGAGCGGCCGCACTGCCCGCGGGCTGCGGGAGCAGGTACTTCTCCTGGCCGCTCAACAGCCACACCTCGTAGCCGCTGGACTTGAGGTCCAGGGACTGGTCGGTGGGCAGATCCTTGTCGTCGCCCTTGTGGATGATGTAGCTGAGGCTGGTGGCACCGTCGGTGAGCGGTACCTCGAAGACCGCGCCGTAGGCATCGGTCTTCACCGGCTTCAGGGGGTTCGACCAGTCGGTGGGGTTCGCCGCGCCCGTCCAGACGTGCAGGCCCCAGCCGTCGTAGTTCCCGTCCGCGCGGTGGTAGTGGACGACTGCCTTGGTCTTGTCCTGCGCGGGGTAGTCGGGCCTCTTGGTGAGGACGTCCGTACTGCCCTGCTCGACCCAGACCTCGCCGGTCTTGGTGACGTCGATCGTCCGGTCGGCGGAGACGTCCTTGTTGCCGTCCTTGTCGATGACCAGGAAGCCGACGTTCGAGGCGCCGGGCTTGAGCTTGACGTAGGCGAAGGCGCCGTAGGCGTCACGGCCGGTGAAGGGATGGCTGGCGGGCCAGTTCGTGGACTCGCCGTCGGCGAGGTCGCCCCAGGCGTACAGGCCCCAGTCGTCGTAGTCGCCGTCGGTGCGCTTGTAGTGGACGATCGCGTAGTCGCGCGAGGAGGCGGTGGGGACCTCCGGGGCGGGCGGGGTGCCGGTGGTGCTCGTGGCGGTGGCGCTCGCGGTGCGCCCGGCGGAGTCGATCACGACCGCCTTGTAGCGCAGGGCCGTCCCCGCGGGGACGTCCTTGCCGATGGCCTGGGTGACCTTGTACGGGGCGTGGTCGGCGGAGCCGAGGATGCGCCACTTGCCGTTGCCGGCCTGGGCGGCGAAGACGACCCGGTCGAGCCGGCCGCCGGCGACGTTCGCGGAGAGCTCGACGGTCCCGGTGGCTCCGGCGTCCGGGGCCTTGAGCGTGATCGTCGGCTTGGTGACGGGCTCGGCGAGGGCGCCGGCCGCCTTGAGGACGACGGCGGACCCGGCGGGGACGGTGACGGTGATCTTCTTGTCGCCGTCGGTCCTCGCGGTGTCGCGGGTCCCGTAGATCCCGCGGTAGGTCATGTCCGCGGAGCCGGTCGCGAAGGTCGCGGTCTTCGCCTCGCCGGCGTTGTTGAAGGCGACGACGTACTCGGCGCCGGTCCTGGCGTCGGTGCGGGTGACGGCGTACACGCCGGAGCCGTCCGCCGCGTACCGCTCCGTCTGGACGCCGTCCGTGAGGGCGGGGTTGGCCTTGCGGAGCGCGGAGAGCGCGGCGATCCGCCGGTACAGCGGCGCGCTCGTGTCGTAGGCGTCGCTCGCGTGGGTGCGGTCGGTGCCGATCTCGTCGTCGTCGAGGTAGTCGGCGACCTTGGAGGCGAACATCGTCTGCCGGGCGTCCTTGTCACCGCCGGCGCCGGTGAACCCCTGCTCGTCGCCGTAGTAGACGACCGGGTTGCCGCGGCTGAGGAACATCAGCTCGTTGGCGAGCTGGTCCTTCTTGAGCAGTCCGGCGTCGGTGGCCTTCGGGTCGTCCTGGTTCAGGAAGGTCCCGATGCGGCCCATGTCGTGGTTGCCGAGGAAGGTGACCTGCTCGTACGCGTTGGCCTTGTCCGTCGTGTACTTGTAGTCGTCGCCGAAGACGGACGCCAGTTTCTGCGCGCTGCCGCCCTGGGAGGCGTACTGGCGGGCCGCCTCCTGGAAGGGGAAGTCGAGTGTGGAGTCGAGGCGGCCCTCGGTGACGTAGGGCGAGGTGATCGACGTGTCGGCGGAGTAGACCTCGCCGAACATGAAGAAGTCCTTGCGGCCGTGCCGGGCGGCGTAGGCGTCGAGGGCCGTGGCCCACTGGGTCCAGAACTCCATGTTCACGTGCTTGACGGTGTCGATGCGGAAGCCGTCGACACCGAAGTCCCGCACCCACTTCTCGTAGATCTTCTCCATGCCGGAGACGACCTCGGGCCGTTCGGTCCACAGGTCGTCGAGGCCGGAGAAGTCTCCGTACGTGGTGGACTCACCGGCGTAGGTCGAGTCACCGCGGTTGGTGTACATCGTCGTGTCGTTGAGCCAGGACGGGACCTTGGCGTTCTTCTTCGCGGCGGGAACCGTCGGCGTACGGGGGAAGGAGTCGGCGTCCACCGACGGGAACCCCTCGGTGCCGTCCGCGTAGTCCGCGTCGTCGAAGGGCCTGCCGTCCTCGGTCAGGTACGGGAAGGCGCCCTTGGAGAGGTAGTCGTAGGACTTCTCCTCGTAGTCGACGACGTCGGCCGTGTGGTTGGTGATGACGTCGAAGAAGACCTTCATGCCCTTGGCATGGGCCTTGGAGATCAGGGTCTCCAGGTCCTTGTTGGTGCCGAAGTGCGGGTCGACCTGGGTGAAGTCGGTGATCCAGTAACCGTGGTAGCCGGCCGATGCGTCCTTGCCGGTGCCCTGGACGGGCTGGTTCTTGAAGATCGGCGCCATCCAGATGGCGGTGGTGCCGAGGCCCTTGATGTAGTCGAGCTTCCGGGTCAGACCCTTGAGGTCGCCACCCTGGTAGAAGCCCTTGTCGGTGGGGTCGTAGCCGGTCGACAGGCGCGAACCGGTCAGGCCGCCCTTGTCGTTGCCCGTGTCGCCGTTGGCGAAGCGGTCGGGCAGGACGAAGTAGAACTGCTCGCGGGTGGCGTCGTGCCGGGCGGGCTGCGCGGCGAGCGCGGCGTCCGACGGCGGAGCGGGCGGGGTCTCGGCCCGCGCTGCGAGGGGTTGTGCGAGCGATACGGCCAGAGCGGCGGCAAGAACGGCTGCGCGCAGTCTGGAACGGCCGGGGCGGCGCGCCGGCCCTCTCGGTATCAGGTCCACAGGTGTGAACTCCTAGCGATTACGGCGTACTCGGGTCCGACCCCGCGCAGCGTTCCGGCTCCGGTGCCGAACGCCCGCGTGACCGTATCGCTCACGCAAGGTTTACAGCAAGAGTCTTGCAAGGTACGGAAAGGCTTTTCAGCAGCTGGACTTGCCCGCGTAGACCGCGAGCGCGGTGTTGGCGCCCAGGGTGGCCGTGAGCTGGCCCGAGGCGTTCACGGTGACCGTCGTGTTGTTCTGCACGTTGCAGTACGTGCCCGCGGCGAGCGAGGTGCTGTATGTGCGGGTCAGCGCGGAGGACTCGTGGTTGATGGCGACGAAGCCCTTGCCGCCGCGGCCGAAGGCGATGGCGTCGCCGCCGTTGTCCCACCAGTTGGTGACGGACTGTCCACGGGTGGCGTTGCGGAAGGCGACCATCGACTTGATCTCCGGCCAGGCGTGCTGGCACTTCCAGCCGTCCTGCCAGCAGGCGTTGACGGTGCCGCCGTTGGGCGGGCCGGCGTCCGCGTCGGACCACTCGTAGGCGGAGTTGATGTCGGGGGCGCCGTACGGGTAGGCGAGCATGAAGACGTTGGCGAGGGTGTAGTTCGCGCCGTCCTTGTAGTTGAGCGTCGAGCCGTTGCGCTCGGTGTCGTGGTTGTCGACGAAGACGCCTGCGACCGAGCTGCTCATGTAGCCCCAGCCCTCGCCGTAGTTCTTCAGGTAGGCGAGGTTCTCGTTGTTGAAGACCCTCTTGAGGTCGTAGGCGTAGCGGAACTCCTGCACGTCGCCGTTGCCGGTGTACTCGGTCGGCTGGACCGCCTCGCCCGCACCGTAGATGACCTCCTGCTTCCAGTACACCGACGGGTTGTTCAGCCGGGACTTGATGTTGGCGAGGTCGCCGGCCGGGATGTGCTTGGCCGCGTCGATCCGGAAGCCGTCGACCCCGTAGCCGAGCAGGGTGTTCAGGTAGCCGGCGATGGTCGCCCGGACGTACTCCTCACCGGTGTCGAGGTCCGCGAGACCGACGAGTTCGCAGTTCTGGACGTTGCCGCGGTTGGAGTAGTCGCTGATGGTGGCGGTGCAGTCGTCCATGTCGTACGAGGAGTACAGGCCCGGGTAGTTGTACTTCGTGTACGAGGAGCCGCCGGTCCCGGTCCCGGAACCGGCCGACATGTGGTTGATCACCGAGTCGGCCACGACCTTGACGCCGGCGGCGTGACAGGTGCTGACCATGTTGCGGAAGGCGGTGGCGTCACCGAGCCGGCCCGCGATGCGGTAGCTGACGGGCTGGTAGGAGGTCCACCACTGCGAGCCCTGTATGTGCTCGGCGGGCGGGGACACCTGGACGTAGCCGTAGCCGGCCGGGCCCAGCGTGTTGGTGCACTCCTTGGCGACCGAGTCGAACTTCCACTCGAACAGGACGGCGGTCACGTCCTTGGTTCCGGGCGGGGAGGCTTCGGCCACTCCGGCGGGGAGGGTCACGGAGGCCGCCATGCCCGCGGCGAGCGCGAGCGCGGTGGCGAGAGTTCTCTTGGCCATGTCTTCTCCTGCACATCGTCGTGCGGTGGGGGATGCGGGTGCGGGACCGGGGCGCCGGGTGCAAGTGGGGGGCCCTGGACGGAAGTTGCCCGATGAACCAGTCGGGCGTGTGCCGGAACGTATCTCTTGCCGGGAAGTTTCAGCAAGATGTCGTAAGGAATTTCAGTGCGCGAAAAAGGGGTGCTCCGGTCCCGATGGGACCGGAGCACCCCTTGAGGGTGCCGTGGTGACGAACCGTCAGGCAGTCCACCACACGGTCGTGTCCGCGGCCAGCTCGGCCTTGCCGTCCGGCGTCACGGTCACGTCGCCGCTGGCGATGAGCACCCGGCCGTGCGCAGGGAGGGTCACGGGTTCGCCCGTGGTGTTCGCCGTGCAGACGAACTCCCCGCGCCGGAAGGCGAGTACGCCCTCGGGCGCCGTCAGCCAGGAGACGCTGTCGCCCGCACCGAGGTCGGGCTGCGCGCGGCGCACCGCGAGCGCCTCGCGGTACAGCTCCAGGGTGGAGCCCGCCACCCCGGTCTGCGCCTCGACGCTCAGCTCGGCCCACTCGGCGGGCTGCGGCAGCCAGCTGCCCCCGCTGCCGAAACCGTACGAGGAGCCGACGCGGGTCCACGGGATCGGCACCCGGCAGCCGTCACGGAAGCCGTCCTGGCCCGCGCCACGGAAGTAGGCGGGGTCCTGCCGCACCTCGTCGGGCAGGTCCACGACGTCGGGCAGGCCGAGCTCCTCCCCCTGGTAGAGGTAGGCGGAGCCGGGCAGCGCCAGCATCAGCAGGGTCGCCGCGCGGGCCCGGCGCAGTCCCAGCTCCCGGTCGCCCGCCGTCCGGATCTGGGTGCCGAGACCTGCCTCGTTGGCGAACCGGGTGGCGTGCCGGGTCACGTCGTGGTTGGACAGCACCCAGGTGGAGGGGGCGCCGACCGGCCGCATCGCGTCGAGAGTGCGGTCGATGACCGAGCGCAGCTCCGCCGCGTCCCAGTGGGTGCCCAGGTACTGGAAGTTGAAGGCCTGGTGGAGCTCGTCGGGGCGCACGTAGTGGGCGGTGCGCTCGATGGTGGGCGTCCACGCCTCGGCGACGAAGATGCGCTCGCCGGAGTACTCGTCGAGGATGGTGCGCCACTGGCGGTAGACGGCGTGCACGCCGTCCTGGTCGAAGAACGGCATGACATCGTTGCCCAGCAGTTTCAGCTGGTCGTGGTCGCCCAGGTCCGGCAGGCCCTCCGCCTTCACCAGTCCGTGCGCCACGTCGATACGGAAGCCGTCGACCCCCATGTCCAGCCAGAACCGCAGGATCGAGCGGAACTCGTCGCCGACGGCCGGGTGCTCCCAGTTGAAGTCGGGCTGTTCGGGGGCGAAGAGATGCAGGTACCACTCGCCGGGGGTGCCGTCCGGCTCGGTGACCCGGGTCCAGGCCGGCCCGCCGAAGATGGACTCCCAGTCGTTGGGCGGCAGTTCGCCGTTCGCGCCCTTGCCGGGACGGAAGTGGTAGCGCTCCCGCAGCGAGGAGCCGGGGCCCTCGCGCAGGGCGCGCTTGAACCACTCGTGCTGGTCGGAGGAGTGGTTCGGCACGAGGTCCACGATGATCCGCAGGCCCAGGGCGTGGGCCTCGCGAATGAGGGCGTCGGCGTCCAGGAGGCTGCCGAACATGGGGTCGACCGCGCGGTAGTCCGCCACGTCGTACCCGGCGTCGGCCTGCGGCGAGGCGTAGAAGGGGCTGAGCCACACGGCGTCCACGCCGAGGTCGCGCAGGTAGGGGAGTCGGGAACGTACGCCCTCCAGGTCGCCCATGCCGTCGCCGTTGCTGTCGGCGAAGCTGCGCGGATAGACCTGGTAGATCACCGCGTCGCGCCACCAGTCGCGATGTGCGGCGACGGTGGCGAGAGCGGAGTTCGGGGCCTGGTCGGCGGAGTGCTGGCTCATGTCGTCCTTGATGCGTGACGGGTTCGAGGTGGGGGCTCCCCCGCACCGGGGCGGTGCCCGGTGCGGGAGAGGAAATACGTCATCGGTGTGGCGGGCGATGAGGCGGCCGCGGAACCGGCGGGGTCGGATGGGCACCGCGGCCGCCACCCGCGCGCTGGGAGCGCGCGGGAGTCTTCGGGCGTCGGAGGCGTACCGGGCGGGTCAGCCCTTCGTTCCGCCCGCGGTGAGTCCGGTCACCAGGTTCTTCTGCACGAGGTAGAAGAAGGCGGAGACGGGTATCGCGATCAGTACGGCCGTGGCGGCCATCAGGTTGCGCTGCGCGTCGTGCTCGCTGACGAAGCTCTGGAGTCCGACGGCGAAGGTGTACTTCGAGTCGTCCAGCATGAACGTCGAGGCGAAGGCGACCTCACCGAACGCGGTGATGAAGTTGTAGAACGCGGCCACCGCGAGGCCCGGCTTGGCGAGCGGCAGGATCAGCCGGAAGAAGGTGCCGAAGGGGGTCAGCCCGTCGACGCGGCCGGCCTCGTCGATCTCGAACGGGATGGTGTCGAAGTAGCCCTTGAGCAGCCAGGCGCTGTAGGGCACCGCCGTCGAGCAGTAGACGAGGATCAGACCGAGGTAGGAGTCGATGAGCTGCAGGTCCGAGAGGATCTGGTACATCGGCACGATGAGGACGGCGATCGGGAACATCTGGGTGACCAGCAGCACCCACATGAACTTCTTGTAGCCGGGGAAGCGCATGCGCGACACCGCGTAGCCGGTGGTGGCCGCGACCATGACGCCGACGACCGTGGTGCCGAGCGACACGATGAGCGAACTCTTCATCCACTCGAAGAAGTTCGTGTGCTGGAGCACGAAGGAGTAGTTGTCGAACGTCATCGTGTTCCAGATGCGTCCGGGGTGCAGGTAGTCGTCCTTGTCCGGGCCGAGGGACAGGAAGACGAGCCAGGCGATCGGGAACAGCGCGACCAGGCTCGCGACGGTCAGGACGCCGTGGGAGACGAGCGAGCCGACGAGGCCGCGCCGACCGCGCTTGCCGGCGGGCCGGGGCTCCTCCTCGTACCCGGAGGTCTGGTCGGCCGGAGGCGTCTGAAGGGTGGTGGTGCTCATGGAGACTCCTGCCTCAGATCGCGAGCTGCTGGTCATTGCGGTTCAGCCAGCGGCGGTAGAAGGAGGTGAAGACGATCAGGATGGCCAGCAGCAGCATGCCGTAGGCGGCGGACTGCGCGAAGTCGCGCGGCTGCTGTCCGAAGCCCAGGTAGTAGGCCCAGGTCACGAGGATCTGTGCGTCCGGGGCGGTGTTGCCGAACAGCAGGAAGATCACGGCGAACTGGTTGAAGGTCCAGATGATGCCGAGGAGCACCACGGTGGAGCTGACCGACCTGAGGCCCGGCAGGGTGACGTAGCGGAACTGCTGCCACCTGTTCGCGCCGTCCATCTCGGCGGCCTCGTAGAGCGTGCTGTCGATGGACTGCAGTCCGCCGAGCAGCGAGACCATCATGAACGGCACACCGCACCAGGTGTTGACCATGATCGCGGCGAACCGCTGCCAGAAGGTGTCCTCCAGCCACAGCGGTGTGGGCAGGTGCACCGCGTCGAGCATGGAGTTGATGATGCCGCCGTCGGCGAGCATGAAGCGCCAGCCGAAGACGGTGACGAAGGTCGGCACCGCCCACGGCAGCACCAGGACCAGCCGGTAGAAC
The DNA here is from genome assembly GCF_000424945.1 of Streptomyces sp. 142MFCol3.1. Classification (NCBI taxonomy): domain Bacteria; kingdom Bacillati; phylum Actinomycetota; class Actinomycetes; order Kitasatosporales; family Streptomycetaceae; genus Streptomyces; species Streptomyces sp. 142MFCol3.1. The sequence goes on from NZ_AUKV01000008.1 coordinate 19,569, forward strand.
GTGCGGCCGCGCAGCTTCTGGTTGAGCAGCAGCGCCAGACCGAGGCCGATGCAGTAGTGCAGGGCGACGCACAGGACGGTCCAGGCGATGGTCCAGATGAAGTGCGACCAGAAGCGGTCGTACGACGTCGGACCCCACAGGATGTCCTTGTAGTTGTCCAGGCCGATGAACTTGTAGGTGGCGTCGATGTGGTTGACGCCGATCGTGCGGGCCGAGTTGAGGCTGTTGGCGTCCGTGAACGTCAGATAGAGGCCCCGTACCAGGGGATAGAGCACCAATCCGCCGAGTACGACGACGACCGGTGCGATCATCGCGTACGCATACCAGTACTTCTGGTACGAGTGCTTCAGACGCTGCATCCGGCCCGGACGCGGTGCTCGGTCACCGCGGCGCTTGCCGGTCGCTCGGTCGATGGCGACTGTCATGGTTCGACACCTTCTGCAAGATCAGGAGTTGGGCGCACACAGCCGGTGGCCGCCGGATCCGTTCCCCCAGTTGTAGGGGTCCCCGCGGCCCGACGGAAGTCGGGCCGGGGAAGGATCCGGCGGCCACACGGGCTCACTTGCTGAAGTCCGGGACCAGCTTGGCGATCGCCAGTTCGGCGTTGCTCAGGCCCTTGTCCAGCGACTCCTTGCCACCCGCGATCTTCGGCAGCTCGGTGTCGAGCGGGCCCCACAGGGAGCCGTACTCGGGAAGCGCCGGGCGCGGCTGGGCGGCGGGGAGGACGCCCTGGTAGCCGGCGATGCCCGGGTCGGCCTTGACCTCGGCGGTGTAGGCGTCGTCACGCGTCGGCAGCGTGGAGTTCTTGAGGGCGATCGTCGACTGCGACTTCGCGGACGTCATGAACTTCACGAACTTCAGCGAGGCCTCCTGGTGGGCCTTGTCCGAGCCCGCGTACACGGAGAGGTTGTGGCCGCCGGTCGGGGCACCCGCCTTGCCGGTGGAGCCGGCCGGGACGGTGGCGATACCGAGGTTCGCCTTGTCCGCGAAGGCCGAGCCCTTGTAGAAGTTGGTGATCTCCCACGGGCCCTGGATGATCGAGGCGACCTTGCCGTTGACGAAGGCGTCCTGGATGTGGGCGTACGCGTCGGCGGTGGTGTCCGCCTTGTGCAGGCCCTTGCCGGAGAACAGACCCTGCCAGGTGCCGAACGCCTTCTTGGCCTCGGGCGAGTTCACCGTGATCTTCTTGGCGTCGGCGTCGACCGTGTTGGTGCCCTCGCCGTAGAGGAAGGACTGCGCGTAGTAGGCCTGGGTCGAGCCCCAGTAGCCGTCGACGCCCGTCTTCTTCTTGATCGTCGCGGCGGCGGTCTTCAGGTCGGCCCAGGTCTTCGGGGCCTCGGTGATGCCGGCCTTCTTGTAGAGCGCCTTGTTGTAGACGAGCGCGAGGGTGTCGGTGACGAACGGCACACCGTACGTCTTGCCGTCGAACTTGGCCTGCTCGATCAGGTTGGGCTGGAACTTGCTCTGGTCCGCGAGGGCCTCGGTGCCGTCGAGCGGCAGGAAGTAGCCCTTCTTCGCGAAGGCCGGGGTCCAGCCGACCTCGGAGCGCAGGATGTCCGGGGCGCCCTTGGAACCGGCGGCCGTGTCGAACTTGTTCTGCGCCTGGTCGAAGGGCACGTTGACGTACTTGACCTTGATGTCCGGGTTGGCCTTCTCGAACTCCTTGGCCAGGGCCTTGTACGTCGGCGCCTCATTGGTGGCGTTGGAGGTGTCCCACCACGTGATGGTGAGGGGGCCGTCCGACTTGTCGCTGCCGCTGTCGCTGCCGCCGCAGGCCGTCGCCGCGAGGGCGAGGGACGCCACCAGCGCGGTGGCCGCTATGCCACGCCGCATGAGATCTCCTTGAGGGTGAAAGCCCGAGTGGGTGGAGGAGCGGTCCCGCCCGCTCTCCTTGCCGACTTGCCGACTGCGCCGTTGCGTCCGCCGGGCGACGTGAACGTAACAGCGTTGTAAGCGCCGCGAAAGACCTTGCAGAAAAAAAATGCAAGGACTGCCGAGAGTTACCCGCCCGTGACCCGTCGGTGTCACTAAGGAAACCCTTGTGCGAGGCCGCTCAGCAGACATGCGGGCCTCTGTGCAAGACTCTGCAAGCTCTTGCCATGGCGGACGGGTACGGGGATCATCTGCCCGGCAGCGCCTTGCAGGAGCCACCCCTTCCCGCGGCGCTCGCGCGGGACGCCGAGCCGACCAGAACAAGAGGGAGCGCGATGACGCAGCAGCCCGGAGCGGGCCGATCAACCGCCCGCACACGGCGTCTGGTTGGTGGGCACGGGGAGATTCGGCCGGTACAGTCCAATCCCGTGACCACACGGCTTGCCGACATCGCAGCCCAGGCGGGGGTCAGCGAGGCGACTGTCAGCCGCGTCCTGAACGGGAAGCCGGGCGTCGCCGCGACCACCCGCCAGTCCGTCCTGGCCGCGCTGGACGTACTGGGCTACGAGCGCCCCGTGCGTCTGCGGCAGCGCAGCGAGGGCCTGGTGGGCCTGATAACCCCCGAGCTGGAGAACCCGATATTCCCCGCGCTGGCGCAGGTCATCGGGCAGGCGCTGACCCGGCAGGGTTACACGCCGGTGCTGGCCACCCAGACACCGGGCGGCTCCACCGAGGACGAGCTCACGGAGATGCTGGTGGACCGCGGCGTCGCGGGCATCATCTTCGTCTCCGGTCTGCACGCGGACACCTCCGCGGACATGCAGCGCTATGAGCAGCTGCGCGCCCAGGGTGTCCCTTTCGTCCTCGTCGACGGCTTTTCTCCCAAGGTGCAGGCCCCCTTCATCTCACCGGACGACCGCGCGGCGATGGCCCTCGCGGTCACCCACCTCGTCTCGCTCGGGCACACCAACATCGGGCTGGCTCTCGGCCCCAAGCGATTCGTGCCCGTGCAGCGCAAGATCGAGGGCTTCGTGCGCACCGTGCAGGAGCAGTTGGGGCTGAGCCCCGCCGACATCGAGGAGCGGCTGGTCCAGCACTCGCTCTACACCCTGGAGGGCGGTCAGGCCGCCGCCAGCGCCTTGATGGACCGGGACTGCACGGCGGTGGTGTGCGCGAGCGACATGATGGCGCTCGGCGCCATACGGGCGGCCCGGCAGCGCGGCCTGGAGGTGCCGAAGGACGTCTCGGTGGTCGGTTTCGACGACTCCCCGCTGATCGCGTTCACCGACCCGCCGCTGACGACGATCCGCAAGCCGGTCCCGGCGATGGGGCAGGCCGCGGTCCGCACGCTGCTGGAGGAGATCGGCGGGACGCCCGCTCCGCACAGTGAGTTCGTGTTCATGCCGGAGCTGGTGGTGCGCGGTTCGACCGCTTCTGCGCCCGGGGACCGCAATCGTCCCTGAGGAGGAGAATGCGGGGCCTTCGCGCCCCTCCTCCCGGTGCAGAACGTGCGGCCCGGACCCGACCAGGGGATGATCGGTCACAGAACGCTTTTCTGGCAGACTCTGTGCCTATGGGTGAGAAGACCGTGACGACACTGGAAGGCCGGGAGCAGGCCCCTCCACAGCCCGTCGCGGAGGAGGAAGCGGGGCACGGATTCCTGCACAGGTTGCGGGCCCCGCGGCGCCCCCGCTTCTGGTTCGAGATCCTGTTGATCGCCTTGAGCTACTGGATGTACTCGCTGATCCGCAACGCCGTGCCGGAGCAGAAGCACGAGGCCCTGCGCAACGCGGACTGGATCTGGCGCACGGAGCACCACCTAGGGATCGCCGTCGAGCACTCGGTCAACCACGCCGTGAACTCGGCGACATGGCTGATCATCGGGATGAACTACTACTACGCGACTCTGCACTTCGTGGTGACGCTCGGTGTGCTGGTGTGGCTGTACCGCAGCCACCCGGGCCGCTACGCGGCAGCCCGGCTCGGGCTGTTCGCGACCACGGCCGTGGCCCTCGTCGGCTACTACTTCTTCCCGCTCGCGCCACCCCGTCTGATGACCGGCGGCCACTTCGTCGACACGGTACTGGTCCACGACACCTGGGGCTCGATGGCCTCCGGAGACCTGAAGCACATGTCCAACCAGTACGCCGCGATGCCCTCCATGCACATCGGCTGGTCGCTGTGGTGCGGTGTGACCGTCTTCGCGCTGGCGTCCGTGCCCTGGGCGCGCGTTCTGGGCCTGCTGTACCCGACCGCGACGCTCGTGGTCATCGTCGCCACCGCCAACCACTTCTGGCTGGACGCGGTCGGCGGCATGCTGTGCCTGGCGTTCGGCTTCCTGGTGGCGCGGCTGTGGTTCGGCGCCCTGCCGTACGCGCTGCCTCGCTGGGTGCCGGGTACGGGCGGGGCCGCCCTGCTGCCGCTGAAGGCCTGACCGGTACGCCCGCGGGCCGGCGGCGGGCCCAGGGGGCCGCCGCCGGCCCGGCGGGCGTACCGGTGTCGGGCTCCGCGGTGGACGAGGTGTCCCCCGGTCACGGTGAAGCGCCGGGGCCTCGGCGACCTCGTCCGCGGGTGCCTCGACGGGGTCCGGAGCGAAGGCCGTGAGGTCCGCCCGCAGGCCCGGAGCGATGCGTCCGGCCGCCTCCGGCCCGCCCCCGGCGGCGAGCGCGGCGTGCGTCGTGCGGCCCTGCACCGCCCGGAGCCCCGTGAGCCCGGCCCGTGCCGAGGCCGCGCCCGGCGGCGCGCGGGCGGTCGCCAGGACGCCGCGCACGTCGTACGCGGCGATCGGCCAGTCTGAGCCCAGGGCGACCTTCGCTCCGGCGTGGCGACGGTCTCGGTGCCCGGCCGGCGCCGGTCGCGTACGTCGTCCTCGTCGCCCACCTCGGCGATCACCCCGCCCCGGACGGCGGCCGCGGTGGCGTGCGGCCGGGCGGGGTCGAGGGTGCGGACCTCGGCGCCGGTGAGGATCAGCTCGGCGGTGGGCATCCGCGTGATGCCGCTGATCATCGCCCGGCAGAACCTGGTCCTCGGCTCGGCCCTGGGCCTCGCGGCCCCCGAGGCCATGGGGAGCTCCCGGACGACACTGCCACCCCGCGCCTCGCCGCGGCCCCGGACGCCGTCGGCGAGGACCGCGCGAACCGCGCCTTCGGACCGGCCCTGGACGCCTTCCTCACCCATGCGAGCGCCTTGCAGGGGGCGTGAGGCCCGGGAGGGGCTACGCGGCGCGGGCGTGAGGCCCGGGAAGGGGCTACGCGCCCTCGCGGGCCACAGCACGGGGCGAGGCCCGGGAAAGGGCTACGCGCCCTCGCGGGCCACGGCGCTCAGCGCGTCCAGCAGACCCCGCAGCGCGGGCCTTTCGGGGGCCGACTCGCGCACGGCCGCCTAGATGGCCCTCAAGGGCTCGGGGTCGCGGACCTTGCGCACGACGACGTCGGGATGGCGGCCCCCAGTCCGAGCAGGGGGATCAGGCTCACCCCGAGTCCCGCCGCCACGAAGCCCTGGGCGGCGACGTGGTCCTCGGCGCGCGGGCCGTGGCGGGGATGGTGATGGTGCTCGCCGGCGTGGCGCTGTCGCGTCGGGCGCGGGCGGGTACGGCTGCGGGTGGGGCCGGAGCCGAGACCGAGACCCGAGCCGAGACCCGAGCCGAGACCGGAGCCGGGGCGGCCGGAGCCGAGACCGGGACCGGGACCCGAGCCGAGACCGCGACCCGAGACCGCGACCCGAGACCGCGACCCGAGCCGAGACCGCGACCGCGACCCGAGCCGAGACCGCGACCGCGACCGGGACCGAGGCCGCGGAGGCTCGCGTCGCGGGCGCCGGTGCGGGTGGCGGCGACGGTCCCGACGCAGCCGTCGCGGACGCCGACGCCGGTGACGCCGACGTCGCCGTGGCCGTCACCGGTCCGGGGACGGCTCACGCCCCGTAGAACAGTTCCTCCACGAGCGCCCGCGCCCGCCTGGTGGTCCGCCGGTAGTCGTCGAGCATGTCTCCCACGTGGCCCGGCCCGTACCCCAGGTACCGTCCTACCGCGGCGAGTTCACGCGAGTCGGACGGGAAGGTGTCGCCGGCCCGGCCGCGGACCAGCATCACGGCGTTGCGCACCCGGGTGGCCAGCACCCAGGCCTCGTCCAGCGTCGCCGCGTCCTCCGTGGAAATGAGCTCCGCCGCACAGGCGGCGGCCAGCGCCTCCCGCGTCCGTGTCGTCCGCAGGCCCGGCTCCGCCCAGCCGTTCTGCAACTGCATCAGCTGCACGGTCCACTCCACGTCGGACAGCCCGCCCCGTCCGAGCTTGGTGTGCAGCGTGGGGTCGGCGCCCCGCGGCAGCCGCTCCGCCTCCATCCGCGCCTTCAGCCGGCGGATCTCGCGCACCGCGTCGTCGCCGAGCCCCTCCACCGGGTATCGCAGCGGGTCGATCAGCTCGATGAACCGGCCGCCCAGATCCTCGTCGCCCGCCACGTGTACCGCGCGCAGCAGCGCCTGCGACTCCCACACCAGCGACCAGCGCCGGTAGTAGGCCTCGTACGACTTCAACGTCCTCACCAGCGGGCCCGACTTGCCCTCGGGCCGCAGGTCCGCGTCGATGAGCAGGGGCGGGTCGGCGCTCGGGATCTGGAGCAGCCGCCGCATCTCGGACACCACCTTGTTCGCGGCGCGGGCCGCCTCCTGCTCGTCGACGCCCTCCCGGGGCTCGTGCACGAACAGCACGTCCGCGTCGGAGCCGTAACCGAGTTCGTGCCCGCCGAACCGGCCCATCCCGATCACCGCGAACCGGGTGGGCAGGGTGTCCCCCCACCCGTCGCGCACCACGGCCCGCAGCGTGCCCGCGAGGGTCGCGGCCGTCAGGTCGGAGACCGCGCCGCCGACCAGGTCCACCAGGGCGCCCTGGTCGGCGACGGCGGGCGACTCCTCGGTGCCGTAGGAGGCGACGATGTCGGCCGCGGCGGTGCGGAACAGCTCGCGCCGCCGCACCCCGCGGGCGGCGGTGACCGCCTGCTCGCCGCCGTCGGCCCGGCCGACCGCGGCGAGTATCTCCTGCTCCAGGTGGTCCCGGGTCCGCGGTTCGAGCCCGCCGCCGTCCCCGTCGCCGAGCAGGGCCACCGCTTCCGGGGCACGCATCAGCAGGTCGGGGGCGAGCCGGCCGGCGGACAGCACCCGCGCCAGGTTCTCCGCCGCGGCGCCCTCGTCCCTCAACAGCCGCAGGTACCAAGGGGTCTTGCCGAGGGCGTCGGACACCTTGCGGAAGTTGAGCAGTCCGGCGTCGGGGTCGGCGGAGTCCGCGAACCAGCCGAGCAGGACGGGCAGCAGGGTCCGCTGGATGGCGGCCTTGCGCGTGACGCCGGACGCCAGCGCCTCCAGGTGCCGCAGCGCGGCGGCCGGGTCGGCGTACCCGAGCGCGACGAGCCGTTCGCGGGCCGCGTCGGGGCTCAGCCTGCTCTCGCCGGGGGCGAGTTGGGCGACGGCGTCGAGCAGCGGCCGGTAGAACAGCTTCTCGTGCAGCCGGCGGACGACGGCGGCGTGCCGCTTCCATTCCCGGTTCAGTGCCACGACGGGGTCGGACCGCAGTCCCAGCGACCGTCCGATGCGGCGCAGATAGGACTCGTCCTGAGGCACCAGATGGGTGCGCCGCAGCCGGTAGAGCTGGATGCGGTGCTCCATGGAGCGCAGGAACCGGTAGGCGTCGTCGAGCTGCATGGCGTCGGCGCGCCCCACGTAACCGCCGGCGGCCAGGGCCTTCAGCGCGTCCAGCGTGGTGCCGCTGCGCAGCGACGTGTCGGCCCGACCGTGCACCAACTGGAGCAGCTGCACGGCGAATTCGACGTCACGCAGTCCGCCGGGGCCGAGCTTCAGCTCACGCTCGATCTCGGCGGCGGGGATGTTCTCGACGACCCTGCGGCGCATCTTCTGCACGTCGGCGACGAAGTTGTCGCGCTCGGCCGCGTGCCACACCAGCGGGGCGAGTGTGGCCACGTACTGCTCGCCGAGGCCGAGGTCCCCGGCCACCGGCCTGGCCTTCAGCAGTGCCTGGAACTCCCAGGTCTTGGCCCACCGCTGGTAGTAGGCGAGATGGCTGCTCAGCGTGCGCACCAGCGGTCCGTTGCGCCCCTCGGGGCGCAGGTTGGCGTCCACCGGCCAGATGCTGCCCTCGACGGTCGTCTCGGAGCAGATCCGCATCATGTGGGAGGCGAGCCTCGTCGCGGCCTGGAGGGCCTTGCGTTCGTCGGCTCCGTCGGCGGCCTCCCCGACGAAGATCACGTCGACGTCCGACACGTAATTGAGCTCGTGCCCCCCGCACTTGCCCATCGCGATGACCGCCAGGCGGCACTGCGCCGCGTCGTCGGGGGCGGCCGTCTCGGCTATGGCGAGGGCGGCGCGCAGGGTCGCGGTGGCGAGGTCGGCGAGCTCGGCGGCGGACTGCGCGAGGTCGGTGGTGCCGCACACGTCGCGCGCGGCGATGGACAGCAGGCAGCGCCGGTAGGCGACGCGCAGCGAGACGGGGGACGATGCCTCGGCGAGCCCCCGCTCGAACTCCCGTACTCCGGGGTGCAGGTCCTGCGGCTCGTAGGTGACGAGGGCGTGCCAGTCGCGCGGGTGCCTGGCGAGATGGTCGGCGAGGGCGGCCGAGGAGCCGAGCACGCCGAGGAGCCGGTCGCGCAGGGGCTTCGCCGCGATCAGGGTGTCGAGCAGTTCCCGCTGGGCGGAGTGGCCGTCCTGCGCCTCGACGAGCCGGACCAGTCCGAGGAGCGCGAGGTCGGGGTCGGCCGTGGCGCCGAGCGCTTCCAGGAGCACCGGGTCGGAGCGGACGGGTTCCAGCTCGGCGCCGTCCAGGAGGCGCTCGGCGGCGGAGGGGTCGGTGAAACCGTGCCGCAGCAGCCGTGTGAAGGTACTGCTCCTGCGTCCCGGCGCCGTCATCCTCGGCCTCCTGTCCGATCAAGGTCGTACGAGCCAGAGCCTAACCCCGGTCACCAGGGTGGCGCCCCACGCCGGACTCCGCTTCTGTAGGGGATGCCCGTGCGCCGTACGACGAAGGAGTCACGCCATGGACATGACCCTCGAAGTGATCCTGCTGCCGGTGTCCGACGTGGACCGTGCCAAGGAGTTCTACCGGGACAAGGTCGGGTTCCACGTCGACCTGGACGGCGAGGTGATGGAGGGGGTGCGGATCGTCCAGCTGACTCCGCCCGGCTCCGGATGCTCCATCGCGCTGGTGGACGGCCTCCAGGTCCCGACCGGGACCCCGCAGCCGGGGACGTACCACGGGATGCAGTTGTGCGTCGCCGACGCCAAGGCCGCGTACGACGAGCTCACGGCCCGCGGCCTCGACGTCAGTGAGCCGGTGGAGTTCGCACCGCAGGACGGCGCCACGTTCATGTACTTCAAGGACCCGGACGGGAACGGCTGGGCTATCCAGGAGTACCGGCGGCGCGAGACGGAGCCGCTGCACCGGCTGCTGGGCGAGCTGGCGGCCCGGCGGCAGTAGTTCATCCGCTCTTCACCCCTCGGGTTGGGCCGCGTGGGGCGGGGGAATATTGGCGTGCGCATGCTCTGTCCGCACCGCCCCCGCCTCTTCCCCCCCACCGGAGGTCTGAAGTGTCCGGCAGAAACGTGTACCGCCGCAGCCGTGCCCTCGTGGCGTCGGCCCTCGCCTTCACCGCCGCGGCCGTCGGGCTGTGGACCGGATTCGGCGGCTCGTCCACCGCGCACGCCGCGGCCGCGGTCCCGACCCCGGACCACGTCGTCGTCGTGGTCTTCGAGAACCACGCCTACAGCCAGGTGATCGGCTCGTCCAGCGCGCCGTACATCAACTCCCTCAAGACCGGAGGTGCGAACCTCTCCCAGTCCTACGCCGAGACCCACCCGAGCCAGCCCAACTACTTCGCCCTGTTCTCGGGCTCCACCCAGGGCATCACCGACGACAGCTGCTACACGCCCGGCTTCTCCTCGGCCCCCAACCTCGCCTCCGAGCTGATCGCCGCGGGCAGGACGTGGGGCAGCTACAACGAGACGCTGCCCAGTCAGGGCTCCACGACCTGCAGCAGCGGCAAGTACGCCCGCAAGCACAACCCGTGGTTCGGCTTCAGCAACGTACCGACGTCGAGCGCCCGGACGTTCGCGCAGTTCCCGACGGACTACTCGACGCTCCCGCAGGTCTCCTTCGTCGTCCCCAACCTGTGCAGCGACATGCACGACTGCTCGGTGTCCTCGGGCGACACCTGGCTGAAGAACAACCTGGGCGCCTACGCGACCTGGGCCAAGACGCACAACAGTCTCCTCGTCGTCACCTTCGACGAGGACAACCGGCTCAGCGGCAACCGCATCCCGACCGTGCTCTACGGCCAGCAGGTGACCGCCGGCTCCTCGTCCTCCACGACGTTCAACCACTACGACCTGCTGCGCACGCTGGAGGACATGCACGGTCTCCCGCACGCGGGCAACGCCGCCTCGGCCAAGGACATCACCGGCATCTGGACGTCCTGAGATGTACGTGGCGGACAGCCGCGCCGGCACACCGAGGACCTCGGCGGCGGCGTCCGCGGAAGGCGCCGCCCGGCCCCGGGCCGGGCGGCGCCGTGCCGCGGTCGCACCCACGGTGCTGGCGCTCGGCACGGTCAGTCTGATCACCGACGTCTCCTCGGAGATGGTGACGGCCGTGCTGCCCCTCTACCTGGTGGCGGGCCTCGGCCTGTCCCCCCTGGGCTTCGGGCTCCTCGACGGGATCTACAACGGCTTCTCGGCGCTGGTGCGTCTGGTCGGCGGGCACCTGGCCGACCGGGGCGGCGGCCGGCACAAATGGGTGGCGGGCGCCGGGTACGCGCTGTCGGCGGCCTGCAAGCCCCTGCTGCTCGTGGCGCAGTCCCTGACGCCCATCGGGCTGATCCTGGCCACCGACCGCACCGGCAAGGGCCTGCGCACCGCCCCGCGCGACGCGCTGATCTCCTTGTCGAGCACTCCGCAGACCCGGGGGCGCGCCTTCGGCGTGCACCGTGCGATGGACACGGCGGGCGCGCTCTTCGGGCCCCTGGTCGCCTTCCTGATCCTGCGGACGACCGTGGACGGCTACGACGCCGTGTTCACGGTGAGCTTCTGCGTGGCCGTGGCCGGTGTGCTGGTGCTGGTGCTGTTCGTGCCGGGGGGTTCCGGCACGAACGCCGACCCCGGCACGAACGCCGACTCCGGCGCAAGGACCGGCTTCGGCGCAGGGGCAGGCTCCGACGCACGGGCCGGGGCCGGCGGCGGCGCCGGTTCCGAGGCGAAGGCCCGCGCCGGCACGGGAACCGGCTCCGAGACGACGGCTCGCCCCGGCAGGAGGGCCGGCGAGCTCTCTGTGGAAGCCGGCCTGGACACCGGCCTGAACGCCGCTGTGGAAACCGGTCCGGACACCACCGCGGACACCGCCGTGGACAGCGCCGCGGCCGCCGACCGCGGGAAGGCGGCCTCCCGCCCCACGCTCCGCGCCGCCCTCGCTCTCCTGCACCGGCGTGATCTGCGCCGCATCACCGTCTGCGCCCTGCTCCTCGGGCTCGCGACCGTCAGCGACTCGTTCGTGTACCTGCTGCTCCAGCGGCGGCTCGGCGTGCCGGACCGGTGGTTCGCGCTGCTGCCGCTCGGCACAGCGGCGGCGTTCCTGCTGCTGGCCGTCCCGCTCGGCCGCCTCGCGGACCGGACCGGCCGGTGGCGGGTGTTCCTGGCGGGCCACGGCGCCCTGCTCCTCGCGTACGGACTCCTGCTGTCCTCCTGGCACGGGACGGCCCTGCCGTACGCCGTCCTCGTGCTGCACGGCGGCTTCTACGCGGCGACCGACGGCGTGCTGATGGCGGCAGCCTCGGACAGCGTGCCGAGGGAGCTGCGTTCGTCGGGTCTCGCGCTGGTCCAGACGGGTCAGGCGCTGGCCCGCTTCGCATGCTCGCTCGGCTTCGGCGCGGCCTGGACGGCGTGGGGCGACCGCACGGCGCTGACCGCGTCGGCCGTGGCGCTGGTGTGCTGCGCCCTGTTCTCGTTCCGGCTCCGTCCCACCCCTCCCGAAGGGCTCGCATGACCCTCCGCACCCGCATCCTGGTCCTGGTCTCGGCGCTGGTCGTCCTGGCGGGCGTCGCCACGGCGTCCGTCCTGCACGCGTCGGCCCGGGCGGACCGCAGGAACCAGGCCCGGCCCGGCGGCCCGCGGATCACCGCGGGCACGGTGGCGCTGACCGGTGACGGCGGCCGTATGGTCTTCCGGAACATGGCGTGGGGCCCGCACCGCGACGAACTGGCCACGGTCCCGGCGTCCGACCCGTCGGGCCCGCGCACGGCGTCCGGGGTCAAGTGCCTGCGCTTCTACGCGGCGGCAGGCACCGGGGTGTGCCTCCAGGCGGTGCACGGGCCCGTCCAGGACACCTACCGTGCCGTGGTCCTCGACGCGCGGCTGAAGGAGCGTGCACGCTACGACGTGCCGGGCATCCCGTCCCGCGCCCGGGTCTCCCCCAGCGGCCGCTACGCCTCCTGGACGGCATTCGTCGGCGGCGACTCGTACGCGGGCACGAACTTCTCCACCCGCGCGGCCGTCGTCGACACGCGGACGGGGAAGCTGACCCCGTCCCTGGAGGCGTACCGGGTGGTGAAGGACGGCCGGATCCACCACGCGGCGGACGTGAACTTCTGGGGCGTCACCTTCGCCGCCGACGACCGCACGTTCTACGCGACGCTGGCGACGGGCGGGAAGACCTACCTGGTCCGCGGGGACCTGCGCACCCGCACGGTCACCACGCTGCGCACGAACGTCGAATGCCCGTCCCTCTCCCCCGACGGCACCCGCGTCGCCTTCAAGAAGCGGGCCGAGGGCCTCCCGAAGGACGCCCCCTGGCACCTCTACGTCCTCGACCTGCGCACCATGCGGGAAACCCCGCTCGCCGAGCCCCGCAGCGTCGACGACCAGGCCGTCTGGCGCGACGACCACACCCTCGTCTACGCCCTGCCCGGCGACTACGGCGCCGACCTCTACACCGTCCCGTCGGACGGCACGGGAGCACCACGACGCATCAGCACGGCGGCGGTGTCACCGGCGTACATCGGCTGACGTGCGGGCGCGAACCGGCCCGCCCCGGGACGCCGGTGGGGCCCCGTGGTGACCGTGCGGGTTGCACGGGGTCGGGTCGCTCCCGGTCGTCATTCGTTGTTGCAGGTCGACCCCACGGCCCAACGACGGCCCGGCTACGGCCGCCTCCCGACAGCCGGCAGATTCACAGACCGTGCGGAGGGCGACCCTCGAGCCGCGGTTTCGCAGCCGAGAACAACGGTCACCCGACGTATGCCCCACCCTAAGGTGACCCTGGTAGGTCGTTGAGCCGATCAGCGAGGATCATCGCCACATCGTCCGCCAGGTCGCCGCCGGTGTGGAGGGTCAACCCCTGGTGCAGTTGCTCCAGGAATTCCGGTGGGCTGGGACCGGCGCCTATCTCCTCCATGGCCTCCGGCAGGGCGAAGAATTCGCCGTCGCGATTGCGGGCCTCGATCACACCGTCGGTGTACAACAACAGACGGTCGCCGGGGACGAACGCATAGCTCTCAGACTTCTCGGGGAGGTCAGTGATGAGATCTTCGAGGCCGAGAGGCGGCGACACCGAGCTCGGCGTCAGTGGTGCAGCACTGCCCTGGTGCAGCAGCAGCGGTGGTGGATGCCCACGGTTGACCAGCTGTACCAGGGGTTGGTCTGGCACCTGCGCGATGAGCGCCGTGGTGAACCCTTCCAGCAGAACCTCCTGGCCATACGCACCTGGCACGAAGAGTTCCCGTCGCAGCGCAGCCGCGCAGCGGTTCATGACCTCCACCAGGTCCTCCTCATAGTGCACGGCTTCCCGGAACGCGCCCAGCGCCACCGCGACGGCTCGCACCGCGGACAGACCCTTTCCCCGGACGTCCCCGACGATCATCCGGACGCCGTACCTCGTCTGCACGGCCTCGTACAGATCCCCGCCCACCCGCGCCCCCGTCCCGGCCGCAAGGCACAGACTGCCGGCCCGCAGTGGGCCCAGGCACGCGGGCACAGGCCGCAGCACGACCTCTTGGGCCGCTACGGCGATGCTGCGGACCTGGTCGAGCTCTCGCTGCCTGCGCTCCTGCATGGCGCGGCTGGTGATGAAGCCGGCCACGGAGACCAAGGCCAAGGCCAGGAAGTTGCTGTAGACCTGCAGCGTCCCCCACGCCCCGTTGTAGGTCGCGGTGGTCACGCTGATCGCCAGCGCGAGGGCGGCCGCCGCGGTGGTGCCCTTGGGCCCCAAAGTCACTGCCGCCAGCGCCGGGACCGCCGTGAGAAAGGGGCCCGTATAGATGAAGTGCGCAGGCGTGAGCTCGATGACCAGCACGGCCAGTGCGATCAGATAGGGCAGATACTGCATCAGCGTGAAGAGGACCCGGTGATGACCGCCTGCTCTTGGCACCGGGGGTGAGCGCAAGAGCGACTTCATGCACCAAGCCTGCCTCGCCGGCACCTACGGCTCCACCCGGCCGCCCTGGCCGGCCCGGAGACTGGCGCGGCCCAATTCACAGTCTCACGCCAACGCTGCCTGATCTGGCGCTAAAACTCCGCGGCCGGGCGGGTGCACGTCCATGCCACGGCCCCCGCAGGGACCGGCAGACGGCGCGAGAGCACGGGATGCATGCTCTGAGGCACTTCTACGCGTCGGTGCTCCGGGACGCCGGCGAGAACGTCAAAGCGCCGTAGCACCTACCTGGCGGCACACAGAGGCCTGCGGTCATCGACCGCAGGCCCGGCCTACGGCGTCACGAGAAGTGCCGCTGACCTGTCCTTACAGCACTGGAAGATTCTTCCGCAGCTCGAACGCCGTGACCTCGGACCGGTACTCCTCCCACTCCGACTTCTTGTTGCGCAGGAAGAAGTCGAAGACGTGTTCGCCGAGGGTCTCGGCGACGAGTTCGCTGCGCTGCATGAGGGTGAGGGCCTCGCCGAGGTTCTGCGGGAGGGGCTCGATGCCCATGGCGCGGCGTTCGGCGTCGGAGAGGGCCCAGACGTCGTCGTCGGCGCCCGGCGGCAGTTCGTAGCCCTCTTCGATGCCCTTGAGGCCGGCGGCGAGGAGGAGGGCGTAGGCCAGGTAGGGGTTGGCGCCGGAGTCGAGGGAGCGGACCTCGACGCGGGCCGAGCCGGTCTTGCCGGGCTTGTACATGGGCACGCGGACCAGTGCGGACCGGTTGTTGTGGCCCCAGCAGATGTACGACGGCGCCTCACCGCCGGCGCCGGCGGTGCGCTCGGAGCCGCCCCAGATGCGCTTGTAGGAGTTGACCCACTGGTTGGTGACGGCGGAGATCTCCGCGGCGTGCCGGAGCAGGCCCGCGATGAAGGAGCGGCCGACCTTGGAGAGCTGGTACTCCGAGCCGGACTCGTAGAAGGCGTTGCGGTCGCCTTCGAAGAGGGAGAGGTGGGTGTGCATTCCGCTGCCCGGGTACTCCGAGAACGGCTTCGGCATGAAGGTGGCCTGCACGCCCTGCTCCAGCGCGACCTGCTTCATGATCAGCCGGAAGGTCATGATGTTGTCGGCCGTGGAGAGCGCGTCGGCGTAGCGCAGGTCGATCTCCTGCTGGCCCGGGGCGCCCTCGTGGTGGCTGAACTCGACCGAGATGCCCATCGACTCCAGCATCGTGATGGCCTGGCGACGGAAGTCCTGGCCGACGTTCTGCGGGGTGTGGTCGAAGTAGCCGGAGTTGTCGGCGGGGGTGGGACGCGAGCCGTCCAGCGGGCGGTCCTTCAGCAGGAAGAACTCGATCTCCGGGTGGGTGTAGAAGGTGAAGCCCAGGTCGGAGGTCTTGGCCAGGGCCCGCTTGAGCACGTAGCGCGGGTCGGCGAAGGACGGGGAGCCGTCCGGCATGAGGATGTCGCAGAACATGCGGGCGGTGCCGGGGGCCTCCGCGCGCCAGGGCAGGACCTGGAAGGTGGAGGGGTCCGGCTTGGCGATCATGTCGGACTCGTAGACGCGAGCGAAGCCCTCGATCGCGGAACCGTCGAAGCCGATGCCCTCGTCGAAGGCCTGTTCCAGCTCGGCCGGGGCCACGGCCACCGACTTGAGGAAGCCGAGCACGTCCGTGAACCACAGACGTACGAACCGGATGTCCCGCTCCTCCAGGGTCCGGAGCACGAACTCCTGCTGCTTGTCCATCTTCCGCTTCCACCCATCCTTGCTGGTCAGGCCGCCTGCTCCCACGCCCCGGGGACGATCGGGCCACCTGAGCATCCCACCACAACACCATTTCGTGCGCGTTGCGGACCATGATCGCCCGGGCGACTCCGGCCTGAACGCCTCGCGTACGGCAGGTGTCCTGCTCTGGGCCCATCTTGCCTGTTCGACGGCGTCTCTGAAATGGCCGACCCCCACCTCCTCCCGCCTCCCTTTAAATTTGCATCTGAGATGCAAGTTTTATTACCGTGCGAGGCAGACAAGGGGGGCCGCGGCCCACCCTCCCGCCTCTCCTCCGAGGAGCCCTGATGCTGTCCGAACAGTCCACCGCCACCGTGCGCGCCACCCTCCCCGTCGTCGGAGCCGCCATCGGAGAGATCACCGAGCGCTTCTACGCCGGACTGTTCGCCGCCCACCCCGACCTGCTGCGCGACCTCTTCAACCGCGGCAACCAGGCCGCCGGCACGCAGCGCCAGGCCCTGGCCGGCTCCATCGCCGCGTTCGCCACCCATCTGGTGGAGCGCCCGGACGAGCGCCCGGACGCGATGCTCCAGCGCATCGCCCACAAGCACGCCTCCCTGGGCATCGCGCCCGAGCAGTACGCGGTCGTCCAGGAGCACCTGTTCGCGGCCATCGCCGGAGTGCTCGGCGACGCGGTGACCCCCGAGGTCGCGGCGGCCTGGGACGAGGTCTACTGGCTGATGGCGAACGCCCTCGTCGCCATCGAGCGGCGCCTGTACGACGAGCGGGACGGCGGCGGCTGGCGCGAGTGGGAGGTCGTCGACCGGGTCGAGGAGACCGCGGACGTCGCGACCTTCCGGCTGCGCCCGGCCGACGGCGGGCCGGTGCCGGACTTCCGCCCGGGGCAGTACGTCTCGGTGCGCGTCGAACTGCCGGACGGCGCCCGTCAGATACGTCAGTACAGCCTGTCCAGCGCCCCGGGCTCACCCGTGCGCCAGATCGGCGTGAAGCGAGTGCACGGGGGCGACGCGCCCGACGGCGAGGTCTCGAACCACCTGCACGCGCGCGTGCACGAAGGCAGCAGGCTGTGGCTCTCCGCCCCGTACGGCGATCTGGTGCTCGAGGCCGACGACGCACCGCTCGTGCTCGCCTCGGCCGGAATCGGCGTGACTCCGATGATCGCGATGCTGGAGCAGCTCGCGGACACCGGGCACGGCGCTCCGGTCACCGTGGTGCACGCGGACCGCTCACCGGCAGAGCACGCGCTGCGCTCCGACCACGAGGCGTACGCGGGCAAGCTGCCGGACGCGGCCGTCCACTTCTGGTACGAGCGCCCGGAGCCTGGACACCCCGCCGACCGTACGGGCTTCGTCGACCTGTCCGGGGTGGCGGTCCTGCCGGGCACCCGCGCGTACCTGTGCGGTCCGCTGCCCTTCATGCGCAGGGTGCGGGAGCAGCTCCTCGCGAAGGGCGTGGCGGCCGCCGACGTCCACTACGAGGTGTTCGGGCCCGACCTGTGGCTCGCCAAGGGCTGAGCCACCGGCCGGCGCGGAGGGGCGGAGAGCCGGCCGGCCCGGAAGGTGCCGGCCGGCGTCGGGGCCACGGGCGCCGGAAGGTCTCCGGAAGGGCTTCGGGAGATCCGGCCGGCGTCTGAAGGTGCCGGCCGGCGCCGCGGGGCCCGGTCAGCGCCGGGAGATGCCGAGCAGCACCGGCCCGGTCGGCGCGGCGACCATGTCCGCGACGGTCAGCGGGTCCAGCGAGGCGTAGAACGCCTCCTGGGCCCGCTTGAGGGCGCCCCGCAGGCGGCAGGCGGAATTCAGCGGGCAGGGCACGGCCCCCTCGCACTCGACGACGTCCCCGTCCCCCTCGAAGGCGCGGACGACGGCGCCCACCGACGCCGAGAGTCCCGCCTCGGTGAGCGCGAGGCCTCCGCCCCGGCCGCGACGGGCCGAGAGCAGCCCCAGGTGCTGGAGCTCGGCGACGACCTTCGCGGCATGCGTGTACGGCACGTCCATGTCCTCGGCGACCTCGCGGGTCGTGGGAGAGGCCCCGTCCGCGACGGCGAGCCGCATCAGGACGCGCAGAGCAAGGTCGGTGGATCGCAGGAGCCGCATACCGCGAGCGTAAATAATGCGCATCCGAGGTTCAAATTATCGGGACGAAAGCCGTCCGCGCACCGGCCCGAAGGCCACCTGTTCGGTCATTCCTGCGGCCCGCTCTGCATACGCGCCCGTCTCCCCTACTACGATCAGCGGACCGACCGTCCCATTCCCCCATAAGGACTCGCCATGGGTTCCGCCAAGAACACCAGCACCGCCTCGCGCAAGGCGCGCATAGAGGAGCTGCGCCGTGCCGAGCGCGCCCGTGAGCGGCGCAACCGGATCCTCACCATCACCGCGAGCGTGGTCGTCGTCGCCGGCCTCGTCGTCGGCGGCGTCGTCCTCGTGAAATCGCAGTCCGACAAGAACGACACGGCGAGCGACTCGAAGACGGCGGGCCACTTCGTCACGGGCAAGGACGGCGTGAAGACCTGGCAGGGCACGCTGGCCCGCAACCACGTCTCCAAGACCGTGAAGTACCCGATGGAGCCGCCGGTCGGCGGTGACCACAACCAGGTCTGGATGAACTGCAACGGCGACGTCTACACCAAGGCGGTCAACAACATGAACGCCGTGCACTCGCTGGAGCACGGCGCCGTCTGGGTGACGTACAACAGCAAGGCGTCGGACGCGGACGTGAAGGCCCTCGCGGCGAAGGTCAAGAAGACCCCGTACACGCTGATGAGCCCCGTCGACGACCAGAAGGACCCGATCATGCTCAGCGCCTGGGGCAAGCAGCGCACGGTGACGGGCGCGAGCGACCCGAACGTCGACAAGTTCTTCTCGGAGTTCGTGCAGGGCAAGCAGACGCCCGAGCCGGGCGCCGCCTGCACCAACGGTCTGTCCCAGTGAGGCAGGCCGGCTGGATCGCGGGAACCGCGGCGGCCGTACTCGTCGCGGGCGGGGCGATCACGTACGCGGTGGCCCAGGACGACGGTTCGAACACCGACGTGCCCGCCGCCGGCTCCGCCGACGCGGGCTTCGCGCGCGACATGGCGGTCCACCACCAGCAGGCCGTGGAGATGTCGTACATCGTGCGCGACCGCACCAAGGACACCGAGGTACGTCGTCTCGCGTACGACATCGCGCAGACGCAGGCCAACCAGCGCGGCATGCTGATCGGCTGGCTCGACCTCTGGGAGCTGCCGAAGGTGTCCGCGGACGCCCCCATGACCTGGATGGGCATGGGCGACATGGCCTCCGGTGACGACGGAGCGCTGATGCCCGGCATGGCCACCGACGCCGAGATGAAGAAGCTCGGCACGCTGAACGGCAAGCAGGCGGAGATCCTCTACCTCCAGCTGATGACCGACCACCACAAGGGCGGCATCCACATGGCCGAGGGCTGTGCCGCGAAGTGCAAGGTCGGCGTGGAGAAGAAGCTCGCGCAGGGCATGGTCGACGCCCAGCAGTCGGAGATCCGGCTGATGTCCGACATGCTCAAGGCGCGCGGCGCGAAGGCTCGCGACTAGGACGCGTGCGGGCCGGTCCCGGGGGGCTCCGAGCTCCGGGCCCGGCCCGGGTTCCGGCGGGCGTCCCGGAACCGCCGCGGCCCGTCGCCGACCGCGGCCTCGCGCACTGACGGCCCGTCAGTCGCACAGCTCCGCAGGGCCGCACCAGTACTCCGCACGCCCGGCGGGTCCGCCGCGTCCGAAGCCCTGACCCGGGCAGCCGGCCCCGCGCCTACACAAGGCCGGGGCCTTTTCACAACAACTCGGCATGGAACCGAGGGAAAACCCTCGATTCTCCCCGAAGGCCTGCCGCAAACCGCCCCAAAAAGCCGCGAAACACGGCCACTTGGGGTTTCCTTGGCCTTTCCATTCCCCTGGCATGAACGGTTCATCGCCAGAGTGGCCCCCATCGTGTGATCCATTACCCGCCGCCTCCTCGGGCGCGGGCAACCACGTGTTTCACCGAACGACCACTACATGCGACGAACCGCATCGCAGGGGGTTCTATGAGATCCAATCGCGCCAAGACGCGCGCCGGGGTGAGCATGGCGGCGACACTGCCACTGCTCGCCGGCGCGCTGGCGCTCGGCATACCCGCGGCCCAGGCCGCGGACGGCCCGGGCCGGGACACCCTCGCGGGCACCAAGCCCGCCTGGGCGACGGCGAAGGCGGACAAGGGGGCCACGTCCGACGGCTCCCAGGTCTCCGCCCGGGTCTACCTCGCCGGCCGGAACGCCTCCGGTCTGGCCGCGTACGCCAAGGCGGTGTCCGACCCGGACTCGGCCTCGTACGGCAAGTACCTGAGCGCCAAGCAGGCGCAGGCGCGCTTCGGCGCCACCAAGGCCCAGGTCACCGCGGTGACCTCGTGGCTGAAGTCGGCCGGCCTGAAGGTCACCGGCACCACGCGGCACTACGTCTCCGTGACCGGTGACGTGGCCGCGGCCGAGAAGGCCTTCGGCACCCAGCTGCACAACTACGCCAAGGGTGCCAAGACCTACCGGGCGCCGTCCAGGACGGCTTCCGCCCCGGCCGCCCTGAACGGCGCCGTCCTGACCGTCACCGGCCTGGACAACGCGCCGCACAAGGCGACGCACGCCGACCAGCTGCCGCCCCCGGACGCGGTGTTCAAGAACTCCGGGCCGTTCTCCTCGTACTACGGCTCGAACGTCGCGAGCACCCTGCCGGACGCCTACGGCTCGAAGATCCCGTACGCGGTCAAGGGCTACACGGGCAAGCAGCTGCGCGCCGCGTACGGCGCGGGCAAGCGCACCGGCAAGGGGGTGCGGGTCGCCATCACCGACGCGTACGCCTCGCCGACCATCGCCTTCGACGCGGCCACCTACGCCGGCAAGCACGGTGACGCGGCGTACAGCAGCAGCCAGCTGCGTCAGGTGCTGCCGAAGAAGTACACGAAGACGAAGGAGTGCGGAGCCGCCGGCTGGTACGGCGAGGAGACCCTCGACGTCGAGGCCGTGCACGCGGTCGCGCCGGACGCGAGCATCACCTACGTGGGTGCCGCCTCCTGCTACGACGACGATCTGCTCGACTCGCTGAACAAGATCGTCGACGGGCACCTGGCCGACATCGTCTCCAACTCGTGGGGCGACATCGAGGCCAACGAGACGCCGGACATCGCGGCCGCCTACGACCAGGTCTTCCAGTTCGGCGCCGTCCAGGGCATCGGCTTCTACTTCTCCTCCGGCGACAACGGAGACGAGGTCGCCAACACCGGTACGAAGCAGGTCGACACGCCGGCCAACTCGGCGTGGGTGACGGCTGTCGGCGGCACCTCGCTGGCGGTCGGCAAGGGCGACTCGTACCTGTGGGAGACCGGCTGGGGCACCCAGAAGGCCGCTCTGTCGGCCGACGGGAAGAGCTGGGACGCGTTCCCGGGCGCGTTCACCTCGGGTGCGGGCGGCGGCACGAGCAAGACCGTGGCGCAGCCGTACTACCAGAAGGGTGTCGTCCCGAACGCGCTCGCCACGGCGAACAACCCCGCGGGCAACCGGGTCGTCCCGGACATCGCGGCGATCGCCGACCCCAACACCGGTTTCAAGGTCGGCCAGACGCAGACCTTCCCGGACGGGACCGAGCAGTACAGCGAGTACCGCATCGGCGGCACCTCGCTCGCCGCTCCGGTGATCGCGGCCGTGCAGGCCCTGGCCCAGGAGGCGCGCGGCGGCAAGGCGATCGGCTTCGCCAACCCGTCGATCTACGCCAAGTACGGCTCGAAGGCGTACCACGACGTCACGGACACCCCCACCGGGTCCGGGCTCGCCGTGGCGCGTGTCGACTTCGCGAACGGCTTCGACGCGGCCGACGGTGTGCTCACCTCCGTCCGCAGCCTCGGCAAGGACAGCTCGCTGAAGGCCGTGAAGGGCTACGACGACGTCACCGGCGTGGGCTCGCCCGCCCCGGGCTACGTGGAGTCGTACAGCCGTCACTGACGGACCGTCATCACGGGTGCGCCCGCTTCTCCTGTCTCTTCGGGAGAAGCGGGCGCACCCGTTCGTCCTGTCCGTCCGTGAGGAGCGGGCGCGGGCATTCGCCCCATGGCGCGGGCGTTCGCCCGGGTACCGGCCGGCCCGGCGGCGGCGGGTTCCTCACCCCGCCGCGGGTCACGCGTGCTCGCGCCAGCCGTTGGTGATGGGCAGCCGGCGGTCCTTGCCGAAGCCCTTCGCGGAGATCTTGGTGCCCGGCGGGTACTGGCGCCGCTTGTACTCCGCCGTGTCGACCATGCGGAGCGTCTTCACCACGAGCTCCCGGTCGAAGCCGGCCGCCACGATGGTGTCGGCACCCTCGTCACGGTCCACGTACCGCTCCAGGATCGCGTCGAGGACGGGGTAGTCGGGCAGCGAGTCCGTGTCGACCTGGCCCGGCCGCAGCTCGGCGCTCGGCGGCTTGGTGATGGAGCTCTCCGGGATCGGCGGCGTCCGGCCGCGCTCGGCCGCCGCCCGGTTGCGCCACTCGGCGAGCCGGAAGACGGACGTCTTGTACACGTCCTTGATGGGCCCGTACGCGCCGACGGAGTCGCCGTACAGGGTGGAGTAGCCCACGGCCAGCTCGGACTTGTTGCCGGGCGCCAGGACGATGTGCCCCTCCTGGTTGGAGACGGCCATGAGCATCGTGCCCCGCAGCCGCGACTGGAGGTTCTCCTCGGCCAGGCCCGTCAGCCCCAGCGCCGACATGTAGGCGTCGAACATCGGCTCGATCGGCACGGTGCGGAAGTTCAGCCCCGTGCGTCGCGCCAGTTCGGCCGCGTCCCCCCTGGAGTGGTCCGAGGAGTACTTCGACGGCATCGACACGCCGTACACGTTCTGGGCGCCGACCGCGTCGCACGCGATGGCGGCGACGAGCGCCGAGTCGATGCCTCCGGACAGGCCGACGAGCACGGAACGGAAGCCGTTCTTCGCCACGTAGGCGCGCAGGCCGACGACGAGCGCCGAGTACACCTCCTCGTCGTCGTCGAGCCGCTCGGCGTAGCCCCCGGTGAGCTCCACCTCGTAGGGCGGCAGCGGCTCCTCGGAGACGACCAGCCGTTCGATGCGCAGCCCGTCGTCGACCACTCCCGTCACGGGCTCGGCGGCCCCGGCCGGCAGGTCCAGGTCCAGGACGACGCACCCCTCCGCGAACTGCGGTGCCCGTGCGACGACTTCACCGTCACGGTCCACGACGATCGAGTCGCCGTCGAAGACGAGCTCGTCCTGTCCGCCGATCATGGCGAGGTAGGCGGTGGTGCAGCCCGCCTCCTGGGCCCGCTTGCGCACCAGCTCCAGACGCGTGTCGTCCTTGTCGCGCTCGTACGGGGAGGCGTTGACGGAGAGCAGCAGGCCGGCCCCGGCGGAGCGGGCGGCGGGGACGCGCCCGCCGTCCTGCCAGAGGTCCTCGCAGATGGCGAGGGCGACATCGATGCCGTGCACCCGTACGACCGGCATGGTGTCGCCGGGCACGAAGTACCGGAACTCGTCGAACACGCCGTAGTTCGGGAGGTGGTGCTTGGCGAAGGTCAGCGCCACCCGGCCGCCGTGCAGCACGGCGGCGGCGTTCTGCGGGGCGCCGGCCGGCTGGCCGTACTTCGGCTGCGCCGTCTCGGACCGGTCGAGGTAGCCGACGATCACCGGCAGCTCCCCGAATCCCTCGTCGGCCAGGCGGGCGGCGAGCGAGTGCAGCGCCGCGCGGGAGGCCTCGACGAAGGACGACCGCAGGGCGAGGTCCTCCACCGGATACCCGGTCAGCACCATCTCGGGGAACGCCACCAGGTGCGCTCCCTGCTCGGCGGAGTGCCGGGTCCAGCGGACGATCGCCTCGGCGTTGGCGGCGATGTCGCCGACCGTCGAGTCGATCTGATTCAGAGCGAGGCGTAGTTGAGGCACGGCACCAGTCTAATCGTCAGAGCGACGCAATCGGGTGTGTGCCGCCCCACTGCACCCGGCGGCCGGTGCCGACACCCCGGCCGCCACCCGAACTCGGCCCCGCCGGCACTTCGGGGGCTCCGCCCCCGCACCCCCGTACCGGCCTGAACGGCCTCGTCCTCAAGCGCCGGACGGGCTGCGCGACGCATCAGCCCCTCCGGCGTGTGAGGAGCGGGGTTCGGGGCGGAGCCCCGGGGACGGGACGGGTAGGGGCGGAGGGGGCGCATCCCGGGGAACCGCCCGCCCCCCGGTCAGCCGGAGACACGCTCCGTGACCGGCGGGACGTGCCCGGCGACGAGCCGCCCGGCGGACGCGACGGCCCTGGAGGCCGGCGCCCGGCGCCGGTCCACGCCGTACGCGACCCCGGCGACGACGAGCCCGAGCACCGCGAGCCCCGCCCCGGCGACCGCGGGAGAGGTCACGCCGAATCCGGCGGCCAGGGCGAGCCCGCCGATCCATGCGCCACCGGCGTTGGCGAGGTTGAACGCGGCCTGGTTGGCGGAGGACGCGAGGGACGGCGCGGCGGCGGCCTTCTCCATGACCATCAGCTGGAGGGGCGAGCCGGTGACGAACGCGGCGACACCGAGGAGGGTGACCGCGACGGCCGCGCTCCACTGGGCGCCCATGAGGGCCGGGAAGAGTGCGAGGACGACGACGAGGGACGCCAGGCCGCCGAAGAGCGTGCCGCGCAGCGAGTGGTCGGCGAGGCGCCCGCCGACGAGGTTTCCGACCGTCGCGCCGACGCCGAAGAGGGCGAGCAGCAGGGTGACGCTGCCCTCGGCGTACCCGGCGGAGTCCGTGAGCATGGGTGTGACGTAGCTGTACGCGGAGAACAGCGCCCCGAAGCCCGCCACGGTGGTGCCGAGGGCCAGCCACACGGGCAGGGAGCGCAGCGCGGCGAGCTCGCCGCGCAGACCGCCCGCGGGGGCGTGCGCCGGGGCGTGCGGGATGAGCAGCAGCAGCGAGGCGATGGCGGCGACACCGATGACGCTGACGCCGAGGAAGGCGGCACGCCAGCCGAGGTGCTGCCCCCCGAGCGTGGCGACGGGGACGCCGACGATGTTCGCGACGGTCAGACCGAGGAACATCAGGGAGACGGAGCGCGCCCTGCGTTCGGGGGTGACCATGCCGGTGGCGACGACGGCGCCCACGCCGAAGAAGGCGCCGTGCGGCAGTCCACTGAGGAAGCGGGCGGCGAGCAGCCAGTGCTCGTCGGGGGCGAGGGCGGAGAGGGCGTTGCCCGCGACGAAGAGGCCCATGAGAGCGATCAGGACCGTGCGGCGGGGCAGCCGGGCGGTGGCCGCGGCGAGCAGCGGGGCGCCGATGACGACGCCGAGGGCGTACGCGGAGACGAGGTGCCCGGCGGCGGGGACGGATATGCGCAGGTCGTCCGCGACGTCGGGGAGCAGCCCCATCATCACGAACTCGGTGGTACCGACGCCGAAGGCGCCCACGGCCAGGGCGAGCAGGGCCAGGGGCATGAAGGGGCCTTTCACGAGCGGGGTGGAGGAGCGGTGCGCCGCGCGGGTGCTGCTCCGTAGGCATGTCACCGCCCGTGCACGGCGCTGTGCACGGGCAGCATAAGTTCAGCTACGGAACAAAATAGCTCAGGCCCAGTATTCCCGCGGCTACGACGCCGATTCGTCGATCTTGACGCGCGCGGCGATCGGCAGGTGGTCGCTGCCGGTCTCGGGCAGGGTCCAGGAGGTCACCGGCTCGACGCCCTTGACCATGATCTGGTCGATGCGGGCCATCGGGAACGACGCCGGCCAGCTGAACCCGAAGCCGCTGCCCGCCGCGCCCTGGGTGGAGCGCATCTGTGCGGTGACGGCGTTCAGAGCACGGTCGTTCATCGTGCCGTTGAGGTCGCCGAGCAGGACGACCCGCGTCAGGCGCTCGTCGGCGATGGCCTCGCCCAGTGCGTCGGCGCTCTTGTCGCGCTGGCGTGCGGTGAACCCCGCCTCCATCTTCACGCGCACCGAGGGCAGGTGGGCGACGTACACGGCGACCTTCCCGGCCGGCGCGTCCACGGTCGCCCGCATCGCGCGTGTCCAGCCCAGCTTGATGTCGACGGGCCGGGAGCCGGTCAGCGGGTACTTGCTCCACAGTCCGACGGTGCCCTGCACGGAGTGGTACTTGTACGTCGACGCGAGCGCCTTCTCGTACACCGGGACCGCGGAGGCGGTCAGCTCCTCCAGTGCCAGCACGTCGGCGCCTGAGGAGGCCACGTCGCGGGCGGTGCCCGACGGGTCCGGGTTGTCGGCGTTGACGTTGTGGGTGGCGACGGTGAGGTCGCCGCCGTTGCCGGTCCTGTCGGTGAGCAGTCCGCCGAAGAGGTTCAGCCAGACGATCGCGGGCAGCAGCACGGCGATCAGGGCGGTGACGGACCTCCGCACCAGGCCGAGGACCAGCAGGACCGGGACGAACACGCCGAGCCACGGCAGGAAGGTCTCTGTGAGGCTGCCGAGGTTGCCGATGCGGTTGGGGATCTGCGCGTGCAGCAGCATCACCAGCGCGAGGAACACCGCGAACGCGGCGAGGAGGATGCCGCGGCGCCAGATGCCCCGGTCGCCGCGCCAGCCGTCGAGCAGGCGCCGAAGCCGGGACCCTCTGCGGTCCGGCCCCTGGCCGCCGCTTCCCGTCTCCGTCATATACGCCTGCGCCATACCGTCGCCTCACAAACTGCCGCGCGCACCGTCTGCCCCTCGGCTACGACCCTAGGGGATGATCGGCGTCGTTCCTGCCGCCCGGGGGCGGCCGTACGGGCAAGGGGACGTACAACTTCGCGTCCGGAGTTCCGGATGGGGGCGTGGATCGCGCCCTCTGTGACGAAACGCGCACATTCGACCCGTCAGGAACGGCCCGTCAGAAACGATGCGGACTACGGCCGGTCGGGACGCAGCCCCTCCAGCACCGTGTCGACGATCCGCTCCGCGAGGTCCTCGGGGAGTTCCGACTCCGGGCGCATCACGGCCCGCACGAGCATGGGGCCGACGAACAGGTCGTTGAGCAACTCGATGTCGAGGTCCGTGCGCAGTTCGCCGTTGCGCTGGCCGCGCCGCAGCACCTCGTAACCCAGTTGGCGTCGCGGCGCTATGACGGTCGCGTCGTAGGCGGCCCAGAGTTTCGGGCTGCTCTTCATCTGCGCGTGGACGTTGTGCAGGATCGCCGACGAGCGGTTGAGCAGGCCGCGTTGGCGCAGCGATTCGAGCAGCACGATCAGGTCGTCGCGCATCGAGGTGCCGGGGAGGTCGGGATCGGGGGGTTCGGCGGCGCGCAGGACGTCGACGAAGAGCTCCTCCTTGCCGCTCCAACGGCGGTAGATGGTCGCCTTGCCGACGCCCGCCGTACGCGCGATGCGCTCGATGGAGAGCTCGCCGAGCGGCACACCGTCCTCCAGGAGTTTCATGACACCCTCCAGGATGGCGCGTTCCACGGCCTCGCTTCGGGGACGTCCCCGGGTGGACCCCCCGTGCCTGGGTCGGCTGTGCGCGAGGCTCACGTCGAACTCCGTTCCCTTCGTTGACCTGGTCCCATTCTCCCCGGTGCACGCGATTCGCGGGCACCCGGTGCCAGGATGCCCACGAATCGCCGCGACGGCGCGTCAGTGGTCGGCCGTCACCAGCTCGGCCTCCTCCTCGCCCGCCCGCTCCTCCGCCGCCCGTCCCGGCAGGAACACGGCGACGACCAGCGCGCCGATGATCGCCACGCCCGCGCCGCACAGGGCGGTGACGTGCATGGCGTGCAGGAAGGCGTCGTTGGCGGGGGTGACGAGGGCCTTGCCCTGCGGGCCCAGCCGGGCCGCGACACCGAGGGTGGCCTCGATGGACTCTCCGGCGGTGTGCCGCAGGCCGGCCGGGACGAGGGAGAGCTTGTCCTCGATGCCGGTGCGGTAGGACGTGGAGAGCACGGAGCCGAGGACGGCGATGCCCAGGGCGCCGCCGACCTGGCGGAAGGTGTTGCTGAGCGCGGACGCCGAACCCGCCTTCTCGCGCGGCAGGGCCTGCATTATCACGACGCTGGTGGGCGTCATGATGTGCGCCATTCCGGTGCCCATGAGGAAGAAGATGACCTCCAGGAGCCAGATGGGGGTGTCCCTGTCCAGGACGGCGAACGCGGCGAGCATCGCGGCGATGATCAGCAGACCCGCCGTGCAGGTGGCCTTGTTGCCGATGCGGTCGACGACGAGGCGGGCGCGCGGGGCGAAGATGATCTGGGCCGCGGCGAGCGGCAGCATCAGCAGACCGGTCTGCAGCGGCGAGTAGCCGCGCACGCTCTGCGTGTAGAAGACGGAGAAGAAGGTCACGCCCATCAGCGCGAAGAAGACCAGCGCGATGGCCGCGATGGCGGCCGAGAAGACCTTGTTCTGGAAGTACGTGACGTCGATCGACGGGTGGTCGCTGCGCTTCTCGTACACGACGAAGAAGGCGAGGACGGCGAGTCCGGCGGCGATGGTCGCGAGGACGGTGCCGTCGGTGAAGTCGGCGAGCTGGCCGCCCTTGATGATGCCGTAGACCAGCAGGACGAGCCCGATGACGGAGAGAACGACGCCGACCGGGTCGAGGCGGCCGGGGTTCGGGTCACGGGAGTCGGGGACCAGCCAGAACATCAGGACGAGCGCGAGCACCACGATCGGCACATTGATCAGGAAGACCGAGCCCCACCAGAAGTGGTCCAGCAGGACACCCCCGGTGATCGGGCCGATCGCGATGGCGAGACCGACGCCGCCGGCCCAGATGCCGATGGCCTTGGGCTGCTCGTCGCGCTCGAAGACGTTCATCAGGACGGCGAGGGTGGCGGGCATCACGAAGGCGGCCCCGAGACCCATCACCGCGCGGAACACGATGAGCTGGACCGGCGAGCCGGACTCCGCGGCCAGCGCGGATCCGATGCCGAACACGGCGAGACCGGCGAGCAGCATCTTCTTGCGGCCGAGCCGGTCGCCGAGGAGGCCGGCGGTGAACAGAAGTCCGGCGAAGACGAGCGTGTAGGCGTTGATGGCCCACTCCAGCTCGCTCTGCGTGGCGCCGAGTCCGGTGGGCGCCGGTGTCGAGATCGTCTTGATCGCGACGTTGAGGATGGAGTTGTCGAGCACCACGATCAGCAGGCTTAGCATGAGCACGCCGAGGATCGCCCAGCGGCGCCGGTGCACCGCCTCGGGCACACGTCGTTCGGCAGGAGGAGCGGAGGTCGTCATGGCGACCACCCTAGGCGACTTCCGATACGGCACCGTCTCGTATCGGAAATGCTTTACGTAGACCTTACGAAGGGACCTGGGCCGCAGGACGGAGGCGGGGGCCGTGGCGCGCGGACACCGCCCGCTCGGACGAGACGTGACATCGCCCGGCCCGGTCTAGCCGCGCGTGGCACGAAGTGCCACCATGGAGGCGGTCCGGGGACGCCGTCAGGGTGCCTCGAGATGACAGAAGGAGCCGTTGCGATGACGCAGCTTTCGGCTGCCCACGAGCAGTCTGCGGAGGGCGCCCTCAAGCGCACCGACAGCAGCAAGGCGCTCTACGGAGGCAAGAGCACCCGCCGTATCACGGTGCGCGACATCACCGCCGCCAAGGAGCGCGGCGAGAAGTGGCCCATGCTCACCGCCTACGACGCGATGACCGCGTCGGTCTTCGACGAGGCCGGCATCCCGGTGATGCTCGTCGGCGACTCGGCGGGCAACTGCCACCTGGGGTACGAGACGACCGTGCCCGTCACGATGGACGAGATGACGATGCTGTCCGCCGCGGTGGTCCGGGGCACCTCGCGCGCCCTGATCGTCGGCGATCTGCCCTTCGGCTCCTACCAGGAGGGCCCCGTGCAGGCCCTGCGCTCGGCGACCCGCCTCGTCAAGGAGGCCGGGGTCGGCGCGGTGAAGCTGGAGGGCGGCGAACGCTCGCACCGCCAGATCGAGCTGCTCGTGGAGTCCGGCATCCCGGTCATGGCGCACATCGGCCTGACCCCGCAGTCCGTGAACGCCATGGGCTACCGCGTACAGGGCCGCGGCGACGAGGCCGCGCACCAGCTGCTGCGGGACGCCAAGGCGGTGCAGGACGCCGGCGCGTTCGCCGTCGTCCTGGAGCTGGTCCCGGCGGAACTGGCCGCCGAGGTCACGCGCACGCTGCACATCCCGACCGTCGGGATCGGCGCCGGTCCGGAGACCGACGCGCAGGTCCTCGTCTGGACCGACATGCTCGGTCTGACCGGCGGCCGGGTGCCGAAGTTCGTCAAGAAGTACGCCGACCTGCGCCAGGTCATGGGCGACGCGGCGAAGGCGTTCGCCGAGGACGTGGTCGGCGGGACGTTCCCGCTGGAGGAGCACTCCGTCCACTAGGACCCAGAGCCACTGCGGCACCGAGGCGACCCGTCGATCTTCCCCCGTCGACGGGTCGCCGCCTTTTCGCAGCTGCCCCGGGCCGGCGGACCGCGGCCCTTCCCGCGTCCCCCGCCCGCTTCACCACGCCGACGGAGCGCCCCACCCCCTTCCGCGTCTCCCGTGGCGACGGCCGCCCCCTTCCGCCTCTCCCGTGGCGACGGACCACCGCACCCTCGCGCCTCTCCCGTGGCGACGGACCACCGCCTTCGCGCGTACGCATCTCCCGCGTACGCACCCCTCCCGCATCCCCAGCTCTCGCATGCGCGTCGTCCCGGGTACGCGGCGGATTCCCGGGTCCGCGCCCGTGTCGCGGGGCCGGACGGCGGTGCGCCGTCGGCGGCCTGTCGGTGTGCGCCGGACGGCGCCGGCGGGCTGTCGGTGGACTGTCGGCCGGTTGTCGGTGGCGGCTGACACCTTGGTCGGCATGACGCGAATCGACAAGAACCCCCGAGAGGGCGCCGGCGCCGCGAGCGCCGTCACCGTACGGGGGCTGGTCAAGCACTACGGCGAGACCAAGGCGCTGGACGGCGTGGACCTGGACGTGCACGAGGGCACCGTCCTCGGGGTGCTGGGTCCCAACGGCGCAGGCAAGACCACCCTCGTCCGCTGCCTGTCCACCCTCATCACCCCCGACTCCGGGCACGCCACCGTCGCCGGTTACGACGTGCTGCGCCAGCCCCGCCAGCTCCGCCGGGTGATAGGCCTCACCGGCCAGTACGCCTCGGTCGACGAGAAGCTCCCCGGCTGGGAGAACCTCTACATGATCGGACGGCTGCTCGACCTGCCCCGCAAGGTCGCCCGCCGTCGCGCCGACGAGCTCCTGGAGCGCTTCTCGCTCACCGAGGCGGCCCGGCGCCCGGCCGCCACGTACTCCGGCGGGATGCGCCGCCGACTCGACCTCGCCGCCTCCATGATCGGCAACCCGGCCGTCCTGTACCTGGACGAGCCGACCACGGGCCTCGACCCGCGCACCCGCAACGAGGTGTGGCACGAGGTCAAGCGCATGGTCGCCGAAGGCGCCACCGTGCTGCTCACCACCCAGTACATGGAGGAGGCCGAACAGCTGGCCTCCGAGCTGACGGTCATCGACCGCGGCAAGGTCATCGCGAACGGCCGGATCGACGAGCTGAAGGCCCGCGTCGGCGGCCGCACGCTGCGCGTCCGCCCGGTGGACCCGCTCGAACTGCGGCCGCTGGCCGCGATGTTCGACGAGCTGGGCCTCACCGGCCTCGCCGCGACGACCGTGGACGCCGAGACCGGCAGCGTGCTCGTGCCCGTCCTCAGCGACGAGCAGCTCACCGCCGTGGTCGGCGCGGTCACCGCGCGCGGCATCACCATCGGCTCCATCTCCACCGAACTGCCCAGCCTGGACGAGGTGTTCCTGTCCCTCACCGGCCACAAGGCCTCCGCCCCGCAGGACGAAGCCCCCGCCCCCACCCCCGAGGAGGTCGCCGTATGAGCGCCGGCCAGTCGCCCACCGCCACTCTCGCGAAGAGCGGCTCCGCCGCTCCCCTCCCCCCTGTCCCCGATGCCCCCGATGCCCCCCTCGCCGCCGAGGGCGACTCCCGCATCTCGCCCCGCGCGCACGCCCGTCACATCGGCGCCCTGGTCCGCCGCAACCTGCTGTGGATCCGCCAGGACCCCGAGTCGATGTTCGACGCCGTCCTGATGCCGGTCGTCTTCACCCTGCTGTTCGTGTACGTCTTCGGCGGTTCCATCGGCCAGTCGCTCGGCGGCGGACAGCAGGAGTACGTGCAGTACGTGGTGCCCGGCCTGATGGCCATGATGGGCATGAACATCGCCACGGCCGTCGGCACCGGCTTCAACCAGGACTTCCAGAGCGGTGTCATGGACCGCTTCCGCACCCTGCCGATCGGCCAGGGTTCGGTGCTCTTCGCCAAGATCGTGGTGGAGCTGATGAGGATGCTCGTCGCGACGACGATCCTCATGATCGTCGGCGTGCTGGTCGGCTTCGACATCGAGAACTGGCCGGGTCTGTTCGCGGCCGTGGGACTCGCCACCCTCTTCGG
The DNA here is from genome assembly GCF_000424945.1 of Streptomyces sp. 142MFCol3.1. Lineage (NCBI taxonomy): Bacteria > Bacillati > Actinomycetota > Actinomycetes > Kitasatosporales > Streptomycetaceae > Streptomyces > Streptomyces sp. 142MFCol3.1. The sequence goes on from NZ_AUKV01000008.1 coordinate 51,925, forward strand.
CTCGGCCCTGATGTGGATCTTCCTGGTCCTCGGTGTGACGATGAAGAGCGCCCAGTCCGTGCAGGCGATGGGCTTCCTGGTCCTGATGCCCCTCCAGTTCGGCTCGTCGATCTTCTCGCCGACCGGGACCATGCCCGGCTGGCTCCAGAACTTCACCGACTACAACCCGCTGTCCTCGCTCGCGGACGCCGCGCGCGGCCTGATGGTGGGCGGCCCGGTCACCCACGACCTGTGGGTCACCCTCGGCTGGACGGCGGCCCTGACGCTGGTCATGGCACCGATCGCGATCCACAAGTTCCGCACCAAGAACTGACCCTGCGGATCCACCGGTTCGCCTCAGACAAGGGCGGCGGCCTCCTGCGCGGAGAGCCCGCCGCCCTCGGCGTACGCGGTCTCGTACGCCGCGTCGTCGAGCACGGCGCGCACACCGGCCTCCGCCTGCGCGCGCACCTCGTCCTCCATCGGGCCGGTGAAGTGGCCCGGCGGCAGCAGGTGGTCGGCGGCTCCGAGGAGCCGGGCCGCCTCACGGACCCGGCTGCCGCCGTCCAGGCCGGTCAGGGCGATGGCGGCAGTGGTCAGTTGTGCCGAGGTCATGTGCGGCGCGATCATCTGCGACAAGGGGTCCATGGACCGGGACAGCGCCTTGCGGACCTTGGCCAGGGCGCTCTCGTGCCGCCCTTCGACCGCGTCCAGCCAGCCCTCCACGCCGAGCACGAAGCCCTCGAAGACCACGAAGGTGGCCGCCGCGAAGTCCTCGCGCAGCCGCCGCATCTGTTCGCGCGCCTCGGCGATCCGGCCGGTCCGGCCGAGCCACATGGCGAGGAAGAGCCGGGCCGCGGGCATCGCCTCGTTGAGGGCGCCGTGACCGTCGGCGAGGGCGTCGCGCAGCATCCGTTCGCCCCGCTCGTGCTCCCCCAGTTCGATGTACACACCGCCGAGCCGGACGCTGAGCACCGCCATCTGGGCGTGCGCGCCCAGCCGCTCGGCGTACCCTCTCGCCTCCGTGTAGTCCGCGGCGGCGGCCGCGTAGTCGCCCTTGCGTTCGTTCGCCTCGCCGCGCGCGGACAACGCCTCGGCGGCGCCCCAGGCGTCGCCGATCGCGGCGAAGATCTCCAGCGCCTCGTCCGCGTCGCGGGTGGCGTCGCCCGCCAGGTCGGCCCGGTTGGCGAGGACGTTGGCGCGCATCTGGAGGGCGACCGCGAGTTCCCACTCGAAGCCGAGCTCGCGGCAGGTGGCGACCGTCACCTCGACGACCTCGCGCATCCGGTCGAGGTCGCCGGTCAGCAGGACGGCGTAGAACCAGAGGTTGCCGGGGCTGCGGCAGGTCTGCGGGAGGCCTGGACGGTAGGTCTCGCTGATGACATGAAGTTTCGCCTGGGCCTCCGGGGTCTGCCAGGCCTCCATGTCCATGTCCATGCAGGCGAGATGGACGAGATGCACTCCGCGCCGGGCCTCGGTGAGGACGTCCGGGCGCATCGGCGGCGGGGCGTCGGTGCAGCGCTCGTGCAGCGGCTTTGCGGGGCGCGGCGGCGGTGCGAACGGGTCCGGGCCGAGGGCCATGACCTCGCGGGACCAGGTGCGGGCCTCGACGCGCTGGTCGCGGATCTGCCAGTACCAGTTCAGCGACAGGACGAGGCAGATCGCCTCCTGTTCGTCGCGCTCGGCGACGGCGTGCCGCAGGGCGGTGCGCAGGTTCTCGTACTCGCGCTCCAGGCCGGCGATCGCCGCCGCCTGGCGGGGGCCGCGCAGCTCCGGGTCGGTGGTGCGGGCCAGCTCGCGGTAGTGGGTGAGGTGGGCGCGCTCGGCGACGGCACGGTCGCCGCACTCGTCGAGGCGCTCGCCCGCGTACTCGGCGACCGTCTCCAGGAGCCGGTAGCGCATCTCCCCGTCGGCGCCCTCCCCCTCCGCGGTGGGCGCCGCGACGACGAGGGACTTGTCGACGAGCGAGCCGAGGGCCTCCAGCGCCGTGTCGCCGCAGACGGCCTCCGCCGCGGCGAGGTCGCAGCCGCCCGAGAACACCGACAGCCGCCGCAGCACGTCCCGTTCGTCCGCGTCGAGGAGGTCCCAGGACCAGTCGACGACGGCCCGCAGCGTCTGCTGGCGCGGCAGCACGGTACGGCTGCCGGAGGTGAGCAGCCGGAACCGGTCGTCCAGCCGGTCGGCGATCTGCCGCGGGGTGAGCATCCGCAGCCGGGCGGCGGCGAGTTCGATCGCGAGCGGCAGGCCGTCGAGGCGACGGCAGATCTCGGCGGCGGCCTCGGCGTCGTCCTCGACACGGAAGCCGGGGCGGGCGGCGGCCCCGCGGTCGGCCAGCAGCCGCAGCGCGACGGGTTCCGGCAGCGGTTCCACGGGGCGCAGCAGCTCCCCCGGTACGCCGAGGGGTTCACGGCTGGTCGCGAGCACCGTCAGCCCGGGGCACCGTTCCAGGAGTTCCTCCACGAGGTGCGCGGCGGCGTCCACGACATGCTCGCAGTTGTCGAGGACGAGGAGCATGCGGCGCTTGGCGCAGTGCTCGGCGAGCCTGGTGAGCGGGTCGTCGTGCCGGTCGGCCACGGCGCGCATCTCCTCGGCGCCCGCACCGCGCAGCACGGTCTCGCGCGCGCCGACCGCGGTGAGCACGGCCTCGGGCACCGCCTCCGGGTCGTCGACCGGCGCGAGCTCGGCCAGCCACACCCCGTCACGGGCCGCGTACGCCACGGACTCCGCCGCCTCCTGGGAGAGCCGGGTCTTCCCGGCCCCGCCGGGACCGAGCAGCGTCACGAGCCGGGCCGCCGCCAGGTCTCCGCGGATGGCGTCGATGTCCGCCTCCCGCCCCACGAAGGACGTGAGCCGGGCCCGCAGATTGCCGACGGCCGGGTTCGCGGGCCGGGCGCGGGAGGGGACGCCGGAGCCGGGGGTGCGGGCTGTGCCGCCGTCGACGGGGGTGGCGCGACCGGCGCCGCCGAACGCGCTGCCGGGGGCGAGGGGCACGCCATCGGGTATCGGGAGCACGCCTTGCGGCGCGCCGGCGTGGGACTCCGCGGGGGTGCCCGTCGCGGGCGAGCCTGCGGCGGAGGTGCGGTCGACGTGCCGTACGGCCCCGGCGTCCGCGCCGTGGTGACCGACGGCCCGGGCCACGTGCCGGGACGCGGCACCGTGCGACCCGTCGGCACCGTGCGACCCGTCGGCACCGTCCGCCCCTTCCAAGCCGTCCGCGGGCCGGGCCGCGGTCGCGTCCAGGTGCCGGGCCGTCGCGCCGTGGGCGCCCGCGGCAGTGTCCGGGTGTCCGGCCGCCGTCCGGTACCGGCCGCCGGTACGGTCGGGGCGCCCGGGTGCGGGAGGCGGGGTGCCGAGGCGCTCGCTCCCGGCGCGGGGCGCGTACGGGCCGCTGTCGTGGGACGGGGCGGATGGGGCCGGCCGCGGTGCGTCGAGGAGTTCCCGGTGCAGGGCGCGCAGCTCGGGACCGGGGTCCGAGCCCAGGCGGTCGGCGAGGAGCCGGCGTACGGACTCGTAGGCGGCCAGGGCCTCGGCGGGGCGGCCCGCTGCGCGCAGGGCGCGCAGCCGCAGGGCGTGCAGGGGTTCGTCGAGGGGGTGACCGTCGCACAGCGCGGTCAGCTCGGGCAGGACCTGCTCGGCGTGGCCGAGGGCGAGCGCCGCGCCGATCCGGGCGCGCCGCACGTCGAGCCGGCGCGTCTCCCAGCGGGCCGCCTCCGCGGCGCGGTCCGGGAGGTCGGCGAGAGCGGGCCCCTGCCACAGGGCGAGGGCGTCGTCCAGGACGGTCGTGGCCTTCGCGGGATCGCCGTCGGCGAGCGCGCGGGTGCCCTCCCCCGCGAGCCGCTCGAACCGGTACAGGTCGACGTCGTCGGCCAACGCCGCGAGCCGGTACCCGCCGTCCGCCGACTCCACCGCGTCCGGTCCCAGTGCCCGGCGCAGCCGCCCCACCAGGGCCTGCAGCGCGCCGGGCGCGTCCGCGGGCAGATCGCCGTCCCACACCTCGTCGACCAGGACGGCCGGGGTCACGGTCCGGCCGGGGTGCAGCGCGAGCACGGTCAGCAGGGCACGCAGCCGCGCCCCGCCGACCGGGACGGGCGTGCCGTCGGGGCGGAGGGCCTGCGTGGTGCCGAGGATGCGGTAGCGCACGGGGTCCATTGTCTCCGGTGGTCTCAGGTACGGAGGTCCGGCACCTCGAGTTCGGCCAGGACACCGCAGCGGCCCTCGCCGAACCACTTCGGGCTGCTGTCGGCGGTCTCCAGCGAGCGCGACTGCGGCACCGGCTCCAGGATGCGCGAGCCCGGGTCCGTCTCGGCGAACTCCTGACGCACCACGCGGATCGCCCGGACCGTGCCGGTGGTCTCGGGCCACCGCCCGCCGTGGCGCTCGACGGTGAGCATGCCGACCGCCCTGATCCACCGCTCGGGCCCGTCCGGAGGTTCGCCGCTCAGCGCGGCCGTGAGACCGTCGTCCCCACGCAGCGTGGCGACCGCGCCCCCGTCGGCGTCCTCGTCCCCGTCATGGTCCCGTACGGTCTCGACGGGACCCGACAGCTTGCTCAGCTCCTCGTACCAGCCGCCGCCCAGCACGTCGTCGCAGGACACGAGCAGCAGCGGCAGGCTCACCTCGTCGCCCACCGAGAAGGGCGTGCCGCAGCACTCCATCTGCCAGTCCGCGTAGAACACCCACCATCGCGCCATGACCCCACCCTCCCCGGAACCAATGCCCTGCCGCGAGACGTTTTCCGCCCGAGCCCGGTACGGTCGGGCAGGCCCGAAGCAGGTGCGTACCCGTCCCGACAGTCCAGGGAGCCCCATGACCGCCGTCGCGTCCCGCCGCAGTGAGCGGAGGATCAGCCCCGTCTTCCTCGGGATCGTGGCCGTCATGGCGGTGACCGGGTGGGCCGCCTGGACCGGCTTCGCCGAGGAGCCCGGCGTGGCCGTGTTCCTCTTCGTCACGTCCGGCTGGATCGTCTCCCTGTGCCTGCACGAGTACGCGCACGCGCGCACCGCCCTGCACAGCGGCGACATCTCGATCGGCGCGAAGGGCTATCTGACGCTGAACCCGCTGAAGTACACGCACGCGCTGCTGAGCATCGTGCTGCCGGTGATCTTCGTGATCATGGGCGGGATCGGTCTGCCGGGCGGCGCGGTCTTCATCGAGCGCAGCCGCATCCGGGGCCGCTGGAAGCACAGCCTGATCTCCGCCGCGGGTCCCCTGACGAACGTCCTCTTCGCGCTCGTGTGCACCGCACCGTTCTGGCTGCACGCCCTGGACGGCGTGCCCCCGGTCTTCCAGTACGCGCTGGCGTTCCTGGCGCTGCTCCAGGTCACGGCCGCGATCCTGAACTTCCTGCCGGTGCCGGGCCTGGACGGGTACGGCGTGATCGAGCCCTGGCTGTCGTACGGCGTCCGCCGGCAGGTCGAGCCGTTCGCGCCGTTCGGTCTGCTCGCGGTCTTCGCGGTGCTGTGGATCCCGTCGGTGAACCACGTCTTCTTCGACGCGATCTACTCGATCCTCGGCGGTCTGGGCATCGACGACGTGCAGCGCTACTGCGGCCAGAACCTCTACCGCTTCTGGGACGGTGTCGACCAGTACTGCACGGTCAGCCGGTGACGGAACCGCCGGCCGCCCGGCCGGCCCGGGCGCGCCGCAGGTAGTACCAGGCCATGTTGGACGTGAGGCCCGCCAGCAGCACCCACACGATCCCGAGCCAGCTGCCCTGGACGAAGGAGACCACGGCCGCGGCGACGGAGAGGACACAGACGACGAGGGCGTACAGCGCGAGGCGGGGCATGGGGGTCGGCTCCTGTCGGGGGGACACTGCTGGCCCACCAGTGTCCCCCACACGAGGTCGACGGCCGTCACCCGCCGGCCCGCGTGGGCCCCGGGGCCGGGACAGCCGTCGTCCCGGGCACCGTGAGGGCGCCCGACGGCCTAGACGTCCGTGACCCGCAGGCCCGCGTGGGCCTTGTAGCGCCGGTTCACGGAGATCAGGTTGGCGACCAGGGACTCGACCTGGTGGGCGTTGCGCAGCCGGCCGGCGAAGACTCCGCGCATGCCGGGGATGCGGCCGGCGAGCGCCTGCACGATCTCGACGTCCGCCCGCTCCTCGCCGAGGACCATGACGTCGGTGTCGATCACATCGATCTCCGGGTCCTCGAGGAGGACGGCGGACAGATGGTGGAAGGCGGCCGTGACCCGGGCGTCGGGCAGCAGGGCGGCGGCCTGCTCGGCGGCGCTGCCCTCCTCGGGCTTGAGCGCGTAGGCGCCCTTCTTGTCGAAGCCGAGCGGGTTGACGCAGTCGACGACCAGCTTGCCGACGAGCTCCCCGCGCAGCGATTCGAGGGTCTTGCCGTGACCCTCCCAGGGCACGGCGACGATCACGATGTCGCTGCGTCGCGCGGTCTCGGCGTTGTCGGCGCCCTCGATGCCGTGGCCGATCTCGTCGGCGGCGGCCTGCGCGCGCTCCTCGGCACGCGAGCCGATGATCACCTTCTGGCCGGCGCGGGCGAGCCGGTAGGCGAGGCCCTTGCCCTGCGGCCCGGTGCCGCCGAGCACGCCGACGACGAGCCGGGACACGTCGGGAAGGTCCCAGGGATCCTTGGCGGGAGCCTTCTGTGCACTGTCAGTAGAGGTCATGGGCCGACTTTACGTGCGTGGTCCGCGACCGAGCGGGTCAGGTGAGGGCGGTCACGGGGATGCGCCGGAAGGCGATCGTCTCGTACGCGCCGAAGTCACCCGTCTCGTAGAGGAGTCCGACGGTCGCGGCGTCGACGCGGACGAGGTCGGAGTAGGCGGCGGGCAGTCCGTCGACGGTGTGGGCGGTCCGCCAGGTGGTGCCGCCGTCGGCGGAGACGCGCACGGTCATCAGGGCGCGGAAGTCGGGGTCGGCGGGCCCCGAGTACAGCAGCAGGTCCGGGTCGCGGAGCTGGAGGACGCTGCCCTGGACGACGGCCGTGACGATCCCGGCCTGCGGGCGGAACGGCTTCTCCAGGGTCCTGCCGCCGTCGCGGGAGTGCGCGTCGGCGCGGTTGCCGGGCGACGGGGAGTCGTTGCGGGTGTTGAAGTAGACGCGGCCGTCGGGGAGTTCGGCCGCGGTCGTCTCGTTGACGTTGATGTAGCCGTTGGTGTTCTCGTCGATGTAGCCGAGGTACCAGGTCTGACCGCGGTCGTCGCTGAGGAGGCAGTGACCGCTGTTGTACTTCGCCTCGGTGCCGGTGTCGGTGCCGGTGGGCGGAAGGGTGTGGTTGGCGGGGACGACCACGCGGCCGCCGGCCAGCTGGATCGCGTGGCCGGGCGTGGTGGCGTACCAGCGCCAGCCCGCCTTCTTGACCTGCGCGGTGATCTCCTTCGGCGCCGACCAGGTGAGCCCGTCGTCGTCGCTGTGCTGCACCCACACGCGCCGCCCGTCGGCCGGTTTCACCTCGCCCCGCAGCAGAGCGTCCTCGCTCGCGCCGGCCGCGCTGCGGACGTGCACGAGCAGGACGCGGCCGGTGTCGAGGACGACGGGCGCCGGGTTGCCCGCGAGGTTGCTGCCGTTCTTGGCGACGGCCCGGAGCGGGCCCCAGGTGCGGCCGCCGTCCGTGGACCGCTTCAGCACGATGTCGATGTGGCCGTGGTCGTGCGCGGAGGCGACCCGGCCCTCGCAGAACGCGAGGAGGGTGCCCGCGCCGGTGACGACGACCGCGGGGATCCGGAAGCTGGCGTAGCCCTCGCGGCCGGCGCGGAAGGGGGTGCTCGGCGCGGACTCCGTACGGGGGGCGGGGTCGGTGCCGGGGTCGGTAGCGACGTCCGTGCCGGGTTCGGTCAGCCCGCTGCTGGGTGCGGCGGACGTCCCGGTGGTCGGCTCGGTCATGGCGGGCTCCTCGCGTTCCTGGGGCGGCCGGTGATGGGGGCCTGTGCCCAACTCGGGCGAATTCGTGGTGAACTCCGGGTCACGAGTGGCCGTTTGAGGCAGGATCGACCGCATGGATGCCGTACGGGTCGCGTTGCTGCGCGAGGTGCTCGCCGGGACCGAGTGGCTGGGCGCCACGCGGCGGTTCGGCGGGGCGCTGCGGGGCTCCGTCGTGTCGCACGGGGGCGGGCTGCTGCTGGTCGGCACCGAGGAGTACGAGCCCTGGCACCTTGCCGCGCACCTGATGGACGAGGCGGCGTGGTCGGGGACGCCGGAGCTGTCGCCGACCCTGGTGCGGCACGGGGCCCGCGCGTCCGATCCGGCCCACCTCGCCGTGGGGCTGGGCCGCGTGGAGGCGGCGCGGCGCGGGGAGACGCTGCTCGTGGTGGCGCCGGGCTCGACCGGGGCACCGCTGCTGGAGCGGCTGCACGGCGCGCGGAGGGCCGGGGCGACGGTGCTGGCCCTGTCCGCGGACGATCCGGAGCTGCCCGCGCTGGCCCATGAGTCGCTCGCCGTGCCGGCGGACCCCGAGCTCGACCTCGACACCGTGCAGCACCTGGTCAGCGCGGCGGCCGGGGAGAACGCGCTGCCCTCGCCACGAAGGCCCCGGCGCTTTCGCGACCGCCTCTCCCGCCTCGCGGACCAGCTGACGGCGCCGCCGTCGTACCGGTGGTAGCGCTGGGCCGCTCTCCGCGTCGGCCCCCGCGCCGCCGCCAGGGCGGCCCCGGCATCGCTGCCGGACGGTGACGGCCCGGGCGTCGCTGCCGGACGGTGACGGCCCGGGAACGCTGTCCCACCGTGACGCCTGGGAACGCTGTCGCGCGATCGCCGCAGGCCGACGCCCGGGGAACGCTGTCGCGCGAAGGCATCCCGGGAACGCCGCCGCACGGTGACGGCACGGGTCCGATGTCGCACGGTGACGGCACGGGTCCGGTGTCGCGCCGGCGGTGGTGCGGGGTTGCTGCGCGCGGCCGGGCGGCCTGGAAAAGCGGTTGCTCCGCTCCGCGCATCCGCCGAGCATGGCCCGTTGTGGCCCCCTCCTCCCGACTCCGCTCCCTGCTGCCCGATCTCGCGCCGTGGCGAAGCTCCGCCGACTTCCGACGCCTGTGGGTGGCGGGGCTGATCACCAACTTCGGCAGCTTCCTGACCTTCGTCGCGCTGCCGGTGCAGATGAAGGACCTGACCGGATCGGCCGTGGCGGTGGGCGCGCTCGGGGCCGTCGAGCTCGTGCCCCTGGTGGTGTTCGGCCTGTACGGCGGCGCCCTCGCCGACGCGCTGGACAAACGGAAACTGATCCTCCGTACCGAGGCCGGGCTGGGCCTGCTGTGCGTCGCGCTCCTGGTGAACGCGTCGCTGCCGCACCCCGCGGTGTGGCCGCTGTACGCCGTCGCCGCGCTGTCCTCCGCGCTCGTCGCCGTCCAGCGGCCCGCACTCGACTCGCTCCTGCCGCGGATCGTGGCCCACGAGCATCTGCCGGCCGCCGCCGCGCTCAACTCCCTGCGCTGGACCGTGGGCGGGGTGGCGGGCCCCGCGCTCGCCGGCGTCGTCGTCGCCTACGCCGGGCTGGGCTGGGCGTACGCCGTGGACCTGGCGACCTTCGCCGTGTCGGTGACGCTGGCCGTGGGGCTGGCCGCGTCGCCCGCCTCGCACGAGGCGGCCAGGCCGTCCCTGCGGTCCGTCGCGGAGGGCGCGCGATACGCGTGGAGCCGCAAGGAGCTGCTCGGCACGTACGCGCTCGACCTCGCGGCGATGTTCCTCGCGATGCCGCTGGCGTTGCTGCCGTTCCTCGCGGACGAGTTGGACGCGGAGTGGTCGCTGGGGCTGATGTACGCCGCGGTTCCCGCCGGGTCGCTGCTGGTGAGCCTCACCAGCGGGTGGACCTCCCACATCCACCGGCACGGGCGGATGGTCGCTCTCGCCGCGGCGTGCTGGGGCCTCGCCATGGCGGCGGCGGGGGTCGTGCACAACGTGTGGCTGGTGCTGCTCTTCCTGACGCTCGGCGGCTGCTGCGACATGGTCAGCGGGATCTTCCGCGCCGCCATCTGGAACCAGACGATCCCGGACGAGCTGCGTGGGCGGCTCGCCGGGATCGAGCTGTTGTCGTACTCCGCCGGGCCCCAGCTCGGGCAGGTCCGCGCCGGTGGCATGGCCGCGTGGGCCGGCGTGCGGACGTCGATCTGGGCCGGTGGGCTGCTCTGCGTGGGGGCGGTGGTGATGCTGGCCGCGTTCCTTCCGAAGCTGATGACGTACGACGTCCGGACGAATGAGCATGCTGTGCGGATGCGGACGGTGCGGGGGGCCGAAGCGGGCGCGTCGCTCTGAGCTCCGGGTGGGCTGCCGGGGCCCGCTGGTCCGGGGGCCGTTGTCAGGGCCCCGTTGCCGGCGGCGCCGCCGGGTGCGGGTGGGCTGCCGCCGGTTCGCTCACCCGGGCGTCCGGCGCCAAGGCCCCGTCACGCGGGGGCGCCGCAGGTTCTCTCCCACCCGCACCGCCCGGAATCCTCGCCCGACAGGCTCGGCTCGCCCCATCGGCGGCCGGGGCCCGTCGGCGGGAGCGGGTGCCTGGCAGCTGTCCCCGGATCCAAGGGGTGGCGGTCGCCGGTCAGCGGTCCTCGGGGGCCTGCTGCGTGTCCGACGCGTCGTGCCACTTGGGGTCGGTTTCCCATTCGAGGTTCCGCTCGCGCGCGGTCTCCATCGCGTGGGCCGCCTCCTCGCGGGTGGCGTACGGCCCGAAGCGGTTCTTGGCCGGGCACTCGGGGCCTTCCTCGACCTTCTTGTGCTCCAGGCAGTAGTACCACTCGCCGGGCTTGCCGACGGTCCGCTTCTTGAACAGGGCCATGACCGGCTCCTTTCGACACGGACATGGTCCCCCATGCCCGCTGGTTAGACTCGCTGGCATGTCTGGCCAGTCGCTGCTCGTACCAGGGGAGCTCTCTCCCACCCGTCCCGTCCCGGGAAACATCCGGCGTCCCGAGTACGTGGGCAAGCCCGCCCCCACGCCGTACACGGGCCCCGAGGTGCAGACGCCGGAGACCGTCGAGGCCATGCGGGTCGCCGGCCGCATCGCCGCGCAGGCGATGGCGGAGGCCGCGAAGCTCATCGCGCCGGGCGTGACGACGGACGAGCTGGACCGCGTGGCGCACGCGTACATGTGCGACCACGGCGCCTACCCGTCGACGCTCGGCTACCGCGGCTTCCCCAAGTCGCTGTGCACCTCCGTCAACGAGGTCATCTGCCACGGCATCCCGGACTCCACGGTCCTCAGGGACGGCGACATCATCAACCTCGACGTCACGGCGTACATCGGCGGCGTGCACGGCGACAACAACGCGACCTACCTGGTCGGCGACGTCGACGAGGAGTCGCGGCTGCTGGTCGAGCGGACCCGCGAGTCCCTCGAACGCGCGATCAAGGCCGTCAGGCCGGGCCGTCAGATCAATGTCATCGGCCGGGTCATCGAGTCCTACGCGAAGCGGTTCGGGTACGGCGTCGTCCGGGACTTCACCGGGCACGGGATCAACTCCTCCTTCCACTCGGGATTGATCATTCCCCACTACGACAGCCCGCACGCAACCACCGTCATCCAGCCGGGGATGACCTTCACCATCGAGCCCATGCTCACGCTCGGCACCCATGAGTACGACATGTGGGACGACGGGTGGACCGTCGTGACGAAGGACCGCAGGCGTACCGCCCAGTTCGAGCACACGCTGGTGGTGACGGACAGCGGGGCGGACATCCTCACCCTGCCATAGCCCGCAAGCCCTGCCGTAGCCCGGCAAGCGTTGCCGTGGCCCGGGAAGCATCGAGCCCGCCCTCCTCGGAGGGCGGGCTTCTCCGTGCCCGGTCGACCGGGCCGGGGTATGTTTTTACCGACAGACTGTCGGGAAAGTTCCCGACAGGTGGTCGGCAAGCTGTTGACTTAGGTAAGGCTTACCTTAAATGATGCGGCGTATGGACTCCTTCTCGGCACTCATCCGCACCGCCTCGCACGAGCAGCATGCGGAGGCGGAGACCTCGACGTTCATGACCGTCCTGCTGGGCGGCCGGCTCGGCGTCGAGGCCTACGCGCGCTACACCGAGCAACTGTGGTTCGTCTACGAGGCCTTGGAGGCCGCGGCCGACCGGCTGGTGTCCGATCCGGTGGCCGGCCCGTTCATCCGGCCCGAGCTGCTGCGCCGCACCGCCCTGGAGCGCGACCTGGCCCATCTCCGGGGCCCCGGGTGGCGGGAGTCGCTCGCCGCCCTGCCCGCGACCCGGTCCTACGCCGCCCGCGTCGCGGAGTGCGCGCGGGAGTGGCCCGGCGGCTATGTGGCCCACCACTACACCCGCTACCTCGGCGACCTCTCCGGCGGCCAGATCATCCGTGGCAAGGCGGAGCAGACCTGGGGCTTCGCCCGCAAGGGCGACGGCGTCCGCTTCTACGTCTTCGAGGGCATCGGCAATCCGGCCGCCTTCAAGCGCGGCTACCGCGAACTGCTGGACGCGGTCCCCGCCGACGACCTGGAGAAGCAGCGCATCGTCGCGGAGTGCAAGCAGGCGTTCGCGCTGAACACCGCCGTCCTCCGCGCCCTGGGCGAGGAGTTCCCGCTCACGGCGTGACCGTCGGAGGACCGGAACCGCGAGCGGCCTGCGGCGGCGAGCCGGAGGCCGCCCGATGCCTCGGCCCGGGACCGTCAGCGTTCCAGCAGGACCCGTCCGCCCACCTCGACCCAGCCGTGCGGCTGCGGAGCCGTGAGGATCTGCGAACCGGCGCCTTGCACGATGTTGAGAGCGCGGCCCAGGCGATCGGTGAGCAGCAGCGCCGCCGCGCCCGTCGCCTCGTCCTCGTCGATGCCGTCGTCACGGCCGGGGAAGGCACGGGCGCGCACACGGCCGGCCGCCTCGTCCTCCCACGCCCACGCGTAGATCCACTCCCCCGGCGGCGGCACGGTCAGCGCGTCGACCTCGGCGGCCGATCCGTACTGCCGCAGCGTGCGCTCCGGCGCCCACTCGGCCCGTGCCTCGATCCAGCTGAACTCGCCGTCGAGCCGTACCCCCACCGTCCCGGCGGGGGTGACCAGTTCGGGCACGTCGAGCAACCAGCCCACTCCCACGCAGGGATGCCCGGCGAACGGCAGCCGCAGTGTCGGCGTGTAGATGTCGATCACCCCGCGCTCGGGGTCGTCGACGAACACGGTCTCGCTGAACCCGAGCTTGGCGGCGAGCTCCTGCCGTTCCTCGCGGTCCGGCAGCACGGAGCCGTCGCGCACGACACCGAGCTCGTTGCCGTATCCGCCGCCGGGTCCGCAGAACACCCGGAGCACGTCGTAGTCAGTCACTCCGGCATTCAACATCACCCGAGCCGCGGACGCGTCCCGGACCGTGCCGCCAGCACCCCGAGGCCCTGGACACGTGCGCCGGACCCCGAGACCCCGACCCCGATACCCCGACCCGAAGGCCCGCGCCGCGTGGCCCGCGGAGGTGAGGTCGCTGGGGGGTGAGGTCACTGAAGGGAGGTCGAGTCCGTAACTGCCGTTCCGCGTGCGCCGCCGCTGCCCGACGAGCCGACGGCCGCACTCGGCATGCGGCACCGGGAGTCGGTGCCGCGGGTCTGCCGCGAAAGGGCGCGTGGCGGGGGACGCGGTGGTCGTGGTGCTGCACGATCCGGGGCTCGCGGCGTACGCGCACCGGGTGGCGATTCTGTGCGCCGGTCGTGCCGCGGCCGCCGACCCTCCGACCGAGGTCTTCACCGCCGGTCTCCTCGGCGAGGCCCACCGACGGCCGGACGAGGTGTTCCCGCACCCCGGGACGGGTGCCGTACTGCTCACACCCGACCGGACTCTTGACTTTCGCTTGACCATTTCATGGGGTCGGCTTTTGGCCACCGTGATCAGGCCGTGCCTGTACACCGTCTGTGAGAGCTGAATCACCGGAGGGGTGGGTACGAGTGAGGGAAGCCTCAGATAAGTTAGGTCAGCCTCACCATGCCGACGCGGTCACCGCCGTGCGGTTTGTCCGACTTCTCCTGGAGCCTGAATGCGAGCCGTCCGCCTCTCAGTTGTCACCGCTGCCGCCACCGCGGCAGCTCTGACCGCCGTCACGGGCTGCACCGAGAAGAGCGACGCCAAGAACGGTGACGCGATCCAGGTGACCGCCGCCGACAGCAAGTGCGACACCTCCGCCAAGACCGTCCCGGCCGGCCAGGTCACGCTCAAGATCGAGAACAAGGGGTCGAAGGCCACCGAGGTCGAGATCGTCTTCCCGGACGACCGGATCGTCTCCGAGAAGGAGAACATCGGGCCCGGCACCAAGTACACGCTGACCGCCGAGGTGAAGGCCGGTTCGTACGAGATCGCCTGCCGTCCGGGCATGAAGGGCCACGGCGTCCGCCAGAAGCTCACGGTCACCGGCGGCAAGGTCGCCGAGCGGGACCCGCGCCTCGACAAGGCCGTCGCCGCCTACCGCGAATACGCGCAGGAGCAGGCCGACGCCACGCTGCCCAAGGCCGAGGCGTTCGCGAAGTCCGTCAAGGACGGCGACATGGAGGCCGCGAAGAAGGCGTTCGCCGACTCCCGCCTCGGCTGGGAGCGCACCGAGCCCGTCGCGGAGTCCTTCGGGGACATCGACCCGAAGGTCGACGTCCGCGAGGACGGCCTGGAGGACGGCCAGAAGTGGACGGGCTGGCACCGTCTGGAGAAGGCCCTGTGGCACGACAAGAAGATCGGCGCGGAGGAGAAGACCCTCGCCGACCAGCTCGTCACCGACCTGAAGGACTGGCAGAAGCGGGTCGGCAAGGCCGAGATCACCCCGACATCCATGGCCAACGGTGCCAAGGAACTGCTCGACGAGGTCGCCACCGGCAAGGTCACCGGCGAGGAGGACCGTTACTCGCACACCGACCTGACCGACTTCAAGGGCAACGTCGAGGGCGCGCAGAAGGCGTACGAGCTCCTGAAGCCGGTCGCCCGGGAGAACGACGCGGCACTGACCACGGAGCTCGACAAGCAGTTCACGGCGCTCGACGCGCTGCTCGACACGTACCGCACGGACAAGTCCTCGTACGTCTTCACCTCGTACGACAAGGTCGGCAAGGCCGACCGCAAGGAGCTCTCCGACGCCGTGAACGCGCTCGCCGAGCCCCTGTCCAAGCTCGCCGCCGCCGTCGTGAAGTAGGAGCAGCACCATGACGGACACCACGGAAACCCCCGGAACCGCCGAGAACACGGGCTCGTCCGCGCCGTCACGGCGTTCGCTGATCGGCTGGGGCGGTGCCGGGCTCGCGCTCGGCGCCGCCGCGGCCGGCGGCGCAGTGGCGATGACCCGCACCGGCAACGACGTGGACCCGGCCGGCGCCGACGCGGGCGGCGCGGTCGCCTTCCACGGCGCACACCAGGCGGGCATCGCGACGCCGGTGCAGGACCGGCTGCACTTCGCCGCGTTCGACGTGCAGACGGACGACCGCGCCGAGTTCGTGCAGATGCTGAAGGACTGGACGGCCGCCGCCCGGCGGATGACCGCGGGGCACGCGGTCGGCGAGGGGGCGTACGGCGGTCTGGCCGAGGCGCCGCCGGACGACACCGGTGAGGCGCTGGGCCTCAAGCCGTCGCGGCTGACGCTGACGATCGGCTTCGGCCCCTCACTGTTCGAGAAGTTCGGGCTGAGCGACCGGCGCCCCGAGGCACTCGTCGATCTGCCGCAGTTCCCGGGCGACGCCCTGGAGAAGACCCGCAGCAACGGCGATCTGTGCATCCAGGCGTGCGCGGACGACCCGCAGGTCGCGGTGCACGCGATCCGCAACCTGGCCCGCATCGGCTTCGGCAAGGTCGTCATCCGCTGGTCCCAGCTCGGCTTCGGCAAGACCTCGTCCACCACCCCGGACGCGCAGACCCCGCGCAACCTGATGGGCTTCAAGGACGGCACGCGCAACATCGCCGGCACGGAGAAGGACCGGCTGGAGAAGTTCGTGTGGGTCGGCGAGAAGGACGGGCCCGACTGGATGGCCGGCGGCTCGTACCTCGTCGCCCGCCGCATCCGGATGCACATCGAGACCTGGGACCGCACCTCGCTCCAGGAGCAGGAGGACATCTTCGGCCGCGACAAGGGCGAAGGCGCTCCGGTGGGCAAGGCGAAGGAGCACGACAAGCCCTTCCTGAAGGCGATGAAGCCGGACGCGCACGTACGGCTCGCGCACCCCGACTCCAACAACGGCGTGACGATCCTGCGACGGGGCTACTCGTTCACGGACGGCACGGACGGCCTCGGCCGTCTGGACGCGGGCCTGTTCTTCCTCGCCTACCAGCGCGACGTGCGCAAGGGCTTCATCCCGCTCCAGCGCAGCCTGTCGCGCTCGGACGCGCTCAACGAGTACATCCAGCACGTGAGTTCGGCGGTCTTCGCCGTCCCGCCCGGTGTCCGCGGCAAGGACGACTGGTGGGGCCGGGCGCTGTTCTCCGAGGAGGCGTAGCCCAGTGTTCAGCAACTACCTGATCGGTCTGCGCGAGGGGCTGGAGGCGAGCCTCGTCGTCTGCATCCTGATCGCCTACCTGGTGAAGACCGGCCGCCGGGACGCGCTGCGGCCGATCTGGCTCGGCATCGGCGTCGCGGTCGCGCTGGCGCTCGGCTTCGGCTGCGCGCTCGAATTCGGCTCCCAGGAGATGACGTTCCAGGCGCAGGAGGCGCTCGGCGGCTCGCTGTCCATCCTGGCGGTCGGCCTGGTGACGTGGATGGTCTTCTGGATGCGGCGCACCGCGCGGCACCTCAAGAGCGAGCTGCACGGCAAGCTGGACGCCGCGCTCGCCATGGGCACGGGTGCCCTGGTGGCGACCGCGTTCCTGGCGGTGGGCCGTGAGGGCCTGGAGACCGCGCTGTTCGTGTGGGCGTCGGTGCACGCGGCCAGCGACGGCACGCCCCGCCCGCTGATCGGAGTGGCCCTCGGCCTCGCCACCGCGGTCCTGCTCGGCTGGCTGTTCTACCGGGGCGCGCTGCGGATCAACCTCGCCAAGTTCTTCACCTGGACCGGCGGCATGCTGGTCGTCGTCGCCGCCGGCGTGCTCGCTTACGGCGTCCACGACCTCCAGGAGGCCGACTTCATCCCGGGCCTGACGAACCTGGCGTTCGACATCAGCGGCACCATCGACCCGACGAGCTGGTACGGCACCCTGCTGAAGGGCGTCTTCAACTTCCAGCCGGACCCGACCGTCCTCCAGGTCACGGTGTGGGCGCTGTACCTGGTCCCGACGCTCGCCGTCTTCCTCGCCCCGGTAGGGTTCGCCTCCGGGAAGGGGAAGGTGAAGGCACCTGATGAGCAGGGATCGCACGGGTCGCAGCCCACGAACGCTTCGTAGTCTCAATCGATTCGCCCTGGCAACGGGGGCGTTGACCGTTCTGTCGCTGACGGCGAGCGGCTGCGTGGTGGTGCACGGCGAGCGGGAGGTCGTACCGGCGGCGACCCGGCCCGAAGCCGCCCGCGCGCTCAAGGACTTCACCACCGCCTACAACAAGGCGGACGAGGAGTACGACCGTTCGCTGGACGCGGACCGGGTCGCCGGGCCGCTCGCCGACATCGACGCCGCGAAGCTGAAGGCGGGACACAAGAACAACCCGGGCGGCAATCCGTCGCATTCGCCGCTGACGTTCACGGACGCCAAGTTCGTGATACCCGAGAAGGCCGCCTGGCCGCGCTGGTTCGTGGCCGACACGGCGGCCAACAAGGGCGTCAAGGGCAGCCGTTGGCTGCTCGTCTTCACCCGCCCGAGCGCCGACGACGTCTGGGCGGTGTCGTACCTGACGGTCCTCGCCGCCGGGGACGTGCCGAAGTTCGAGACGGACGAGGACGGCTGGGCCCAGCCCGTCACGGCCGACGACGCCGCCCTGGCGGTCGAGCCCGGCAAGCTCAGCCGGACCTACGCGGCCTATCTCAGGTCCGGCGGCGACGAGTTCGGCCCCGGAACGCACACCTCGCAGTGGCGGGCCCAGCGCAAGAAGTTCGCGAGCAAGCCCGGACTCGCCCGGCAGTACATCGACGAGCCGATGTCCTCGGGCGAGTACGCCCCGGTGGGGCTGCGCACGACGGGCGGCGGGGCACTGGTGTTCTTCACCACGCATCGCTACGAGAAGCAGACCGCCGCGGCGGGCACCGAGATCCCCGCGCCCACGGCGGACGTCCAAGCCCTGACGACCGGCGAGATCAAGCAGTCCCTCACCCTGGAGTTCGTCTCCAACCAGGTGGCCCTGGATCCGGCGAAGGGCTCGGGGGACCCTCGGGTCTCGGTACTGGGACGGATCGAGGGGCTGACGGGGGCGAAGGGCGAGTAGCCCGCCCGTCACGACGCACCGGGCACCGGCTCGGTCCCGTCACGTCGCACCGGACACCGGGTCGGTCCCGTCACGTCGCACCGGACACCGGGTCGGTCCCGTCACGTCGCACCGGACGCGGGGTCGGTCCCGTGCCGGCGACTCCAGTCACGCGGTCGGTCCGTCCCCCGTGCGGGCCGTCAGTGCCGGTGGGGCCAGGCGGCAAGCTGGTCCGTGTCCTGCTGCCCCGCGTGCCGGGCACACGCGTCGGTGAGGATCTCCAGCAGGCTGAGCGGGTCCGGCAGGGCGTGCTCGGGTCCGCGCACCCAGTCGACGGTCAGGTCGCCGGGGAGCCGGGCCGGCGGGACGAGGACGTAGGAGCCGCGGCAGTGCCAGCGGAACCCCGGGTGCTCGTCCATCGTCTCGGGGTGACAGTCCAGCTCGCAGGGCCACCACTCGTCCTCGTCCTCGGGCGTACCGCGGGTGAGGGTGAAGAAGAGCATCCGGCCGTCGCCGCTCTCGGCGACGGGACCCACCTCGATCCCGGAGGCGAGCATCTGCTCCAGCGCCTCACGGCCCGCCTCCAGCGGCACGTCGAGGACGTCGTGCACCATGCCGGTCGCGGTGATGAAGTTGGCCTGCGGCTGATGCCGGGCCCATCGCTCGATCTGGGCGCGGTCGGTGGTGGACTGCGTCTGCCAGGCGAAGGAGACCGGGTGGCGGGCGGGGGTGGGACAGCCGACGCGGTCGCAGGAGCAGCGGTAGCCGGAGGGGTGGGCGGCCTGCGCGAGCGGCAGTCCCGCGGCGGCGACGGCGAGCAGCAGGGCCTCACGCCCGCCGTCGTCGGCGGTCTCCTTCTGGCGGCGTCCACGCAGCCATTGGGAGATCCTGCCCTGCGCGCCGGAGCGGCGACCGAACTCTGCGCTCATCTATCCCCTCGCTAGCCGTTGGTCCCGACGACAACCATCCGGGGCCGACAGCCCGTTCCGGGGCCGTCCGCAAGCCCTATCGTCCCACCATCCTGCGCTCCGGGTGGCCAGAGCCCGCATCCGGGGTGGGTGGGGCCATGTGTTCGCCTCCTTCAAATCGAGTGTCATTGACCACTTTGCGTTGATTTACACCCCTACCGTGGTCGCCATGCTCACACGGACTGCCCTCGCCGGTCTGGTCACGCTCGCCTCGCTCGCCCTCGCCGGACACGGCGGCCCGCCGTCCCCGCTGGAGTGGGGCGCCGGACCCCTGACGGTGGACGCGCTGCCCCGCGTCGTCCACGTGGCGCACCGCGGCGGCGCCCGGGAGGTACCGGAGAACAGCATGTCGGGCCTGGTGACGGCCTACGAGCGGCGAACGGCCCAGGTCCTCGATCTGGACACGCAGATGCTGCGCGACGGGACCATGGTCGTGATGCACGACGCGACCCTGGACCGCACCACCCACTCGCACGGCCGGGTCCGGGACCTGACCGCCGAGGACTGGCGGCGGGTGCGGCTGCGCCCCGCGGAGGGGCTGCCCGGCAGCTGGCCCGCGGAGCGGCCGCCGACCGTCGCCGAGGTCCTGGACCGGTTCGGCGGGCGGATCGTGCTGACGATGGAGGCGAAGGATCCGCGCAGCCTGGACGCGCTGGCCGGCATGGTCCGCGGCCGCGGCCTCACCCGCTCGGTTTTCGTCAACACCAACGACCCGGTGATGGCCCGTCGTATCCACCGGCTGGGCCTGCTCAGCCAGCTGTGGCGCTCGGCGGCCCAGATGCGCCGCGACCGGCCCGCGCGCTGGGCCTCGTTCCTGGACGTGCTCGACGTCGACCACAAGGCTCGCGAGGCCGATCTGGAGCGCGCCGTGCGCTCCGGCGTGCCGCGGGTGTGGGCGCACACCGTGGTCACCCCGGCCGATCGGGACCGGGCGCTCGCGCTGGGCTGCGACGGGATCGTCACGGACGCTCCGGGCCGCCTGGCGGCGGACGAGCGTGCCTCCGCCGTGCCGTCGGCCGTCCGTCCGGGGGCGACCCGCTAGCGACCGGGCGGTCCGCGGTCCGGCGGAGGTCCGCGCGTGTGGCGCGTGGCCCCGGTCGGCGGCCCGCCGTCCGGCGGACGGTCCGCGATCCGGCGGCCGTCCCTGGGCCTGTGGCCCGTGGCCGGCGGCCCGCCGGTCCCGTGCCCCTGCCCTGGCCGGCTGCTCGGCGGTCCCGCGGTCTGCCGCCGGACGCGCGGTCTTCTGGCCCCTGGCCGCTCAGCGCGGGGCGATCCCATGGAGGGCGTAGTCGACGAGCGTGTCGGTGTAGTCGTAGGAGATCGGGCCGGTGCGCTGGAGCCAGCGCTGGGCGAGCGGGGAGACGAACAGCTCCAGGGCGATCCGGGGGTCGACGTCCGCGCGCACGTCGCCGCGGTCCTGCGCCGAACGCAGCCGCTTCACGTACAGCTGGAGCTGGGGTTCGAGGAGCTTGGCGACGAACTCGGCGCCGATCTGGTCGTTGACGACGCCCTCGGCGGCCAGCGCGCGGGCCGGCGCCTCGAAGGCGGGGTTGATCAGTTCGTCCACGGTGGCGCGCAGGACCAGCCTGAGGTCGGCGGCCAGGTCGCCCGTGTCCGGGATCTCGTACGGCTCCTGCCCCGCGGACCGCTCGCCGAGGTCCATGAACGCCTCCAGCAGCACGTCCGCCTTCGACGGCCACCAGCGGTAGATGGTCTGTTTGCCGACCCCGGCGCGGGCCGCGATGCCCTCGATCGTGGTCCGCGGGTAGCCGACCTCGCCGACGAGGGCGAGGGCGGCGTCGAAGATCGCTCGACGCGACCTGGCGCTGCGACGGGTGGCGTCCGGGGTGGGTTTCTCGGCCATGAGGGAAATTTACCAAGCGGGCGATACGCTCCGTCTCGCCTCCGGCCGGAGCCCGCCCGGCCCCGGCGGACACAACCCTTTCGGCTCCCGGGCACCGCGCACCCCTCGGCGCACCATGGCACCAACTGCCCCTGCGGTTGCGTAAGGAGCCCTCCTTGCACCCTCCCCGGCGCGCCACGCCCCGGCGCTATCTCATGTGCCCGCCCACGCACTTCGAGGTCACGTACGCCATCAATCCGTGGATGAATCCCGCCAAGCCGGTCGACGTGCCGCTCGCCGTCGCCCAGTGGGAGGACCTCCGCGACCGGTACCGCTCCCTCGGCCACACCGTCGAGGAGCTCGAACCCCGCCCCGGGCTGCCGGACATGGTCTTCGCGGCGAACGGCGCGACCGTCGTGGACGGCCGGGTCCTCGGTGCCCGGTTCGCGCACCGCGAGCGCGCCCCGGAGGCACCGGCCCACCTGGAATGGTTCCGCGCGCACGGCTTCCCGCGGGTACAGGAGCCGGTGCACGTCAACGAAGGGGAGGGCGACTTCACGGTCACCTCGTCCTACCTGCTCGCGGGCCGCGGCTTTCGCGCGAGTCCCCTCTCGCACGGAGAGGCCCAGGAGTTCTTCGGCCGCCCGGTGATCGGGCTCGACCTCGTCGACCCGCGCTACTACCACCTGGACACGGCACTCGCGGTCCTGGACGACAGCGCGGACGAGATCATGTACTACCCGCCGGCCTTCTCCCCCGGCAGCCGCGAGGCACTGCGCAGACTGTTCCCCGACGCCCTGATCGCCACCGCCGAGGACGCCGCGGCGTTCGGGCTCAACGCGGTCTCGGACGGCCTGCACGTACTGCTCCCCCAGGCCGCGACGGGCCTGCTGGAGCCCCTGCGGGAGCGCGGCTTCGAGCCCGTCCCGATCGACCTGAGCGAACTCCTCAAGGGCGGCGGCAGCGTGAAGTGCTGCACCCAGGAGCTGCGCTCCCAGGGCCCGCCGGGCGTCGCGGGACGTACCGGCGTGTGACGTCAGGCCCTACGGGGTGTCGGCGGGCGGCCACGCGTCACCCCACTCCGCGTCACGGGCCGCCCGGTACAGCGGTCCGTGACGCTTCGTCACCGTCTCCCGCCGCAACGACTCGTCCGGGCCGCACAGGTCCAGCAGCACCTGCCCCTTGCGGATCTGCGGCTTGCGCACAACCCGGGAGGCCGCCGGCTCGGGCAGGAAGCGGGTGGCGGCCACGTAGCTGAACTTCTCGTCCTCGTAGGGCAGGGAGCCGCCCTTGACCCGGCGGTGCAGGGAGGAGCGGGCGACCCGGGCCGAGAAGTGGCACCAGTCCTCGCCGGGCACGATGGGGCAGGCCGCGCTGTGCGGGCAGGGGGCGGCGACGTGGAACCCGGCGTCGATCAACCGGTCGCGGGCCTCGATGACGCGGGCGTAGCCGTCCGGGGTGCCGGGCTCGATGATCACGACGGCCTGAGCGGCAGTGGCCGCGGCGGCCACGACGCTGGCGCGGTCGTCGTCGGTCAGTTCGCCCAGGACGTAGGAGACGGTGACGAGATCGGTGCTCTCGACGGTGAGCGCCGCCCCGATGCGGGAGCGCCGCCACTGCGCGGACTTCAGCTCGGGATTCGCGGCGGCGATCTCGCTGCCGAGCGCGAGCGCGGGTTCGGCCCAGTCGAGGACCGTCACCGGGCGGGTGCCCTCCCAGGTGGCGTTCACCGCCCAGGTGGCGGCGCCGGTGCCGCCGCCGACGTCCACGTGGCTGCCCGGGGCCCAGCCGGGCACCGCGTCCGCGAACTCCTCCAGCGCGGCGCGCACCGCCTCGAACGTCGCGGGCATCCGGTATGCGGCGTACGCGACGACGTCCGAGCGGTCGCGGAGGATCGGCGCGTGCGTCGGGGTGGTCCCCCGGTAGTTGGCGATCAGCCGTTCCACGGCCTGCGCGGCGGCCTTCGGCGGCAGGCCCTCCAGCAGCCCGGCGAGGGCGGTGCGCAGGGTGTCGGCGGGGGGAAGGGGGGCGTTCACCCCGCGATTCTACGGTCGGCGCAGACACCCTCCGGCCGGCGCCGACAGATCTCCAGCGGCGCTCTGCACCGCCTCCGGCCCCACCCGGCGTACGCGGTCGGGGGCCGGCCCGACCCGGCCCGCACGGTCCGCGGCCGACCCCAGGCTGAGTGCACGATCCGAAGCCGAACCCACCCGGCGTGCACGATCCCAAGCCGGCCCCAGGCGGCGTGCACGACCCGAAGCCGACCCCACCCGCCGTGCGCGACCCCACCCGATGTGCCGCGGTCCGGGGACCGGCGCCCTGGGGCCGCGGCCGTCACGTGCAGTCGCGCACCGCGCGGGCCAGGCGGGTGGCGGCCGCCGCGCGGGGCGCGCTGTCCGCCGGCCGGCGCCGCGGGTGCACCGTGTTCGCGAGCAGTACGAGGAACGTGTCCGTCGCGGGGTCCAGGACCAGTGACGTCCCCGTGAACCCGGTGTGCCCCACCGCCCCGCGCCCCGCGAGGTCCCCCATGAACCAGGCCTGGTCGAGGGCGAAGCCGAGCGCGGGCGGCCCGAGCATCAGCTCGACGAAGTCGGGGCCGAGGATGCGGGCGGGCCCGTAGGAGCCGCCCGAGAGCAGTGCGCGGCAGAAGACGGCGAGGTCGCGCCCCGTGGAGAAGAGCCCCGCGTGCCCCGCCACCCCGCCCAGCGCCCACGCGTTCTCGTCGTGGACCACGCCCCGTAGCATGCCCCGGTCCACCTTGCCCCAGGGCCGCCGCTGGTCCTCGGAGGCCGCGGCGCCCGGGCAGGGGCCGAAGCCGGTGGCACGCATGCCGAGCGGCCGGGTGATGCCGTCCCGGACCAGGACCTCCAGGGAACGCCCGGTGACGCGCTCCAGGACGTACTGGAGCAGCAGCAGGTTGAGGTCGGAGTAGAGGTACTCGCCCGGCGCGGACGAGGGCGCCTCGGCCCGCAGCCTCGCGAGCCGCACGGTGTCGTCCGGGTAGTCGTACAAGGGCAGTTCGGGCCGCAGCCCGGAGGTGTGCGTGAGCAGCTGGCGCACGGTGAGGCCGTGTTCGGCGGCCGCGTGGAACTCCGGCAGGTACGCGCCCACCAGCGCGTCGATGCCGAGGGTGCCGCGCTCCAGTTGCTGCACCGCGGCGACCGCGGTGAACAGCTTGGTGAGCGAGGCCAGGTCGAAGGGCGTGTGCACGCTCATCGGCACCCGTGCCCCGGGTGGCAGCTCGACCCCGGTGTCGGTCTCCTCGTCGTACGCCGCGTAGCGCACCGCCCACCCTGCCGCCTCCTCGACGGCGACGACCGGGCCGCGTCCCGCGATGAGGACCACGCCCGCCGCCCAGGGGTCGGCTCCGCGCGTGAGCGCGCGGACCTCGCTGACGAGGTGACGCAGTTCTCCGGGGTCGAGCCCGGCCCGTTCCGGTGTGTCGATGCGCAGTCTGGGTGCGCTCAGCTGTCCGCCGCCTTTCCGTCCGGTGCACGTCCCGTCTGCCAGGGACGGCACAGTCCCACGAAGCAGGCGACGGCCACCAGTACCGCGCCCAGTTGGACGACGGCCATCGGGACGGCGGTGTGCTCGCCCGCGACGCCGACGAGGGGCGAGGCGATCGCGCCGATGAGGAAGGAGGAGGTGCCGAGCAGCGCGGAGGCGGAACCGGCCGCGTGCCGCACCCGCATCAGGGCGAGCGCCTGGGTGTTGGGCAGGGCCAGGCCCATCGAGGACATCAGCACGAACAGGGCGGCGGCCACCGGGGCGAGGCCGACCTCGCCGAAGAGGCCCGTGGACATCAGCAGCAGCGCGGTCGCCGCGAGCGCGACGAGGGCGAGGCCCGCGGCGAGTGCCTTGTCGAGGCTGACCCTGCCGACCAGGATCTTTCCGTTGATCTGGCCGACGAGGACGAGACCGACGGAGTTGAGGCCGAAGAGCAGGCTGAAGGTCTGCGGTGAGGCGCCGTAGATCTCCTGCACGACGAACGGCGACGCCGAGATGTAGGCGAACAGTGCGGCGAAGGCGAACCCACCTGTGAGCATGTACCCGGTGAAGACGCGGTCCGCGAGCAGACCCCGCATGGCGTGCAGCGCCATGCCGACGCCGCCGCCGTGCCGGTCCGCGGGCGGCAGGGTCTCCGGCAGTTTCGTCCAGACGACCGCGGTCAGCGCCACGCCGACCACCGTGAGGACCACGAACACGCCCCGCCAGTCGGTGACGCGCAGGATCTGGCCGCCGATGAGCGGCGCGACGATCGGGGCGACTCCGGAGATCAGCATCAGGGTGGAGAAGAAACGTGCCATGGCCACGCCGTCGTACAGGTCGCGGACGACGGCCCGGGCGATCACGATGCCCGCCGCGCCGGCGAGTCCCTGGGCGAGGCGGAAGGCTACGAGGAGTTCGACATCGGGGGCCAGAGCACACAGCACGGTGGCCAGGACGTAGACGGCGAGGCCGGCGAGGAGCGGACGTCTGCGGCCCCACTTGTCGCTCATCGGGCCGACGACGAGCTGTCCGAGCGCCATGCCGGCGAGGCAGGCGGTGAGGGTGAGCTGCACGGTCGCGGCGGGTGCGTGCAGGGCCTTCGTGACGTCCGGCAGCGACGGGAGGTACATGTCCATCGCCAGCGGGGGTGTGGCGGTGAGGCCGCCGAGGATGAGGGTGACGAGGAGTCCGGTGCGGCGCGCGGCTCCGTTGCCGGCGGGTGCGTCCGAGTGCGGGCCGGGGAGCGGGTCGCCGGGTGCGCCGAGGACGGTGTCCGTGGCCGGGCGCGGGCCGGGGAGCGTGTCCGGGTGCGCGGCGGGCGCGGCGCCCGGGTGCGGGTCGGCCTCGGTGGCCGCCGCGTCCGGTATGTGTCCGTCCGGGCCTTCCCGGCCTTCCTGGTCCCGCGCGGTGCGGCCACGCTCGGGCATACGCCCCTCCCTCTCCGAATGATCCGCCACCTATGCTCTCAGTTCGAACGGCGTGTTCGGGTCACAAGGACAGGGCGCGGGGCGGACAAGGGGCGGGAATGACGGACGAGCGCGACAGCGTGCGGTGGGGGATTCTGGCGACCGGCGGGATCGCCGCGTCGTTCACGGCGGATCTGGTGGACATGCCGGACGCCGAGGTCGTGGCCGTGGCCTCGCGGACGGAGGCCTCCGCGAAGACGTTCGCGGAACGGTTCGGGATACCCAGGGCGTACGGGGACTGGGCATCGCTCGCCGAGGACACGGACGTCGACATCGTGTACGTCGCCACTCCGCACGCGGCGCACCGGACGGCGGCCGGGCTTTGCCTGGAGGCGGGGCGCCATGTGCTGTGCGAGAAGGCGTTCACGCTGAACGTGCGTGAGGCCGAGGAGCTGGTGGCGCTCGCGAAGGAGCACGACCGCTTCCTGATGGAGGCCATGTGGATGTACTGCAATCCGCTGGTCCGGCGGCTCAAGGCGCTCGTCGACGACGGCGTGGTCGGTGAGGTCCGCACGGTGCAGGCCGACTTCGGTATCTCGGGGCCGTTCCCGCCCTCGCACCGGCTGCGCGACCCGGCACAGGGTGGCGGGGCGCTCCTCGATCTGGGTGTCTACCCGGTGTCGTTCGCGCAGCTGCTGCTCGGGGAGCCGTCGGACGTCGTCGCGAAGGCGGTGCTCTCGGACGAGGGGGTCGACCTCCAGACGGGAGCGCTGCTCACCTGGGAGAGCGGCGCTCTCGCCTCGGTGCACTGCTCCATCAACGGCGGCACGCCCGTGTCCGCTTCCATCACCGGTTCCGAGGGCCGTATCGACCTTCCGGACGGCTTCTTCTTCCCCGAGCACTTCGTGCTGCACCGCGACGGCCGTGAGCCCGAGACGTTCTCGGCCGATCCGGCGTCCGGCCCGCGCGACAGCCTCAAGCACGAGGCCGCCGAGGCGATGCGCGCGCTGCGGGCCGGTGAGACCGAGTCCCCGCTCGTCCCCCTCGACGGCAGCCTCGCCGTGATGCGGACACTCGACGCGATACGGGACCGGATCGGCGTCCGCTACCCGGGCGAGGCCGCCTGACACGAGGCAGGGGCGGCCGCCGACGGCGCCGGTCGCCCTCTTCTTTGCCTCTGTCCCTGCCTCTGTCCCGGTGCCATTGCCACTGCCACCGTCGCTGTCGCTGTCGGGGCGGACCCGGGCACCCTTAACCCTTCCGCAGTGCGGACCTTCCCTTCCGCACCACGGACTCTCCCGTACGCTGCGGCTGCATGAATGCCATGAACGCTCAGCACACGAAGATCGCGGTGGTCACCGGGGCGGGCTCCGGCATCGGCCGCGCGGTGGCCGTGGAACTGCTGCGCACCGGCTGGTCGGTGGCGCTGGCCGGACGCCGGACGGCGACACTGGAGGAGACGGCCGCCCTGATGCCCGGGGCCCCGTCGACGGCCGTCCGCACGGACGTCGCACGCCCCGACGACGTGGCCGCACTCTTCGCCGCCGTGCGCGACCGCTTCGGACGGCTCGACCTGCTCTTCAACAACGCGGGCACGTTCGGCCCTGGCGGCGTCCCGCTCGAGGAGCTGCCGTACGACGCCTGGCGGCACGTCGTGGACACCAACCTCAACGGCGCGTTCCTGTGCGCGCAGGCGGCGTACCGGCAGATGAAGGAGCAGGACCCGCAGGGCGGCCGGATCATCAACAACGGTTCCATCTCGGCGCACGCGCCCCGCCCGCGGTCGGTGGCGTACACCGCGACCAAGCACGCGCTGACGGGGCTCACCAAGTCGCTGTCCCTGGACGGGCGCCCGTACCGGATCGCGTGCGGTCAGATCGACATCGGGAACGCCGCCACCGACATGACCGTGGGGATGCGGACGGGAACGCTCCAGGCCAATGGCGAACTGGCGGTCGAACCGGTGATGGACGTCGCCGACATCGCGCGCACCGTCCGGCACATGGCCGAACTCCCTCTGGAGGCGAACGTGCAGTTCGCGACGGTGCTGGCGACGACGATGCCGTACGTGGGACGCGGCTGAGGCCGTCGCGGCGGCCCTCCGCGCGGTTCACCAACGGCGCGCCAAGAACTGGTCAACGACTCAACTTACACAAACGGAAGCTGAAGCTCCGTACCGTATAAGCCGGTCAAGGGCCTATGCTCAACACCTCCTCCACGAGAGCTTCACACTTGGAGCACCAGACTTCGGTACGACCACGGTCCATACCGAGGGGGGAGGTGGCAGCCGTTCCGCGGCCCGGAAGGGGGCGGACCTCGCGCGGGACCGCGAGGTAAGCACCGGACCGCGGGGCGGCTGCCCCACACACGTACGACCGCGGGGAGCCGGCACACGCGCGGGCAGGGGTCAGCGCCGGTGACGGACGCCCCCCGCCTCGCCGTCCTCCCCGGTGGCCGCGCGCCGGCGCCCGCGCAGCGCGAACACACCGCCCGCCAGCAGGGCGACCGCTCCCCCGGCCCCGGCGAACAGTCCCCACGACGAGCCGGCCGAGGCAGGGCCGGCCGCGGCCGCCGAGGCACCCGCCGCCTTCGGCGCCTTCCGCGCGGGCGTCGCGCTCGCCCCGCCCTCGCTGAGCGGATCGACCAGCGAGCCCACCGGCCGCACCTTCGCCGCGTTCTCGAAGCCCCAGTCGAGCAGTCGGGCGGTCTCCTCGTAGACGCCGCTGCCGCCGCTCTTCGGGTGCATCACCGTGACGAGCAGGGTCCGCCCGTCGCGGGTGGCCGCACCGGTGAAGGTGTTGCCCGCGTGGCTGGTGTAGCCGTTCTTCACCCCGATCAGACCGTCGTAGGGCCGCACGCCCCAGGCACCCGTGAGCAGGCGGTCGGTGTTCTGGATCTGGAAGGTCTTCTTGCCGCCGGCGGGGAAGTCGGCGGTCTTCGTCTCGCAGTAGCCGCGGAAGTCGGCGTCGGCGAGGCCGTGCCGGGCGAAGAGTGTCAGGTCGTAGGCGGAGGACAACTGGCCCTTGTGGTCGAACCCGTCGGGGCTGACCACGTGCGTGTCCAGGGCCTGCAGGTCCCTCGCCCTGGCCTGCATCTGCGCGACGGTCACGGCTATGCCGCCGTTCATGTGGCTGAGGACGTGCACCGCGTCGTTGCCCGAGCGCAGGAAGACGCCCTGCCACAACTGCTCGACGGTGTAGGTGATTCCGGGCTTGATGCCGACGAGGCTGGAGCCCGCGGGCACGTCGGCGAGGTCGCCGGCGGTCGCCTTGCGGGTCTCGGTCCGTTCGAACCGCTTCAGCACGGTGTCCGCGAACAGCATCTTCAGGGTGGACGCGGGCGCCAGCCGCCGGTGCGCGTCGTACGCGGCGAGCACCTCGCCGCTCTCGTGGTCCGCGACGAGCCACGCGCGCGCGGTGAGCCGCTCGGGCAGTGCCGAGCCGCCGAGGACCTGGACGCCGCCGCGGCCGAGGCGTTCACCGCCGATCGTGGTGGCGGCGGAAGCGGCCGGGACGCCGGACGCGGCCAGCGGGACGGCCGCCGCGAGACCGAGGGCGGCACGCCGCGACAGCACGGCGGAGCGGGCGGCGGGCACGGCGGCCGCACGCGGGGACGGCGGAGCGGAACGCGGGGTACGCGGCGAGGAATCACGCATCCCGGGACCGTACAAAGCCCGTCCGTGAGACCGTACAGCGGGGTGACAAAGAAAAGGAACGCCAATCCCAAAGGGGCGGCAAAACGGTGTCGCGTGACGGCGCGGGCCCGCCCCGCACGACCGCCCGCCGTCCCACCGGGAGTTGTGTGCCGGGCGGGCCGCCGTTCTTCACCGGGCGCCACTCGACAGGCGGTTTCTGGCAATGAGCCCTGAACGGGTCGGGAATGGGCTGTCTTACGGAATATTGATTTCGGGCTCCGCTTTCTCAGCTCTCGCACATCTCTTGCTCAGCCCCCTCAAAGGTTCCTCCACAGCTTGTGGCCGCGCCCACAGCGGGCGCCAAGAACCTTCGAGGAACGGGATGTTCGGCTTCTGTCTCAAGCGTGCGCCGAGCCGGCGCACGAAGGCGGCGCTGGTGATCGCCCTGGGTTCGGCGCCCGGTATCGCGCTGGTCATCACCGTCGACTCGGTGTCGGCCGGCATGCAGCAGGCGCAGGACAAGGTCCTGAAGTCGCTGTACGGCCTCGGCACCGACATGACCGTCACCGATATCGGCACCCTCTGCGGCGTGGGCCGCTCACCGGCCCAGCAGCCGGTCCACCTCGGCCAGCTGCCCGGCGGTGAGCGGCCCCTTGGCGATCGCGTCCGCGTTCTCCTCGGCCTGGGACACCGAACGGAACCCCGGGATCGGGACGGTGCGGGGGCTGCGCGCCCACAGCCAGGCGAGGGCGCCCTGCGCGAGGGTACGGCCGCCGCTGGTGAGGATCTCCCTGAGGGCGTCGACCCGGGCGAGCCATTCCGGGTCGGCGCCGCCCCGCTCCGTGAAGCCCGGCAGCCACGCGGGCGGCGCGTTGCGGATGTCGCCCGCTTCCAGTGCGCGTCCCGCCGTGTGCTTGCCGGTCAGCAGGCCCATCGCCAGCGGGCTGCGGTTGATGCTGGCGAGCCCCGACTCCTCGCAGAGCAGCAGCAGTTCGGGCGCGTCCTGGAGGACGTTGAGCCGGTGCTGCACGGCCGCGCAGTGCTCACCCTCGGCGAAGACCGCCGCGCGCCCGGGGTCGTCCGTGCTCCACGCGTAGCCGCGGATCAGCCCTTCCCGTACGAACTCCTCGCAGACGTCGCGGAGTTCGGCTCCGCGCTCGGGGTCGGCGTCGGACAGGTGCAGCTGGTACAGATCGATGTAGTCGGTGTCGAGGCGGCGCAGTGAGGCGGTCAGCGCGCGGCGGGCGTAGGCCGGGGAGTCGTCGCTGCCGGTCAGCAGCCGGCGCTCCTCGTCGACGACGTTGCCCCACTTGGTGGCGACGACCACGTCGGACCGCCGCTTGCCCAGGGCCCGCGCGAGCACACGCTCGCTGTGGCCCGCGCCGTACGCGTCGGCCGTGTCGAAGAACGTCACTCCGAGGTCGAGGGCGCGCCGCACCGCCCGTACGGACTCCTCGTCGTCGACCTTGCCCCAGCCCAGGGGCTGCCCGTCGGGGGTCGCCCACTCGCCGCCGATGGCCCAGCAGCCGAAACCGAGGGCACTGACCTCGATCCCGGCACGGCCCAGTGTCCGGGTCTGCGTGCTCTGCTTCTCGATGCTCTCCATGCCCCGGGACGCTAGGACTTGGAGCGCACGCGAAGGCAAGTACCCAGCGGAAAAGGGCCGTTAGGCCTGGCCGGTCTCGAAGCGGGAGATCTTGCCGTCGTCGACGGTGAAGCTCCACTTCGTCTTCATCTCGCCCCAGGTGTCGTTGTTGTAGCGGGCGATGAGGGAGCGACCGCCGTTGGACTCGTTGTCGACGTCCATGTGACCGTGGGTGGAGAAGATCTCCCGGTCGATCCAGTCCTCGAGGTCCCGGTCGGAGCCGTCGTCGGACATCGTGGCGCCGGGCGCCAGGACTGCCTCGAAGGCCTCACGGTCGTGGGCGTTCACGGCGGTGACGAAGGCCCGGACGGCCGGGTCGCTGAGTTTCGCTACCTGAATCGTCATGCCAGACAGAGTCACACCGGTCCCGCCGGGCCGCCACCCGAACGGCGGCCCGGGCACGCCGCGGGCCCGGGATCGGTGCGACGGTGGGGACACGGGAGGGACCGTTGCCACTGCCGTCTGCTCTGGGAGTCACCGTGACCTGTACCGGCACCTGCGTCGACCGAACCGATCTGGGACTGCTGCTGCTCCGTCTGGGGGCCGGTGGGGTGCTCGCCGCGCACGGCACGCAGAAGTTGCTCGGCTGGTTCGGCGGGGGCGGTCTCGAAGGTACCGGCGCCGCCATGGAGGCCATGGGCTATGCGCCCGGAAAGGCGAGCGCGACCGCGGCGGGCCTGGCGGAGGCGGGCGGCGGCACGCTGCTGATGCTGGGCCTGGCGACGCCCGCGGCCGGTGCCGCCGCGGCCGGCGCGATGGCGGGCGCGGCGGCGGTCCACATGCCGAGCGGGTTCTTCGCGAACAGCGGCGGCTACGAGTACGCGGCCTCGCTCGGGCTCACCGCGGCGGGCCTCGCGGTGGCGGGCCCCGGCCGGCTGTCCCTGGACCATCTGCTGCGCCACACGGTCAACCGCGGCTGGATGGTGCCGTTGGCGCTCGGGGCGACGGCGGCCGCGACCGCCGTGGTGGTGGGCGCACGGAACAAGCGGGTGCGCCGGGCCACGGAGGGCGAGCAGGAGACGTTGTTCGACGAATAGCCGAGGGCCGTGCGCCCGCGCGGTGCGGCGGCGGACCTCACGGGGGCGACGCCCGCTCCCCCCGGCCGGCTGCGGGAAGCTGATCCCGTGACAGCCGAAGACGTCTGGGGCACGGTCGACGGCCTGCACGCCTGGCTCGACGCCGACAAGGCGGTCGACGCACCGACGGCCCGCTTCTGCGCATCCTGAAACTGTCGGCGGCACCGGAGCGCCGGGCGGCGGGCCCGCGATCAGCGTGCCGACTCGTCCTTCTCCGGCGCGGACGCCGCGACATGGACTGCGCTTTCTGGACTCCGATCGACCGGTCGGCTGAGGCTCGGACCGCGCCGGCGCCGTCGGCAGGGCGCGTCCGCCCGGGCGGGGCCCGCACGGACCCGGTCGGGGACCGTGGTGGCATGAGGGCAGCGGCCGACTGTCGTCCCCATCGAGATGCCCACCGGCTTCGCCGACCTCGCGCATCTGTGGGAGCCGTCCCTCGCCGGGCAGGGGCCCGTCCCGGGCCGATCCGCAATTCCGCGTCCGCCAGGGTGACAGGCGGGCACGGGCCCGCGACGGCCGCGAACGAACCGTGCCCACGGGCATCCCGAGGGCCTCGGCCGCCTCGCCGTACCCCTCGACGTGCCCGGCGCCCGCGCCCCGCTGGTCACCGACGGCGGCTCCGCCGACCTGTACGGCGACGGCATCAAGGCCGACGACCTCACCCACCCCGAGTGGAAGAAGCCGCGCGCCACCCGGTTCAGGTCACCGGCTGACGCGACGCGAGCGCACCGGCACGGGAGAGGTCTCCGGTGCCGGTGCGCTCGTGTCCCCGCGATGGTGCGGTCAGCCGATCTCGACGAGGAGGTCGCCGCCCTCCACCTGCTGCACCTTGTTGATGGCGAGCCGGGACACCGTGCCGGACCGCCCGGCGGTGATCGCCGCCTCCATCTTCATCGCCTCGATCGTGGCCACCGTGGCACCGGCCTCCACCTGGTCCCCCTCGGCGACCACCAGCGTCACCACTCCGGCGAACGGTGCGGCGACATGGCCGGAGTTGCCGCGGTCGGCCTTCTCGGTCACCGGGACGTCGGAGGCGGCGGCGGTGTCGCGGACCTGGATGGGCCGCAGCTGGCCGTTGAGTGTCGACATCACCGTGCGCATGCCGCGTTCGTCGGCGTCGCCCACCGCCTCCAGCGCGATGAGCAGCCGCACACCGGGCTCCAGGTCGACGGCGTACTCCGTGCCGGGGCGCAGACCGTAGAAGAAGTCCTTGCTGTCCAGCACACCGGTGTCGCCGTAGTTCTGCCGGTGCGTCTCGAAGTCCCGTGTCGGGCCGGGGAACAGCAGCCGGTTGAGTGTCGCGCGGCGGTCCTTGTCCAGCGCCGTACGGTCCTCGGCGCTCAGCTCCTGCACGGGCTTGGGGTCGGCCCGGCCCCGGAGGGCCTTGCTGCGGAACGGCTCCGGCCATCCCCCGGGCGGGCTGCCGAGCTCGCCGCGCAGGAAGCCGATGACGGAGTCGGGGATGTCGAACCGGTCCGGCGTCTCCTCGAAGCGGTCCGGCGACACCCCGGCGCCCACCAGGTGCAGCGCCAGGTCGCCGACCACCTTCGACGACGGGGTGACCTTCACCAGCCGGCCGAGGATGCGGTCGGCGGCGGCGTACATCTTCTCGATGTCCTCGAAGCGGTCGCCGAGGCCCAGCGCGACGGCCTGGGTCCGCAGGTTGGACAGCTGTCCGCCGGGGATCTCGTGGTGGTAGACGCGCCCGGTCGGCGAGGCGAGACCCGCCTCGAAGGGGGCGTAGACCCGGCGCACGCTCTCCCAGTACGGCTCCAGGTCCCCGACCGCCTGGAGGTCGAGTCCGGTCGGCCGCGCGGAGTGGTCGGTGGCGGCGACGATCGCCGACAGCGAAGGCTGCGAGGTGGTGCCCGCCATCGACGCCACCGCGCCGTCCACCGCGTCCGCCCCGGCCTGGATCGCGGCGAGGTAGGTCGCGAGCTGGCCGCCCGCGGTGTCGTGTGTGTGGACGTGCACCGGCAGGTCGAAC
Source organism: Streptomyces sp. 142MFCol3.1 (assembly GCF_000424945.1). Lineage (NCBI taxonomy): Bacteria > Bacillati > Actinomycetota > Actinomycetes > Kitasatosporales > Streptomycetaceae > Streptomyces > Streptomyces sp. 142MFCol3.1. The sequence goes on from NZ_AUKV01000008.1 coordinate 86,112, forward strand.
TCGCGGCGCAGCGCCGAGACGAGCGTCGCCGCGGCCGGGGCGCGCAGCAGGCCCGCCATGTCCTTGACGGCCAGGACGTGCGCGCCGGCGGCGACGATCTGCTCGGCGAGGCGGAGGTAGTAGTCGAGCGTGTAGAGCTTCTCGGAGGGGTCGGACAGGTCGGAGGTGTAGCAGAGGGCGACCTCGGCGACGGCCGTCCCGGTCTCACGCACGGCGTCGATGGCGGGCCGCATCTGCCCGACGTCGTTCAGGGCGTCGAAGATCCGGAAGATGTCGATGCCGGTGGCCGCGGCCTCCTGGACGAACGCGTCCGTCACCTCGGTGGGGTACGGCGTGTAGCCGACCGTGTTGCGTCCGCGCAGCAGCATCTGGAGGCAGATGTTGGGGACTTCCTCGCGGATGGCGGCGAGCCGCTCCCACGGGTCCTCGGCGAGGAAGCGCAGGGCGACGTCGTAGGTGGCGCCGCCCCAGCACTCGAGGGACAGCAGCTGCGGCAGGGTGCGTGCCACCACCGGGGCGACGGCGAGCATGTCCTTGGTCCGTACGCGGGTGGCCAGCAGCGACTGGTGGGCGTCGCGGAACGTGGTGTCCGTGACGCCGATGGCCGGCGACTCGCGCAGCCATCGCGCGAACCCCTCGGGCCCCAGTTCGGTCAGGCGCTGCCGGGAACCGGCGGGCGGCTCGCCGGCGGGCAGCGGGGGCAGTTTGGTGACGGGGTCGATCAGTTGGGGCCGCTCGCCGTGCGGCTTGTTCACGGTGACGTCGGCGAGGTAGGTGAGCAGCTTGGTGCCGCGGTCGGCGGAGTGGCGTGCGGTGAGCAGCTGCGGGCGCTGCTCGATGAACGACGTCGTCACCCGCCCTTCCCGGAAGTCCGGGTCGTCCAGCACCGCCTGGAGGAAGGGGATGTTGGTGGCGACGCCGCGGATGCGGAACTCGGCGACCGCGCGCCGGGCACGGCCGATCGCGGCCTTGAAGTCCCGGCCGCGGCAGGTGAGTTTGACGAGCATCGAGTCGAAGTGCGCGCTGATCTCGGTACCCGCGTGGGTGGTGCCGCCGTCCAGGCGGATGCCCGAGCCGCCGGGCGAGCGGTAGGCGCTGATGCGTCCGGTGTCGGGGCGGAAGCCGTTGGCCGGGTCCTCGGTGGTGATACGGCATTGGAGCGCGGCACCGCGCAGGGTGATGCTCTCCTGCGACAGCCCGAGGTCGGCCAGGCTCTCGCCGGCCGCGATGCGCATCTGGGCCTGGACCAGGTCGACATCGGTGACCTCCTCGGTCACCGTGTGCTCGACCTGGATGCGCGGGTTCATCTCGATGAAGACGTGGTTGCCGTCGCGGTCGAGCAGGAACTCGACGGTGCCGGCGTTGCGGTAGCCGATCTCGCGGGCGAACCGCACCGCGTCGGCGCAGATCCGGTCCCGCAGTGCGGGGTCGAGGTTCGGCGCGGGCGCGATCTCGATGACCTTCTGGTGGCGGCGCTGGAGCGAACAGTCGCGCTCGTAGAGGTGGATCACGCCGCCCTGCCCGTCGGCGAGGATCTGCACCTCGATGTGGCGGGGTTCGACGACGGCCTTCTCCAGGAAGACCGTCGGGTCGCCGAACGCCGAGGCCGCCTCGCGGGCCGCCGCCTCGATGGCGTCGCGCAGCGACGCGGGGTCCTCGACCCGGCGCATGCCGCGCCCGCCGCCGCCCGCGACCGCCTTGACGAACACCGGGAAGCCGACCTCGTCCGCGGCACGGACCAGTTCGTCGACGTCGGTGGAGGGCGCCGAGGATCCCAGTACCGGAACGCCGGCCGCGCGGGCGGCGGCCACGGCGCGGGCCTTGTTGCCGGTGAGTTCCAGGGTGTCGGCGCTGGGGCCGACGAACGTGATGCCCGCCTCCTCGCACGCGCGGGCCAGGTCCGGGTTCTCGGACAGGAACCCGTATCCGGGGTAGACCGCGTCCGCGCCCGCCCGGCGCGCGGCCCGGACGATCTCCTCGACGGAGAGGTAGGCGCGCACGGGGTGCCCTGGTTCACCGATCTCGTATGCTTCGTCGGCCTTGAGCCGGTGCAACGAGTTGCGGTCCTCGTGCGGGAAGACGGCGACGGTTCTCGCGCCCAGCTCGAAGCCGGCCCGGAACGCGCGAATCGCGATCTCACCGCGGTTGGCGACCAGCACCTTGCGGAACATCCTTGGATCCCTTCAGCCTGCCGGTGACGCCCCCCATCGTGTCGACGTGGGCCCCTCGGTGCCATGTAACTCGCGTCACTCGGGTGGGGCACATACGCATATGGCCCGCCGAATCACCCGGATCGCGGGGGTGCGACGGCCGGGAACATGACGTGGTGTCCCCGCACGGCGGCCGAGGAGGCCGGATCGAGCGGTGCTTCCGGGTGCCTACCCGGTTTTCCGCGACGCATGATCGAGATTTCGGTGCGTGCGGGCCAGCATGAAGCGGGCCATGAAGGGGTGAACCCGTCTCACGACGCCCCAGTAGAGCCTGGATCGCCACGCGTGCGTCTTCACCGAGCTGCACAGGAACACGTACGTGTCGTCGACGACGATCGAGGCCCAGGCGTCGAGACCGGCGGTGCTCACGTCCAACAGCACCTCGCCGTCCCGCCGCGCCGCGATCGGGAAGGCGTCACGCAGGACGCCCGTCCAGGCCGCGGGATCGCGCGGCATCCCGGGCCGCAGCTCCACGGCATACGCGTCCTGGTAGTCGGGCCGGTCCAGCGCCGCCCTGATCAGCCGTGCACCTTCGGGGAACTCCACCGCCACGGGCCTGTTCCTGAGCATCGCGCACCTCCATACGCCAGCGTACGGAAACCATACGGTAGCGTATGGTCATGGAGCGGCGGCGGCAGGCGAAGAAGTCCAGACTCAGCGCGGACGACTGGGCCGACGCCGCGCTCGCCGCCATCGGTGCGGGCGGCGGCCTCGCGGCGGTGGCGGTCGAACCGCTCGCCGCCCGCCTGGGCGCCACGAAGGGCAGCTTCTACTGGCACTTCGGCAACCGCGAGGCACTGATCGAGGCAGCGCTCGCCCGCTGGGTCGAAACGGACACCGAGCAGATCATCGCCGCGATGCAGACCGAGCCGGACCCGGAGAAGCGCCTGCGCCGTCTGTTCACCGAGGTCACCTGGCCGGCCGAGCGCGACCCGCTCGAACTCTCCCTGCTCGCCAGCGTCGGCCATCCCCAGGTCGCCGCCGCACTCGAACAGGTCACGGAGCGCCGGATCGGCTACCTGGCCGGGCTCTTCACCGAACTCGGCTTCACCGACACCGAGGCACGGCGGCGGGGCCTGATGGCCTACAACTTCTACCTGGGTCACACCCAGCTCGGCCACGCCGTCCCGTCCGCGCTGCCCTCGGCCGAGGAGTTCCCGGGGTATGTGGAGGCGGTGGTGGGGGTGCTGCTTCGGCGTGCGTAGCCGGGGTGGCCGGGCAGCCTCGACTCCTTACCCGGCCGCCCGGCCCCCGTCGCGCCGGCGCGGTGGCCGGGTCACCGGGTGCGGCGGCGTGCGGCCGCCACTCGGTGGCCGGGTCACCGGGTACGGCGGATGCGGCCACCACTCGGTGGCCGGGTCACCGGTACAGCGGACGCGCTACCGGGGGTGTCCGCAGCGGGCCGGCACGTCAGGGAGCCTTCGGGCTCGGCGAGCACCGACCTGCCTGCCTGACTGCACACCCGTGCGCTGACGTGCCGGTCGAGCCGCTCGCCCTCGGCCCCCCACACCTCCCCCATGCCTACGGCACCGCACATTCTCAGCCGTTACGACGCGCCCGGCCGGCCCACTCGGCCGCCGAGGCCTTCGGGGACCCCTCCCTCGCGGTCCGCCGGTCAGGAATCCTGCAGTTGGGTCGGGGTGAAGTGAGACAACTCATGGGAGGGATCACGCCATCTCGCACTTCACTGCGTTGCGCCCGCAATGTTGATACGAGAGCATGTTCGACGCCTCGTGAGACGTGCGTGACGCGCGGGAACTGTTTGGGGACAGGACAGAGCGCCGCAATGGTCGAACAGGGGTGGCAGGCAGGGTGATTGACACGGGGGTGGGTGCGTGAAGTTCGACATGGGGTCGTCGACCCTGGCGGATCTCGGCAAGAGCACGGTCGGGTCGACAGAGGACCTGGGCACGCTGATCCGGTGGCTGGTGCAGGCGGCGGAGCCGCTGGAGGGGAAGTTCAACGGGGCCGGGAAGGCCGCGTTCGACTCGTTCAAGGCGCACACGGACGAGATCACCAACGCTTTGAACGGGTCGCTCGGCGCGATCCTGGGCGGCCAGTCCGGCATGGACACCGCGTTCGGCTCGGGCGACCTGGAGCAGCAGGACAACGCCCACCAGAACATGGGCCAGTCCAACTTCGACGCGGCCCGCTTCGGCGCCCGATAGCCGCCCACACAGGGGGAACTTGACGATGAGCCAGAACCAGGACCGCCGCTCCTACGACACCGGCGCCTCCGGCGAGGTGCAGGGCAGTTTGCAGGGCATCATCGGCCAGCTGGAGCGCGTCCTCGGCGACCGCGACCGCGCGGTGCAGGCAGCGATGGCCGACTTCACCGCCGACGGCGTCGCCGACGAGTACCACGGCAAGGAAAAGCGCTGGAACCACGCCGCGAACGAGGTCCGCGACATCATCCGCCTCGTACGCACCACGCTCGAGCAGAACGACGGGACCGCGCAGTCGACCATGGCCAAGGCCCGGGCCGCCGTCGACAACATCGGTTGAGACGGTGACACTCCGGGCTGCGGTGGCTGAAGCGGCCCGAAGCAAGGGAGTTCGGGGCCTACGGGGATACGGGGACTTTTGGTGACTGCTTGGGATATATCTCCCTCGGGCGTGCAGGGCGTGCTCACCAACACCGCCACGGCGGCCGAGGGACTGTCGAACGTCGGCAAGGCGCTGGAGACGACGGTGCCGAGTGCCGCCAAGTCGGCGGGGACCATCGAGCAGGGCGGCGTGGAGAAGAGCGGTACGCAGGGGCCGGTGGCAGCGGCGCTGGGTGAGTTCTTCAACGCGTACCAGAAGGATCTGATGTACGTGGCGAAGCGGACGTCGAACTCGATCAACGGGGCGGCCACCGCCACCAATGAGTACATCAAGGGCGACCTGGAGATGGCCGCGAAGGCCCAGCAGGAGGCGCTCAAGGAGCCCAAGATCGACCTGCCCGGCGCGGGTGGGAAGCAGGGCGCAAAATGGGCCCGCAACTGATAGACCCGGAGGGGATTCCCCAGTTCACCGGGGATCTGGAGCAATTAGGCCTGGACGCGGTGGTGCTGGGGGCGGAGGCCGGCGTGTTCCGAGCCTCGGGGGCGGATGTGCATTCCACCTTCCAGGGGTTGTCGGCGTTCTACGCGGCTCCGGAGGCGGACCAGTTGTTCGCCACCACCGCCCCCGTTGCCACCAAGTCCGATGCCTTCGCAGATGACTTGGAGAAAGTGGGCGCCGCGTTGAGCGCCTACGAGGACGAGATTCGCCCGCTGGTGAGCAAACTCAAAAGCCTCAAGGAGCGGGCCCAAACGTTCCGCAACGACATCGCGGGGGACGACCACTGGCGCGAGGACGACGACAACGTCCAGCTCAACAACGATCTGGTGCATGACGTCAACGCCGCCACGGCGGCGTTCTGGCAGGCGGAGATCACCTGTCACAACAAGATCACCGCTCTGGTCCACGGCACCACACTCATCATTGAGGACGGTGCCGCCAAGCGGTGGCTGAACCGGGGCACATCGCTGTACGGCTTCACCGCGGACGTCCTCGATCAGTCCGAGAAGCTGCCCTGGGGCAAGACGGTCGAGAAGGAGCGCCACGGCCTGGACTGGCTCGGTCACGAGCTCACCGAGTTCGGCAAGGGCTTCGTCATCGACGGCGTGTGGGGCACCATCAAGGGCCTGGGCACCCTCGTCGGATTCGACGGCCTGGACGCCATGGGGCAGGCCTGGGACGGACTGGGCAAGCTGGCCACCGGCGCCCTCATCTCCGCCACCCCGCTCGGGTACGCCTACTGGCTGGTCCCCGACGACAAACTCCCCTCCTACCTACGCGAATCCCGCCAGGCTGTGGTCGACACCGGCAAGGCGCTGGTGGCTTACGACCAGTGGGGCAAGAACCCCTCGCGTGCCGCGGGCGCGGTCACCTTCAACGTGCTGACCACGGTATTCTCCGGCGGTGCCGGGGCTGCCGCCAAGGGCGGCGCCGCGGCCCGCACGGTTGCCGTCCTCGGCAAGGCAGGCAAACTCGTCGACCCGATCACATACATCGGCAAAGCCACCAAGTTCGGCACGGTCAAGGTCGCCGACCTGTTCAGCAGCCTCAGGAACGTCCGCGCCGGCACGTACACGGACATCCTCGGCGGCGCGGGCAAGGTGCAGCCCGACGGCAGCGTCCTCGAGATCGCTGACGACGCCCCCGACGTGGTCGGCAACCACATCGAATGGCCCGACGGCACCCGCCTCAACCTCGACGACGGCTCCGTCATCAAAGCCGACGGCACCAAGCCGGAAGCCCACGTCGAACTATCTGCCGCCGACCGCACCATGCTGGAACAGAACCTTGCCCACCGCGATCCTGCCCTGGTGGGCGCGCATGCCGGTGACGATGCCACCGGGGCCGTCGGGCGGGCTGGAGACGCCGTGCCCGGCAGGACGACCAGGCTTCCCGGCGAATCGGGCAGCCACATGGCAGGCGGCGGCGCTCACGACTCGGGACGCAGTCCGTCCGCCAGTCGCCAATCGCCTGCCGACTCGCCACGCGGCGCCACTTCCTCACACGGTGACGGTCCGACCGGTAGCCACAGTGACAGCCCCTCAGGCGGGCACGACCACAGCCCCACAGGTGCCGGCCACGACGGACCGATGGGCGGCGGCGGTCAGCCCCCACCGCATGACGGACACACAGAGCCGGGCGGTACTCCGCACAGCCCCGTCGACGAGATTGCTCCGGAGCGGTACAGCAGGGGCCCGGAGACTGCGGGTTCGCCCTCAGAGCCGATGCGTCCCGAGCAGGAAGCAGGACTCATCGAGGAGCTCAGCCGAGCAAAGATGGCCCCCCAGGACCAGGCTCGCGTGATCCGCACTCTGAGCAAGGAGCCGTTCGGCGCCGATGTCGCGGACCTGATCTCTCGTGGGCATCTCAGCGGTGTGAAGAACTACGACGAGATCCTCAAGATGTGCAAGCAGGGCGCCAGTAAGTCCAACAAGAGCATGGTCCCTGCCGCATACATGGCGTTGAAGCATGCAACGGAGCTGCAGAGCCGTGGTTTTTCCGATCTCGCGTTCGAGCTCAAGGACGATGTGACCGGCCTCGATCTGGATGTCACCACGCTCCACGCCGACGGCACACCGCATTACGGCTACCAGCTCAAGGACGTCGACAACATCGAGGGAATCAAGAGCGCGGCCAAGAAGGCTGCCGGGCAGCTCAAACCCGGTACGGCCGATGGGAAGATCGCCATCCTGGATGTGCATCAATCGATCACGGACCTCAACGCTAAGATGTTCAAGGAAGCCGAGTTTCAGGCCAGGAGAGCAGGGGCCACGTTCTACCTGCGCTTCAATGACGGATCCGTAACTGTCCCGCCCAACGGCCCCGTTTTCCCGTAAGGAATCTCCATGTCGACTCTGATGCGCGCTCCGCGCGAATGCGGTTCATGGTTCTGGGATCTTGACGAAGTAGCTGCTCCTGGCCTGGAATCCGCACTGGCCATGGCGGCGAGAATGGCAGACGTCCTCGGAAAGCATGAGCTTCTGACGCCGCACAGGCTGGAATATGACTGGTATGTGCTCGACTCCGGAGGCATCGACATCACGACCAGCTTGGCGTTGACGGTTCCATTGGGGGACCCTCGTCTCCCGGAACGAGTTCTCCGCAGTCGGCCTTCGGGCTTCCCGGACGCCGAAGTCGATGACATTCACGTCGTGGGAACGGGGACCTGGATCGACTCCCAAGGAAAAACCCACCGCGAACCTCGGCTGGTTGATCTGTCCGTCTCCCCCGCCCCCGTGGGCCTCTCTGCCGAACTTGCCGTCCATCACGACGTCTGGGGCTGGTTCGACTTCGCAGGCCGACCACACCCCGATGTGCATCAACACAATGCTCCGCGGCTCGCGGCGGCTCTACAGGATCTCAATTCATCGCTCGGCGTGAAGGGCGAGCCGGGGGAGGTCACTTACTTCGGCTTTGCCACGGAGCTCGGTATCGGAACGCCCGACGCACTCGATGACGGCTCCGGCCCCGACGTCACCGACAGGCTCTGACCTGGCAGGCAGGTGGGGTGCCAAGAGGCGGAAGCCCGCCAGAAAAGGGCAACCTGGCCTAGTCGGACGTTGGCCATTCAACTCGCCCGGGCCCCTCAAGGGTGGCGATATCGGCGAGAGATCCACTAGAGGAGAAAGTCAGTGGTCACGAACGTTTCCCGGCCTCCGCAAGAAGGTCGAGTCGGAGTGCCTGCCCCTGTACCTGCTGAAGCGCAGCTGGCTCGGTGAGTTCGAGACGTGACAGCCCAGGATTACGACAGCCAATTGCTGGAGTCGGTGTCCGTACGGCGCCGGCGGCTTCGGGATGCCTTGTTGTTCGGGGCGCAGCGGCAGCGGCGGTCGGTGGATGAGCGGGTGGGGAAGGTGTTCGCCGGGGTGGTGATCGCCGCGGTGTTGTGTGCGGGCTGCGTGGGGTGGTCGTTCGTGTCACACCGCATCATCGGGAAGAGCCCCTATGGGCGTTCTGTGCAACCGTCGCCGAGGTTTTCCTCGCAGCCCACATCACCCTCCGTGACCTCTTCTTTTCGATGATAGGTTCGAACGCGTGATATCTGCGGGGGCCGTGAGTCGTGCGGCGACGAGTGGGCGTACGGCGTTGAGTCGGGTCACTTTGGTCGGTGAACGGCGGCGGGTCGACCTCGTACTGCCGTCCCGGGAACCCATCGGTCTGCTGCTGCCGGAGGTCATGCGGTTGCTCGACGACCGTGTGGCGGGACGGCCCGAGCTGCGGCATCTCGTCACCGCGGACGGTTCCGCGCTCGCGCACGACAGCACGTTGGAGTCGGCCGGAGTGCCGGACGGTGCGGTGCTGCGGTTGGTGCGGGCCGAGGACGCACCGTCGGCGCCGGTGGTGCACGACGTCACCGATGAGGTTGCCGAGGATCTTGACGTACGCGCCTGGCGGTGGCGGCCTGCCGCGCGGCGGCTCGTGGCGGGGCTCGCGACCGTCGGTTGGGCGACCGTCGGTGGATTCTTCGGCCGGAGCGCGTACGCGCACACGGCCGTCGCCGGAGCGCTGCTGGCCGTCGCCGCTGTATCGGCTCTCGGTGGGGCTCTTCTCGGGCGGGCGAAGCGGCGGGCCCTGGCCGCCACGTTGATCGCCACCGCCGGAGTGCTCGGCGTACTGGGCGTGTGGACCCTGGCCGACGCCCATGCCTGGTCGGGTGCGATGCGGCTGGCGGGTGTGACCGTGGCCGCCGTGATGACGCTCGTCCTGCTCGGCTGGTTCACGTCTCTGGGGCGCGGTGGGCTGGTCGGGGCCGCTGCCGTGAGCGCTGTGGGGATCGGCTGGGAGGCCGCCGTGGCGCTGCAGGCGGGTGCGGGGACGGTGACGGCCCAGGCACGTGCGGGGACACTGCTCGCGGTCGGGTCGGTGATCGTGCTCGGTGTGCTGCCGCGGCTGGCGCTGATGGCGTCGGGGCTGTCCGGCCTCGACGACCGTCGCTCGGGCGGCCTGTCTGTCAGCAGATATCAGGTATCGGCGGCCCTCACAGCCACGCATCGCGGCCTGGCGCTCGCCACGATCACGACGGCCGTTTCGACGGCGGTGGCGGGTGTACTCGCGCTGAGGTCGTCGTCGGTGTGGACCGTGCTGCTCGCCGCCGTCACGACTGTGGTGCTCACCCTGCGGGCGCGCGCCTTCCCGCTGGTCGCGGAGGTCGTGGTGCTGCTGGCTGCCGCGGCCACCCTGACCGTGCGGCTGCTGTCGGTGTGGTTGGAGCGGTCCGGCGCGGCGGGCCCGCTGACCGTGCTCGTCGCGCTCGCGATGGTGCCGTTGGTGGTGCTGGCGGTGCAGCCGGCCGAGCATGTACGCGTGCGGCTGCGGCGTGCCGGTGACGCACTCGAATCGCTGGGCGTGATCGCGCTGTTCCCGCTCCTTCTCGGGGTGTTCGGCGTGTATGGGCGACTGCTCGACACTTTCGCTTAGGGGGAGGGTGGCATGGCGCAGGGAGGGGACTGGCAGCGCGATGTGCTACGGCAGTTGGGGCAACCCGATGCCGGAGCCCGGCAGACCGTTACCCCTGCTCAGTCGTCCGAGCCCACCCCGCCGCTGCGCCTGGTGCACCCCGAATCGCAGGCCGGCCCGGCCCCGGGTGTCGGCCTGATGCAGGAAGCCGCCGCATCGCAGGCCGATCCGCGTCTCGGTCCAACAGCCGAAGCCGCCGAACCGCGCCCGAACCTCCCGGCTCACCCTGGTGACCCACGTGTGCACCACTACGTGCAGCCCCCGAAATCGGCGCCCGCGTCCCAACCCGCACCGCGGCAGCCCCGCGACCCCCGCATCCCCGTGCCCACCCCGGAATCCGTTCCCACGGTCGACCCTCGCCTCGCCCGTGCCCTGGGTCGCCCACAGCACGGGGACTCCGTGGCCCGGCGCACCGGACGCTCGCTGCGCAAGCTCACCGCGTCGGCCGCCCAGGAAGTGGCCGAACAGACACGAATCGCACGGGAGTTGCAGCAGCCGGTCACCACCGGGCGGGTGATCGCGGTGACGTCGATCCGCGGCGGTGTGGGCAAGTCCACCGTCTCCGCGCTGCTGGGCCGGACCTTCAACCACTACCGGCACGACCCGGTGCTCACGCTGGAGGCCGACGCCGCGCTGGGCACCCTGCCGGTGCGGATGGGCGCGGACTCCGTGCGCTGGGCATGCGCTGACCTGGCACGGATACTGAATCCGTCGATGCAACTGACCGACGTCACCGGCTACTTGGTGCCTGTGACCGATGGTGGCTGGCTGCTGCCCGCCGGCCAGGGCCGGGTCGGCGCCCCGTTGGACGTGCGGACGTACCGCACGGTGACACTGGCGCTGCGGCGGTATTTCGCGGTGACGGTGGTGGACTGCGAGACCCTGCCGGGCGAGGTGGCGCGTACCGCGATGGACACCGCCCACGCGCGGGTGGTGGTCGCGCCGTTGACCGCGGAGGGCGTGGGCGGCACCCGCCAGGTCCTGGACTGGCTGGCCCAGCTTCCGCACTCCGCCCTCGCTTCCACGGTGGTCGCGCTCACCGCCGGCTCTCCCGACATGGTTCTGGACGTGAAGGCGGCCACCGCGCATCTGCGAGAGACCGGAGTCACCGTCATATCCCTCCCCTACGACCGTCACCTGGCCGGAGGCGGTCCCATACGCGCCGACCTGCTCGGCCAGAGCACGCGGGACGCCACCGTCAGGCTTGCCGCCGAGGTAATGCAGCGCGCGACGAGGGTGCGATGACCATGAACCACGCCGCAGGACCCGTACGAGAAAGGGCCCGGTCGTGACCCAGCACCAGATCCACCGGCCCGCGCGCTCGACCCACCCCCTCGAGCCGGCCCAGCCGCGCACGATCGAGGCGCCGCCCAACCTGCCCGAGGGCAAAGCGGGAAACGCGGCGACCGCGCTGCTGCCCATGGCCGGCGTCATGGGCTCGGTCATCATGATGACCATCATTCGCAACAGCCAGTTCGCCGCGCTCGGCGCGATCGTGCTGGTCTTCGCGCTGCTCGGGGCAGTGGCCCTGTTCCTGTCCCAGCGCGGCAAGGCCCAACGCGCTCGGCGTATCCAGCGCGAGCGGTATCTGGAGTACCTGGAAGAACTGCGTGAGGAGTTCGGCGCGGGCGAGCGGGAGCGGCGAATGGAGGCGCGGGTGCTCAATCCGCCACCGGAGGCGCTGTACGACCTGGTGCGCGATCCGGCGCGGCTGTGGGAGCGGCGCCGCGAGGACGCGGACTTTCTGCGGGTGCGGGTGGGCACCGGGGATGTGCCGGTACAGGAGCTGGCCGTCGGCCAGAACAGCACCGGCGGGGTGCTGACCCCGCCGGACCCGTTCATGCTCAACGAGGCCCGTGCGCTTCTGGCGCGGTACTCGGTAGCCAGTGACTGCCCGTTGACGGTGCCGCTGGACCGGGCGGGCAACGTCAGCATCGTCGGGGACCGGGAGGGTGTGCTGCGGGTCGCTCGGGCGCTGCTGATCCAAACCGCGGTCGCCCACGCCCCGGACGATGTCGTCGTCGCGCTCGGTATACCCGGCGAGCGGTTGGCCGACTGGGCGTGGGCCAAGTGGCTGCCCCACGTCCTCGACCCGCAAGAGCACGACGGCCCGGTCGCCGCCCGCCGGATCGCGCCGAGCCTTGTGCAGTTGGCCCAACTGTGCCGCCACGAGCTGGGGCAGCGGGCCTCGTACGCGGCGGAGGTGCGCCGGGGGCTGTCGGACCGGAACGCTCTTCGGATGACCAGCCGGCTCCTGGTCGTCAGCGACGAGTACGGGGAGACGGCCACCGAACTACCCAGGCCCGACACGGCCGTCGATCTGCAGGAGATGGGGGCCACGGTGCTTCACCTGTTGGAGCAGCAGGTGCACGAGCCCGACCAGGTGAGTGTCCGCATCACCGTCGCCTGCGACCGGATCGCTGTAGAGGACCTGCGGGAGCCCTCGGCGGTGACGCAGGGCACATCGGACCCGGTCAGCGCTGCGGGCGCCGAGGGCCTGGCGCGGCTGCTGGCCCCCTTGCGGCTGTCGGCGGAGTCCGCGGCCGAGGGCACCCCCGTCTCCGGACCGGTGGATTTCACGGGGCTGCTCGGCATCGAGGACCCGGCGGCGCTGGACGTGCCCCGGATGTGGGCGCCCCGCGGCGAGCGGGACTTCCTGCGCGTGCCGATCGGGTTGACGGACCGCCATGAGCCTGTACTGCTGGACCTGAAGGAGTCATCCGAGCTCGGCATGGGCCCGCACGGGCTGTGCGTGGGCGCGACCGGTTCCGGCAAGAGCGAGCTGCTGCGCACCCTCGTCCTCGCGCTGACCGCCACCCACTCTCCCGAGGACCTGTCCCTGGTCCTGGTCGACTACAAGGGCGGCGCCACCTTCGCCCCCTTCACCGAACTCCCGCACGTGGCCGGGGTGATCACGAACCTGGAGAACCAGGCCGGACTCGTCGAGCGCGTCCACACCAGCCTCGCCGGCGAGGTCAAGCGCCGCCAGCAGGTACTCAAGGACGCCGGCAACATCGCCGACATCGGCCACTACGCGGCCCTGCGCGCCCAACGGCCCGACCTGGAACCTCTGCCGCACCTGTTTGTCGTCATCGACGAGTTCGGGGAACTGCTCACCGCCAAACCGGACTTCATCGACCTGTTCCTCTCCATCGGCCGCATCGGCCGCTCCATCGGCGTGCACCTGCTGCTGTCCAGCCAGCGCATCGAGGGCGGCAAACTCAAGGGCCTGGACACCTACCTGTCGTACCGGCTGGGATTGCGGACCTTCTCCGCGGACGAGTCGCGCACCGTGCTGGACACCACCGACGCCTTCCACCTGCCACCGCTGCCCGGCTTCGGCTATCTGAAGGTCGACACCTCCACGTACAAGCGCTTCAAGGCGGGCTACGTCTCCGGCGCCTACCGCGGACCCGCGCTGCGCGAGCAGCAGGACGACGCGCCGCTCGCCTGGCCGTACCCCACCTTCAACACCCTAGCCGTGCCCCGGGCGGAGGCCTCGGAGAAACCCGCCGCCACCACACGCGAGACCGGCCCGACCGTGATGTCCGTGATGGTCGACCAACTGGCTGCAGCCGCAGCTCCCGTGCGCAGAATCTGGCTGCCACCGCTACCGGACGCCGTCACACTGGACGCGGCCGCCGGGCCGGTCCAGGTGAGTGAGCGCGGGCTGCAACTCGCCGTCAGGCAGGCAGGTGCCATGCGCGTACCGCTGGGCGTGCTCGACGATCCTGCCCGGCAGTGGCAGGGCCAGTGGATGCTGGACCTGACCGTCGCCGGCGGCCACGTCGCCGTCATCGGCGGCCCGCAGTCGGGCAAGACGACGTTGCTGCGCACCCTGGCCCTGTCACTGGCCACGACCCACACCCCGTACGACGTCGCGGTATACGGCCTGGACCTGGTCGGCGGCGGGCTGTCCGCGCTAGCCGGGTTGCCGCATGTCGGCGGCATCGCCGGGCGTGCCGACCACGAACGCGCCGCACGCACCGTCGCTGAGGTCCGCGGCATGCTCGCCGAACGCGAGGAGCTCTTTCGCGCCCACGGCATCGACTCCGTCGACCAGCTGCGCCACCTGCGCGGTACGGGTCGGCTGCCCGAACTCGGCTCCACCGACGTCGTACTGCTCATTGACGGATTCGGCGCACTGCGCGACGAGTTCGCCGAACTCGACGACACCGTGACCGGCCTCCTCAAGCGCGGCGGCGGCTACGGCATCCACATCGTCGCCGGCATGCTGCGCTGGAACGACGTCCGCATCGCCACCCAGTCCATGTTCGGAGCCCGCGTCGAACTGCGCCTCAACGACCCGGCCGACTCCTCCGTCGACCGCAAGCTGTCCGAGACGCTCTCTTCCGACACCCCGGGCAGGGTCCTGACCGACGCCAAGCTCTTCGCCCACGTCGCCCTGCCCCGCATCGACGCGCAACCGTCGAGCGGCGGCCTCGGCCCGGCACTGGAGGAGGCCGCACGCAGCATCCGCGCCACCTGGCACGGCGAACTTGCCGCTCCCATCCGGGTATTGCCGACCCGACTGCCCGCAGATCGGCTGCCGTCCCTGATGTCCGAGCCGAAGAAGATCCCCATCGGCGTCGACCAGGACGCCCTCGCCCCCGCCCTCATCGATCTCTTCGGGGCCGACCAGCACCTGTTGATCCTCGGCGACAACGAATGCGGCAAGACCAACCTGCTCAAGCTCATTACCGATCAGCTCGTCGCGCGCTACTCCGACGAGGAACTGGTCTTCGGTGTCTTCGACCCGCGCCGCGGCCTGCGCGGAGTGATCCCGGAGCCGTATCGCGGCGGCTATGCCCACAACGCCAAACTCGCCGCCGCACTGGCCACCGGCATCGGCACCGAACTGGAAAAGCGCCTGCCGGAGACGGCCGATCCCGATGCGCTCACCACCGAACCCGCCTTCACCGGACCGCGGATCGTGATCCTGGTCGACGACTACGACATCCTCACCACCGCCGGGCAGCAGCCTCTGGCGCCCTTCCTGCCGTACATCTCCTCTGCCCAGGACGTCGGCCTGCACTTCGTCATCGCCCGCCGCGTCGCCGGCTCCTCCCGGGCGCTGTACGAACCGCTGCTGACCACCGTGCGCGAAACCGGCACCACCGCCCTCGTCATGACCGGCGACCGCACCGAGGGCCAGCTCTTTCCCGGCCTATACGCCTCCGCACAACCGCCCGGCCGCGGCACCCTCGTCCGCCGCGGACGCCACCACCAGCTCATCCAGACCGCCCTCGCCACCGAAGAGACCGAGGAAGTCCCGCGCTCGTGACCAAGGACGTCATCGCTCTCACCCCGAAGATGCCCGATACCTGGGCCCTGCTGGCCGGGCTGTACGCGGGCGGTCCCGGCCTCGACGTCTCGGCGACGGCAGACGGCGCGGTCATCCAGCTATGCGGTCACGGAGGCCGCCCCCTCGTGTCCGTCGAGGCACCGGTACTCGTCCAAGTGCCGGGCGAGGCCCGACGGCTCCTCGGCATCGACGTGCCCGTACCGTTCTGGTGGACCGAGGCCCGCGCGTCGACGGCGGTCCCCGAGGCGGCACGCCTCGCCGGATCAGTCTGCGGACGTCTCAACGCACTGCTGGGCGGCACTACTTGGCCGTCGGCCACGGCCACCACCGAGGTCGTCGACACCGACGCCGTTGCGGCATCCGGCGCCGACCAACCCGCCGTAGACGTACTGACCGACAGCACCGCGGTCGTCCTCATCGACCGCCCCGTGGTCGCCCTGACCTCCTGGCTCTCGGAAGTCCTCCGTA
Source organism: Streptomyces sp. 142MFCol3.1 (assembly GCF_000424945.1). Classification (NCBI taxonomy): domain Bacteria; kingdom Bacillati; phylum Actinomycetota; class Actinomycetes; order Kitasatosporales; family Streptomycetaceae; genus Streptomyces; species Streptomyces sp. 142MFCol3.1. Next base: position 102,096 of record NZ_AUKV01000008.1, read on the forward strand.
CCACTTCCGCAGCCGGCCGCGCTCTGCAGATCGTCACACCACCCCACGTACGACTGAGCTGCCCCGCCCGCACCACACTGGCCCAGGTCCCCAACCGATGGGTCGTCCAGGACCCGGCCTGTGGCTACTACGACGGCCTCTCCGGTGCCGCACTGCGCTGGCAGGACGGTACGTTCACGCCCGACCTCACGGGGGACGGCAGGGCCACCGTGGCAGATGCCTTCACCAGCGTCACACCGTCCAGCGAACGCCAGCTCATCATCGCGTTCCGCACCCTGCACCCCGCCGACGAACAGCTTATGCTCGGCCGCGCATTGGAAGCGGCCTGGCAGTCCCTGACCGGCACCGCCCCCGCCGGCTGGGGCACCGCAGAACCGGTCAACCTCCCTTGGCGCCCACGCCAGTTGACGGACCTCGCACGCAGCCGGGTCCCGGGGCCCACCCAGCTGATCGCGATCGGGCACCCCGACCGCCCGTCCTTCGCCACTCTGCGCGTGACCCGCACGACCACGGGCGTGGAGGAGGACGTCCACCTCACCCTCGGCTACAGCAAGGACGAGACCGCACCACTGGACGCGATCAAGCCTCTCGCCGAGGCACTCGTCACCGACCACCACCTGACCACCATGCTCACGTCACTCCGCCAGGCTCGCCGCGACCTCACCACCCCTCCCCACCTGGAAGCCCCGCCCATCCCCCACTCCTTCACCCTGGGCCCCAAAGACGTACGCGACATCGGCCTCACCCACGCCCGACGCCCACCCCTCGACCTCCGGCCGACTCAACTCGGGCCCGCCGCCCAGCCCGCACTCCACTACCCACTCGGCGACGGCGCCGGTGCCGACCATGCCTGGACGACTCTCCGGCGACTTGCTCAACATCTCAAGCAAGCGTGAGGTAAGAAGGTCATGCGGATCGCCGCCTCGAAGCGGAGCAACGGAGGCACCGGCAGCTCGCTGAAGCCCGCCGAGGCGGCCGAGGGAGCCAACCGCGACCTGCAGGCGCGGGGCGAACCCGAGGAAGCCGGTCGTCAGGCGCGCTGGGCGCACGGGCCGGCGGCGAAGCGAACGCCCCCGGCCGAAACAACATTTGACGGCCCCCCATCCACAAGTCCCACCCGAAACCCGCGCGCCACCAACCGCCACGCCACCGCACCGCCCGGCCGGGCCGAACCCGCCCAATCCCCTCCTCGTGATCCACACGCTGATCTAGGATGGCGAGCACCATCTCAGCGGCCCGACGGGCTTCCTGATCCACCTGCCCGGCGGACACCGGAGGACATGCCCCCACCCGCACGAGTCTTCTTCGTGCTGCCTGGGGCCGTTTTCTTGCTGTTCCGCCGCGGCGTTCGTGGCCGCCCGCATCCTCGAAGGGTCGCTGGCACTGCATCTGACCGAGAACTTCCGTCACCAGCACGGCCGGAGGGCCGCACCGGCAGAGATACGGTCCTGGGAACGCAGCCTGCCCGCGCTCGCCAACGCCCTCATCGAGGCCGGACTCGACAACGTCGAGGTTCTCGTCGACTACAGCCTGCCTCTCACCAGCAAACGGCCCGACGCCGTGCCGGCCGGCGTCCCCATGCTCAACCGGGTCAAGCAAGTGCGGGGCTACTGCGAATTGCCCGGTTCAGGTCGCTGGTCTGGTCGCCCTCGTCGTACGTCTCCTGTGACTCCGTCACCGTCATCTGCCACCGCCCCGCAATCCCGCGCGCCCCACCAGGTCACGGCCGACATCCCGTACAGGACACCGTCCGTACAGGTACACACACCCTCCGTAGCATTCCCTGGGCAGGGTGGAGCGCGGCGGCAACGCTCAGTGACATGAAGTCAGAAATCTCCACCCAGCGGTTTACTCAGCTCCTCAGCGCCGCGTCTCGTGGTGCCCGCCTCGCCCGATTGCTTGCCGTGCAGCAGCTCAGCGAGTGGGGCTGGCCGCCCAGCCGTACGGTCAGCGAGTCCGCGACGCATCGCCGAGTTGGCGGCGAACGCGGTGTCGCACGGACGCGTAAAGGGACGAGCATTCCGACTCGCGCTCGCTGTCGCGGCCTCGGACACGCTCCGTATCGAAGTTACCGATCCGCGAGGCGACCGTCGCCCCATGGCTCGGCTTACGGCCAGTCCCACCGACGAGACAGGTCGCGGTCTGCTCATCGTCGACGCACTGACTGCCCGGTGGGGCACTGAGTCGTGGCCGCCGTCCGGCAAGGCCAGGCCATAGCCCAGAGTGGCAGACGAGTCGGGCTGTACGCCGGGTTCTGTCACCCGGTCGCCTCGCGGCGGCCGGGGAGACGGCCATCCATCTAGGACCGACGTTGCCGTCGGCCTCGTGCGGTCTACCCGCGGACTCGGGCGGGCAGCCCTCGAACGTCCGCGCAGAGACGCCTTTTACAGCGGCTCCTCTTGACCTTGCTCCGGGTGGGGTTTACCTAGCCGCCTGAGTCGCCTCAGGCGCTGGTGGTCTCTTACACCACCGTTTCACCCTTACCGGGAACCAGAGTTCCCGGCGGTCTGCTTTCTGTGGCACTGTCCCGCGAGTCACCCCGGGTGGCCGTTAGCCACCACCCTGCCCTGTGGAGCCCGGACGTTCCTCGGGAAGGTCCACAAGAACCTCCACGCGGCCGTCCGCCCGGCTCGTCTGCCGTATCGACCATGGTACCGGGCGTGCGGCGCGCCTCGGTCCGGCCGTCGCCGTCGCCAGGACCGAGCCCGCCAGGATGAGGGCGAAGGCCGCGAGGACGCCGGGGGTAAGGCTTTCGTCGAGGAAGACGGCGCCGGCCGCCACCGCGACCGCCGGGTTGACGTACGTGATCACCGTCGCTCTCGTCGGGCCCGCCTCCTTGATGAGTTCCAGGAAGGCGACGAAGGCGACCGCCGTGCAGATGACGCCCAGGCCGGCGAGGGCGGCCAGGACCTGCCCGGACGGGACCGTCTCCGGCCGGGTGGCGGCCGCGGCGGGGGCGTAGACCAGCGCCGCCAGGGCCAGGCAGGGCGCCGTGAGGTGGAGCGAGGGCACGTCCTTCAGATGGCGGGCCGCGATCACCGGTGCCGTCGCGTAGCCGACGACCGTGAGCAGCACCTCGGCCAGGGAACGGGCGTCGCCGCCGGTCAGGTGCGGGACGGTGAGGACCGCGACGCCGGACATCCCGAGGGCGAGGCCCGTGACGCGGCGGGCGCCGAGCCGTTCCGTGTCGCCGAGGAGGCGGGCGGCGAGCACACCGACGATGGGGACGCCCGCGATCAGCAGGCCCGCCGTGGAGCTCGACAGATGGCGTTCGGCGTCGGTCAGGGTCCACCAGGGGCCGATGATCTCGATGCACGCGAACGCCAGCATGGGGCGCCAGTGGGTGCGGACGTTGCGGGCCAGGCCGCCCTGGCGTATCGCGAAGGGGAGCAGCAGCGCGGCGCCGAGCGCACAGCGCGTGAACACCACCGCGGACGGGGACACGGCGTCCACCGCCACCTTGATCATCAGGTAGGGGATGCCCCAGACCACTCCCATGAGGGAGAAGAGAAACCAGCCGCGTGCAGTCATGCGGGCAGTGTCGGCCGCCCGGCCCTCAGGAGTCTTGAACGCTGTTGCGGTACGCCGTCGCCGCCACGCTCGCCCGGTACGCCGCAGGCGTCACGCCGAGCACCCGCCGGAACCAGCGGGTCAGGTGCGCCTGGTCGGCGAAGCCCACGAGGGGGGCGACCTCGGCGGGGCGCAGACCGGAGTCCAGCAGCCCGCGGGCACGGTTCACCCGGTACTGGGCCAGCCAGGCGTACGGCGGTATCCCCGTGGCCGTGCGGAAGGCGCGCAGCAGTTGGTAGCGGGACAGGCCCAGGTCGGCGGCGAGCGCGGCGAGCGAGGGGGGTTCCTGGAGTTCGTCGGCCAGGCGGTCCCGTACCGCGCGGGCTATGTGGGCCGCCCCGGAGACCGTGTCGCATGCCGCGCGGGCCGTGGAGTGGCGGCGGGCGAGTCCCGTGAGCAGCCAGGGGAGGACGGACTCGGCTTCCAGGGGATCGGGGCAGGCGCTGAGTTCGGTGTGGGCGGCGCGGAGCGCGGCGGCCAGTTCGGGGTCGTCGAGGAGCGGCTCGCGGAAGTGCGGGGGGCCGCCGAGGGTGCCGTCGGCGAGCAGGGAGGGCTCGGCGTACAGGGCGCGGTAGGCGTAGCCGTCGGTGGCGTTGCCGGGGCCGCCGGTGTGCATCTCGCCGGGGGCCAGGACGACGATGGAGCCGGGCCCGGTGCGGATGTGGCCGCCGCGGTAGTCGATGATCTCGGACCCGCCGACGCAGACGCCGATGGTGAACTCCTCGTGGGCGTGCGGGGCGTAGACGTGCCGGTCGAACCGGGCGGTCAGGAGGTCGAGCGGCGGCCCGCAGCGCCCCAGCCGTGCCCTGGTCCACAACGCCTGTTCACGTCCGCCCACCGCGCACCTCCCTGGCGGGTGCAACGCCTGGAGGACCCGTTTCCATGCCGCGGGCGGGTGTCCGGATCGCGGCGTGGGCGAAGGGGGGCGGGCGGCTGCGCGCAAGACCGCGCGGGCGGTCAGAGGAAGTCCGACGTGTCCAGTTCGAAGGCGAACGGCTCCGGGAGGGCGAGTGCCTTGCCGAAGGGGAGCGTGCAGAGCTGCCGGTAGTCATCCTTCTCGGGGTCACTGAAGAGCGTCAGTGCGGAGGCGTCGCGGTCGATGAGCAGATAGAGCGGGATGCCGCCGCGCGCGTAGCAGCGGCGTTTGGCCTCTCGGTCGGCCTCTGGTTTGGTGGACGTGACTTCGACGACCATGGCGACGCCCTCGCAGGGCATCCAGGCGTCGGCGCCACGGAAGAGGCGCAGGTGCGCGGGTGCGAAGGTCGCGTCCGGGATCGCGTGGTTCTTCGGGCAGGCACCCCCGCTCTTCAACTTCAGTCCCTTGTTTCCGGAGACGTCCATGTCCGTCCGGGACCGTCTGATCACCTGCTTCACGATCAGATTGATGTAGTCCTCGTGGTCCCCGTCCGGCGGCGGCGTCACGACGATCTCCCCCTCGATCAGTTCCGCCCGGAAACCCTCCGGGGTGTCCAGGGCGAGAAAGCCCTCCAGCAGGACCTCCGCCTGCGTGAGCGGCTCGTGTGCCATGGCAGTCATGTCACGCCCCTCCTTCGGTCGATCGCCAGACTGGGACATCGGGGGATCACCCGTCCATGAGATCGGGAACTGTTCCCTCGATCGTGGCACACGATCAAGGGCGCCGTCAGGGTTGGCCCGCCGGGCACTCACGCGGGCGCGAAGAGCACCTTCGCCGCGCCCGGGTCCGCCTGGGTGAGCCGCACCCGCAGCCGCTCCCCCAGCGGCAGCCGGGCCGTGCCGCCCGCGATCCGGGCGAAGACCGCCGGGGACTCCAACTGCACGGTTCCGACGGTGGGTTCGTCCTCCTGCACGTCGACCACGCAGCCCTCGAAGATGTCGCCCACCCGGTCCTTGAGCAGCGCGGCCTCCACGATGTCCACGCACTCGCGCTCGACGGTGGCCGCGCGCCTGGCGCCGTCGGCCATCTGCCCGGGGAGGTCGTCGAGGGCCGCGAGAACCCATTCGGGGGGCGGCTGATCCGCGGCCGCCGCGAGGCAGAGCTCCGAGGCGTAGCGGTCGGCGAGGCGGCGCAGGGGGGCCGTGCAATGGGCGTAGGGCGCGGCCACGGCGGCGTGCAGGGTGACCTCGGGAAGGACGCCGTCCCGGAACACCGTGTAGCCCGCGCCGCGCAGCAGCGTCGTGCACTCCTGGAGGAAGGCCGCGTGGTGCGGCCAGTGCGGGTCGAGGGCGCGGATGAGCTCCGCGTACGAGACATGGTGCGGCCAGTCGATGCGGAGGGCCTTGGCCGTACGGCGCAGACGGCCCACCGCACCGTCCGGGGCGGCGGGCAGCGTACGCAGGACGCCCGTGCCGTGCGAGAGCATCAGCTCGGCCGCCGCCATCCCGGTGAGCAGGGAGAGCTGCGCGTTCCAGCCCTCGGCGGCGAGCGGGGCCCGGTAGACGAGTTCGTACGTCCCGTCCTCGTCGCGGATTTCCTGCTCGGGGACGCTCAGCGAGATGCCGCCGCGCTCGACCTCCAGTCGCTCACGGGCCTCCCCGATGTCCCTGAGGAGGGCCAACGGCTCCTCGGCCTTCCCCTCCCCGATCTGCTTCTGCACCTGCGTGTAGTCGAGCTTGGCGCGGCTGCGTACGAGGGCACGGCGTACGTCGGTCGCCTCCGTACGGCCGTCCGAGTCGAGGTCGAGCGTCCACAGCACGGCCGGGCGGGTCTCGTCCGGGAGCAGACTGCCGACCCCTTCGGAGAGCTGAGGCGGGTGCAGCGGGACCTTCTCGTCCGGGAAATAGAGGGTCATGACGCGTCGGTGGGCCTCGGCGTCCAGGGCGCCGCCCGGTGCGACGAAGGCGGCGACGTCGGCGATGGCGTACCGGACGCGGTAGCCGCCCTTCTTGCGTCGCTCGAGGTGCATCGCCTGGTCGAGGTCGGTGGACGTCCGGGGGTCGATGGTGAAGAGGGGGATGCCCGTCGCGTCGTAGGTGGGCAGACGGGGTGGCCGCGCGGCCTCGGCGAGGACGTCGGGCGGGAAGCTCTCCGACACCCCCAGATCGGTCCGCAACGCGCGGAGGGCGGCTCGCAGCGGAGCCTCCGGTGCACCGGTGACACGGATGTGGCGGCGAGGCATACGGCGAGCGTAGGACGCGCTCCTTCACCCGGCACCCCGAGTGCACCCGGCCGCCCGGGTTCGTCCGGTGTCCCGAGTCCGCAAGGCACTCCGAGTCGCAAGGCACTCCGAGTCGCAAGGCACTCCGAGTCCACTCGGCCCCCGAGTTCGCCCGGCACCCCAAGTCCGCAAGGCACCCCGAGTCCGCAAGGCACCCCAGGCCACCCAGCACCGCTAATTCACCCGACACCCCGAGCGCTTAGGCTGGCGCCGGGCCACACTGCCGTTAGGAGAACCACACCGTGCTCGTGCTGCTGCCGCCCTCCGAAGGCAAGGCGCCCTCCGGCCGGGGAACCGCGCTGAAGCTGGACTCGCTGTCCCTGCCGGGACTCACCGAGGCGCGCCAGGCGGTTCTCGACGAACTGGTCGAGCTGTGCGCGGCCGACGAGGAGAAGGCCCGTGAGGTGCTCGGACTCAGCGAGGGCCTGCGTGGCGAAGTCGCGAAGAACGTGGGCCTGCGGACGGCGGGCGCGCGTCCGGCCGGGGAGATCTACACGGGCGTCCTGTACGACTCCCTGGACCTGGCCTCCCTGGACACGGCGGCGAAGCGGCGGGCGGCGCGTTCGCTGCTCGTGTTCTCGGGGCTGTGGGGCGCGGTCCGGGTGACCGACCGGATCCCCTCGTACCGCTGCTCGATGGGCGTCAAGCTGCCCGGGCTCGGGGCGCTGGGCACGCACTGGCGTACACCGATGGCCAGCGCACTGCCCGAGGCGGCCGGCGACGGGCTCGTGCTGGACCTGCGGTCCTCGGCCTACGCGTCGGCGTGGAAGCCCAAGGGCGAGCTCGCGGGGCGAACGGCGACGGTGCGGGTGCTGCACTCCCAGCTGGTGAACGGGGTCGAGAAGCGTTCCGTCGTCAGCCACTTCAACAAGGCGACCAAGGGCAAGATCGTACGCAGCCTGCTCAGCGCGGGCGCGGCGCCGAAGGGCCCGGCGGAGCTGGTGCAGGCGCTGCGGGACCTCGGGTACGCGGTGGAGGCAGAGGCTCCCGGCAGGGCGGGCAGGCCGTGGGCACTGGACGTGGTGGTGACGGAGATCCACTGACGTACTTCCCCTTGCGGGTCGCGAGCGCGGCGTTACGAAACGTGAGCGCGGCGTTACGGACCGCGCGCGGCCCGGCAGGGGTTGCGGCCGGGTCCGCGGGGGCGACACGCCCCAGGTCGCGACGCGGGCCGCGAGCGCGCCTCGGCCTGGGGACCGACGTCGCGGTCCGCTCCGCGAGCGCCGCTCGGTCGAGGCGTGGCGCCCCGTCGGCACGGGTCACCCGGGATTCATTGCAACATATGCAACGGCCTTTGCGTATGTTGCATACCCCCGGCAGGATGAGGCGTATGAATTCGCCGTTGCCCTCGTCTTCGCCTGCCTCCGTACTGGATCTCGCCCCCGTGATCCCCGTCGTCGTGGTCACGGACGCCGCCGACGCCGTACCCCTGGCGCGGGCGCTGGTCGCGGGCGGGCTGCCCGCGATCGAGGTGACGCTGCGGACACCGGTCGCGCTGAACGCGATCCGGGCGATCGCGGCCCAGGTCCCGGGCGCGGTGGTCGGCGCGGGCACGGTCCTGTCACCGAAGCAGGTGGCCGACTCGGTGGCGGCGGGCGCACGCTTCCTGGTCAGCCCGGGCTGGACGGACGGACTGCTCGACGCCATGCAGGCGTCCGGGGTCTCGTTCCTGCCGGGGGTGTCCACGACGTCGGAGGTCGTGGCGCTGCTGGAGCGGGGCGTGCGCGAGATGAAGTTCTTCCCGGCGCAGGCGGCGGGCGGGACGGCGTATCTCAAGTCGCTGGCGGGCCCGCTGCCGCAGGCGCGGTTCTGCCCGACGGGCGGCATCGGTTTGGCCTCCGCACCGGAGTACCTGGCGCTTCCCAACGTCGGCTGTGTGGGCGGCAGTTGGATGCTCCCGCAGGACGTGGTCGCGGGACGGGACTGGGGCCGGATCGAGGCCCTGGCGCGGGAGGCCGTGGCGCTCAGGCCGCCCCTCGGATGACGACCGCGCCGTCACCACTCGGATGACGATCGAGCCTTCGCGACTCGGATGATGACTGCGGAGGCCGCCACTCGTGCGGCAGCCTTGCCGAAGGCGGTCGCCCGGACGACGACCGCTCAGCCGCCACCCGGGTGACCACCGCTCAGGCCACCACTGGGATGACGAGCTTGCCGAAGGCCGCCCCGCTCTCGTAGTGGCGGAAGGCCTCGTGGACCTCGTCGAAGCCGTAGACGCGGTCGATGACCGGGCGCGTCCCGTGCAGCGTCAACGCCCGGTTCATGGACTCGAAGTGATCCCGGCTGCCGACGAACACCCGGCGGATCGTCGCCAGACTCGCCGCGTACGCCGCGTTGGAGATCTCGATGCCCGGCCTGCGCGGGTTGCCGGTGATCAGGAGCACGATCTGGCCGTAGAGCGCGGCGGCGCGCATCGACTGCTCGATGGTGTCGGGGCCGTTGATCTCGACGACGAGGTCCGCACCGCGACCTCCGGTCAACTCTCGCACCGTCAACCCCCATTCGGGGTTCTCCGCGTAGTTGACGACGTGGCCGCGCCGAGCTCCTTGAGACGGTCGGCCTTCGCGGCGCTCGGCGTCGTCGCGCCGCACCGCAGAGACGGCCGTCGTCCTGGCGTGGGCCACGTCGCAAAGACCGCGATGTCGTACCCGTGACGTACAACTGACCCATGACCACCAGCACCTCCACCGAGCCTCCTCCCTTCGCCCGGGAGCTGTTGCGCTGGCGTACCGCGCGCCGGGTCAGTCAGCTGGAGCTCGCCTCGCGGGCGGGGACGACGCAGCGGTACGTCAGCTTCATCGAGCGTGGGCGTTCGGTGCCCGGCAGAGAGATCGTGATCAGGCTCGCCGAGTCGCTGGAGCTGACGCTGCGGGAGCGCAACTCGCTGCTTTTGGCCGCCGGTTACGCGCCCGCGTTCGCCGAGTCTCCGCTCGACGCGGTCACGCTGAAGCCCGTACGGGAGGCTCTGGACAGCATTCTCGAAGGGCATCTGCCCTATCCGGCCGTGGTGGCGGGGCCACGGGGGGAACTCGTCGCGGCCAACGAGGCGTTCGACGTCCTCACCGAGGGCGTCGCCCCGGAACTGCTCGCACCGCCCGTCAACGTACTGCGGCTCGCGCTGCATCCGCGCGGGATGGCGTCACGGGTGGTGAACCTGGACGCGTGGGGACAGCACATCGTGGAGAACCTGCGGGCCCGGGCCGTACGCAGCCCCGATCCCCAGCTCGACGCGCTGGCCGAGGAGCTCGCGGAGTACGTACCGGCGAGCACGCCCGGCGCGGACTACCTCGGCTTCGCCGTGCCGCTACGACTGCGCTGTCCGGAGGGCGAGTTGAGACTGCTCACCACGCTGACGTCGTTCGCGACGGCGGTGGACGTCACCCTCGCCGAACTCCACCTGGAGGCGTTTCTCCCGGCGGACCGGGAGACCGCCGGGATCCTGCGCGAGCGCGCGGCCGAGCGTGCCGGGCAGCACACGTGATCAGCGCAGGTGAGACGTGTCGTTGAACAGCCGGACACTCGCGTTGCCGTCCGCGTAGTACGCCACCGCAGAGAGCGAGGCCGCGGACAGTTCCATACGGAACAGGGACTCCGGCGGGGCACCGAGGGCCAGGCGTACGAGGGTCTTGATCGGGGTGACGTGCGAGACGAGCAGGACGGTGCGGCCCGCGTAGGAGGCGATCAGCTTGTCGCGGGTGGCGGCCATGCGGCGAGCCGTCGCCGCGAAGCTCTCGCCGCCGCCGGTCGGTTCGGCCTTCGGCGAGGCCAGCCAGGCGTTCAGGTCGTCCGGGTAGCGCTCCCGCACCTCGCCGAACGTCAGCCCCTCCCAGGCGCCGAAGTCCGTCTCGCGGAGCCCGTCCTCGATGACCACGTCGAGCCCGAGGCGGGCGGCGACGACCGCCGCGGTCTCCCGGGTCCGGGTGAGCGGCGACGCCACGATCGCCTGAACCGTGCCGCGCGCGGCCAGCGCCGCGGCGACCCGCTCGGCCTGTTCCCGGCCCACGTCCGACAGCGACGGGTCGGTGCCGCCGCTGCCCGAGAACCGCTTCTGCGGGGTCAGGAGGGTCTCGCCGTGGCGCAGGAGTACAAAGGTGGCGGGGGCGCCCAGGTCGGGGGGTGCGCCCCAGCCGACGGTCGGCGCCGTGGTCGTCTCACTCGCCGCCGTCGCCGCGTTCCGCGCGGCCCGGACATCGGCGCCGGCCTGTGCGACTCCGCCGCCGGGGGTCGTCGTGCTGGGGGCCGTCTGTGACCGGTCGCGCAGTTCCCCGCGCCCCTGACGTGGCGCTCCGGAGCCCGGCGCCTCCGCAGGCGCCAGGCCGCCGCGGGTCCCCGCCAGTGCCGCCCGTGCCTTCGCCGCACCCGCCGCCGCGTCCCCGGGCGGGCCTGTGGGCTCGGGCGCCGCGGACCGGGCCGCGCGCGCGTCCAGCTCCGCCGTCGACGCGGACGGCGACCACTGCTCCCCGCGCCTGCCCGCGTCCATCGCCTCGTTGGCCAGCCGGTCCGCGTGCTTGTTGCGCTCCCGGGGGATCCACTCGTACGTCACCTGCGACGCCGGGAAGATCCGCGCCGCCTCGGCGGCCAGCGGCTTCATGTCCGGGTGCTTGATCTTCCAGCGCCCCGACATCTGCTCGACGACCAGTTTGGAGTCCATGCGAACCCGGACCGAGGCCGTCGGGTCCAGCTCGCGGGCCGCGCGCAGGCCCGCCACCAGACCCTTGTACTCGGCCACGTTGTTGGTGGCGATACCGATGTACTCGGCGCGCTCAACCAGGGTCTGGCCCGTGGCCGCGTCGGCGACCACGGAGCCGTAGCCCGCGGGCCCCGGGTTGCCCCGGGAACCTCCGTCGGCCTCGACGATGAACTCCCGCACGCGTCAGGCCCCTTACAGGCCGGACTCGGAGGTGCGCACCAGGATGCGGCGGCAGTTCTCGCAGCGCAGCACGGTGTCCGGGGAGGCCGCCTTCACCTCGTTGACCTCGGTGATGTTGAGCTCCAGGCGGCAGCCCTCGCAGCGACGCTGGTAGAGCCGCGCGGCGCCGATGCCGCCCTGCTGCTCGCGCAGCTTGTCGTAGAGCTTCAGCAGGTCGGCGGGGATGGTGCCCGCGATGACCTCGCGCTCCTTGGTCGCCGAGGCCGACTCGCCGTCGAGCTGCTCGAAGGCCGCGTCCCGGCGGGCGGTCGCGTCGTCGATCTTCTGCTGCACGGAGGAGACGCGGCCGGTCAGCTCGCCCACCCGCTCCTGGGCGGACTCACGGCGCTCCATGACCTCCAGGACGACGTCCTCGAGGTCTCCCTGGCGCTTGGCGAGGGAGGTGATCTCGTGCTGGAGGTTCTCCAGGTCCTTCGGGGAGGTGACGGCACCCGAGTCGAGGCGCTGCTGGTCGCGGGCCGCGCGCTGGCGCACCTGGTCGACGTCCTGCTCGGCCTTGGTCTGCTCGCGGGCGCAGTCGCTCTCCTCGGTCTGCGCGGCGACGAGCAGGTCGCGCAGCTGCGTGAGGTCCTTGTTCAACGAGTCGATCTCGGCGTGCTCGGGCAGCGACCTCCGCTTGTGCGCGAGCTGCTGCAGGCGTACGTCGAGGGACTGGACGTCGAGAAGTCGGATCTGGTCGGCGGGCGCGGCGTTCAGTTGGGGGCTCCTGATGTGTCGGTGTGAGAGGCCGCGTGGGCGGTCCAGGGGTCGGTGACCGTCTTGGAGACGTGGACGCGAAGTCCCCATCCGTGCCGGTCGGAGATCTCGTCGAGCTGGGCGGCGGCCAGCTCGCACCAGGGCCACTCGGTGGCCCAGTGCGCCGCGTCGAGCAGCGCGAGAGGACTGTGGGCGCGGGCCTCGGACGCCGGGTGGTGGCGCAGGTCCGCGGTGAGGAAGGCGTCCACGCCGGCGGCGCGCACGTCGTCGAAGAGGCCGTCGCCCGAGCCGCCACTGACCGCGACGGTCCGTACGAGTGCCTCGGGGTCACCGGCGACGCGGATGCCCTGCGCGGTGGCGGGCAGCCGCTCGGCGACGCGCGCGGCGAGTTCGTGGACGGTCAGCGGATGGTCCAGCTCGCAGACGCGGCCCAGGCCGCGGCGGCCCTCCGGGTCGGCGGGGTCCGGCACGAGGGGCCGCACGACCCGCAGGTCCAGCGCGCCGGCGAGGGCGTCCGAGACCCCGGGGTCGGCGCGGTCCGCGTTGGTGTGGGCCACGTGCAGCGCGACGTCGTTCTTGATCAGGGTGTGGACGACCCGGCCCTTGAAGGTGCCGGCCGCGACGGTCGTCGTACCGCGGAGGTAGAGCGGGTGGTGGGTGACGAGCAGGTCGGCGCCCAGCTTCACCGCCTCGTCGACGATGTCCTGGATCGGGTCGACGGCGAACAGGACGCGCGTGACCTCCTGGTCGGGGTCGCCGCAGACGGTGCCGACCGCGTCCCATCCCTCGGCCCTCTCGGGGGGCCAGAGGGCGTCGAGCGCGGCGATGACTTCAGACAGACGGGGCACGGGGAAAGGCTACCTGCCCCGTGTCCGTGCCCGGCCTGCCGCGGGCCACTCGGCCAGGGGCCCGGCGGCGGGCGGGCCCCGGCGCAGGCGGCGGGCGGGCCCCGGCGCACGCGGTCCGGCCCGTCTCCTGACCACCGTTCAGCACACCCGCCCCCGTTTCCTCAGGCGAATCCCGACATGGCCACCCTTATGTGTGAAGCGGCAGCTCGTCGATCCCACGTCTGTGCGTGCGAAAACTAGCTTCGTCGCCGGAGGTGACCGAACGATGACGGTCTGTGCGACGGAGCCCGGGGCGGAGAACGCGTCGAGGCTCGTGCCGGAGGACCCCGCGGGGCTCGTACCGGACCACGCGACGACACCGCTCGCGGCGGATCACCCGACGGGGGCGGCGGAGTTCGCGCCGGACCGCTCCGCGGGGGTGCCGGCGGAGACCGCGGCGTCGGCGCCCGCGGCACCGCCGCCCGCGACGGACCGCCCGGCGGGGAGCGCACCGGGCACCGCGCCGGAGCCCACCGCGGGCCTCCCGCCCCACAGCGCACCGGGGGTCGCCCCGGACCGCGCCGTGAACGCCACGGCGGGGTACGCGCCGGGCCCCGCGGTCGAGCCCGCCGCGGTCCTCGCGGCGGAGAGCGCGGCCTGGCGTACAGCCTGGATCGCGGCGGCCCCCGTCTCCTGCAGAGCGGAGGGGAACGCGTCCGACCGCGCCGCGGGTGACGTGCGCGGCAGCACGACGGGGGTTGCGGCGGACCACGCCGCGGGCGGCGCCGCGGGGCGCAGGCCGAAGAGCACTCCCGAACTCACCGTGGGCTTCGGGACGCGGAGCACGACCTGGGTCCCGGTGAACCACTACGTGAGCCCCGGCACGGTGAGCACGACGGCCCCCTCCGCAGATGACACGACGGGGAGCGCGCTCGACCGCGCCGTACGGATCGCGAGGGAGAGCTCACCCGGGATCCCGGCCGGCCCCGCCCTCGAGGTCGCGACAGCCGGTACGAGCTGGACCGTGCCCGCCCCGACCGCCGGCGTCCAGACGGACACCGCGAACCGGACCCGGACGAAACCCACCGCCCACGCCGAGACGGACACCGCGACCTGGACCATGGCGAACCCCACCACCGACGCCGAGACGGACACCGCGACCTGGACCATGGCGAACCCCGCCGACGCCATCGCGGCGGACAGCACGCCGCGAAACGTACCCGACCCCGCCGTCGACATCGCGACAGCCGGCCCACGCTGGACCAGGTCGATCGGGGACGCGCGTGGCCAGGTCCGGGACAGGTCGGCCGGGGACACGGGTGGCCGGGTCCGGCGCGGGACGGCCGGGGACGCAGGTGACCAGGTCCGGGACCGGGTGGTCGGGAGCGACGTGGAGGCGGTGGGCGTGGACGAGGGAGCGTGGACCGCGGCAACCGGGTGTGTGATCGCCGCCGACGGCACGTACGCCGCGCGGCTCGCCCTCGACGGCGCGTCCTGGTACCCGGAGCGCTGGACGCTGGACGGGCCCGAGCCGTACGCCGTGTCGCTCCCGGTCAACCAGCCGGAGGAGCCCGGCACGGAGGTGCTGCCGCTGACCGACGGGCGGGTGCTGATCCACCGGGTCGTGGACGGTCGGCACACCTTCTCGCTGCTGTACCCGACGGGACCGGGCACCGGCGAGCTGCCGCTCGGTGCCGTCGAATGCCCCGACGGCGGCACCCTGCTGCGGCTGCTGCCGCCCGCGCCGGGCGGGGAGCGCGCGTACGCCCTCGCCGTCGGCCGCGGCTCCACGACGGTGTGGCTGGTGGCGGGCGGCGCGTTCGGCCCCGAGCGCGCCGCCGAGGTGCCGGGTCACTGCTCGGGCGGCGTCTGGCTGGACCGCACCGGCCGGCTGCTCGCCCTGGACCGGTTCCAGGACGGCCGCACCAAGACGGTGGTCGTCGACCTGGAGCGCGGCGGCGAGATGTCCCCGCTCCTTCAGATCACCGAGCGCAGCAACGACCGCCTGCTCCTCGCGGACGCCGACAGCGGGCTCCTGCTCATCCGCTCCGACGCGCCTTCTCCCGGCCACGACCGCCTCGGCTGGGGCGTCCTCGGCAGCACCCTCCCGGTCCGCTTCCCGGACTGCCTGCGTGCTCCGGAACACACCGTCACACCGTTCGCGATCCAGCCCGGCCAGGTGCTCACCCCCGAGACCTGTGCGGTGGCCCTGCGTATCGACGGCCCGGCCGGCACCTGGCTGGGCATCTGGCGCCCAGCCGAACGCCATGTCCACCAACTCCCCGCGCCGACGGGATGGCTGGCGGGCACGGGACTGTGGACCAAGGAGGGGGTGCTCCAACTGCCGTACACGACGGGGGCGGTGCGGTGCGGCGTGGCCCGGGTGGGAGCACCCGCGGCGGAAGGGGAAGGAGGTCCTGACCGGGGCGCCGTTCAGGACCCCGCCCCGCCCGTCGCCGCCCGTCCCGTCCCCCTGCAGCAGGCGCCCCTGAAGGGCCGGGTGGTGCGCCCGGTCACTCCGGTGCCGTCACCCGCCGAGACCTCTGTGGTGACGGCCGGTTAGAATCCCCCGGCTGCACAGAAGGATCTTGCATACGGGGTGAACACTTCAGATGAACGACACCAGCATCAAGGAACTGCAGGTCACCGCCGACGAGGCCACGGCCCGCGCCGAAGGTCACGGCAGGCACCGCGGTCCGGTCTCCGGCCATGACGACGAGGCGACCCCGCAGGGACGCCACCGCAAGCCGTCCGATCAGACGGACCTGTCGGTCTGACGGCACGTCTCGACCGGCACACGGCCCCGCTCGCCGACGGCGAGCGGGGCCGTTCTGTGCGGAGCTCCCCCGGGGCCCGACGTGCGGGCGGCGCCGACGTCGGCGACCTGCGGGCGCCGGCCCGGCGCGCGGGCAGGGTGAGCCTGCTGAGCGGCTCCACCCACGGCCGGCTCGACGACAGCAAGTACTACCGCGAGACCCTGCACCCCCTGGGCTCACCGACGCATTGCGCGTCCTGCTGCGGGACGGCCGGCGCGGGCGGCCCGCGACCGGGGCGGCCCGGACAGCAGGGCCGCCCCGCAAGGTCGTCAGCCGTGCTTGAGCCCCAGCACCTCCACGGCCGCGAACGTCTCGCCCGTCGGCCGGTCGGCGTAGTACGGCGTGAGCAGCGCGTCGAGCTCGTCGTGGCTGAAGGCGTCCTGCTTGGTGTCGAACTTGGCGGCGACACGGGGGCGTTCGACGATCGCGACCATGCCGCCGTACACGACGATGAGCTGCCCGTTGACATGTCCGGCGGCGGGCGCGGCCAGATAGCCGACGAGCGGGGCGACATGCTCGGGTGCGAGCGGGTCGAGGCCCTCGTCGGGCTCGGCGAAGCCCGCGAAGACGTCCTTGGTCATCCGGGTCCGGGCGCGTGGGCAGATGACGTTCGCCGTGACGCCGTACTTGGCCAGCGCCAGGGCGCTCGACGTGGTCAGGCCGACGATCCCGCCCTTCGCCGCCGCGTAGTTGGGCTGTCCGGCGGAGCCCGCGAGGAAGGCCTCCGAGGAGGTGTTCACGATGCGCCCGTACACGGGGCCGCCGGCCGCCTTGGACCGCGCCCGCCAGTGCGCGGACGCGAAGCGGGTGGTGTTGAAGTGGCCCTTCAGGTGCACCCGGATGACCGAGTCCCACTCGTCCTCGGACATCGAGAAGACCATCCGGTCGCGCAGGATGCCCGCGTTGTTGACGAGGACGTCGAGTTTCCCGAACTCGGTGACCGCCAGTTCCACCAGCAGGCGGGCCTGTTCGTGGTCGGCGACGTCTCCGGTGTGGGCGACGGCCCGGCCGCCCGCGGCGCGGATCTCGGCGGCGACCTCCTCGGCGGGCGTGGCCGAGGACGCGCCCGACCCGTCCCGCCCGGACTGGCCGAAGTCGTTGACGACGACGGCCGCGCCCAGCCGGGCCAGTTCCAGTGCCTCGGCCCGGCCGAGGCCGCGTCCCGCGCCGGTGACGATCGCGGTGAGCCCCTCAAGTGGCAGTGACATCGGGGTCCTTAGCGGTTGTGGGGGTCAGATCTCGATGCAGGTGCGCAGCGCGGTGCCCGTACGCATCTGGTCGAGTGCCTCGTTGATTCCGGCCAGCGGCACCCGGTGGGTGATCAGTCCCTCCAGGTCGATGCGGCCGGCCCGCCACAGGGCGATGGTGCGTTCGTAGGACCGAAGGACGTCCCCGCCGCCGTACATGGAGGGCAGGATGCGCTTCTCGTCGAAGAACAGCTCGAACATGTTGAGCTGGAGGAAGTCGTCCATGGCTCCGGCGCCGACGACCACGAGGGTCCCGCCGCGGCGGGTGTTGTCGTACGCGGTGCGTGCCGTGGCCGACTTGCCGACGACCTCGAAGACGTAGTCGAAGCCCTCGCCGCCCGTCACCGACTGTTTGGCGTCGGCGAGTTCGTCGGGTGAGAGGGCCTTCGTGGCGCCGAACCTCAGCGCGGCCTCGCGGCGCGAGGCGACCGGGTCGACGGCGACGATCTCGGCGGCGCCCTTGAGCCGTGCGCCCTGGATCGCGGAGATGCCGACGCCGCCGCAGCCGATGACGGCGACCGACGAACCGGCCTCCAGGTCTGCGGTGTTGAGGGCGGCACCGAGTCCGGTGGTGACGCCGCAGCCGATGAGGGCCGCGATGTCGTAGGGCACGTCGTCGGGGATGGGCACCGCGCAGCCCGCGTCGACGACGACCTCCTCGGTGAAGGTGCCGGTGCCGGCGAAGCCGAAGACGTCGCCGCCGGGGCGTTTGAAGTTGGGGGTGCCCGCGTTCATGAATCCGGCCAGACACAGTTCGGTCTGCCCGCGCTTGCAGGCGGGACAGACGCCGCAGGCGGGCAGCCAGCAGACGACGACCCGGTCGCCGGGCTTGAGGTGGCTCACCCCGTCGCCGACCTCGGTGATCTCTCCGGCGCCCTCGTGACCGGGGACGAAGGGCGCGGGCTGTGGCAGTACGCCGTTCATCGCGGACAGGTCCGAGTGGCACAGCCCGGTGGCGCGCACCCGGATCCTGACCTTGCCGGGCCCGAAGCCCACCGCCTCGACGTCGTCGAACACTTCGAGCTTGTCCTGGCCTGTCTCCTGCTGTACGGCTGCGCGCATGGTGCGGCTCCCCTCGGAAGGTCCCCTCGGAAGTGCGGGCGTACTGAAGTGATGGAGTCCTGGGTGCCGGCGGCCCCGGGGTGTCCGGCGGTGCTCAGGTGTGTTCGACGACCGTGTCGGCCAGTACCGGGGCGTCGTCCCGTTCGACCGCGCCGACCGCCACCTGGACCGAGCCGTCCCGCCGCCACATCCGGACGCGCAGGGTCTCGCCGGGGAAGACGACGCCGGCGAAGCGCGTGGTGTACGAACGGACGCGGGTGACGTCGCCGCCCAGGAGGGTGTCGACGACCGCCTTGAGTGTCATTCCGTAGGTGCACAGTCCGTGCAGGATGGGCCGGTCGAATCCGGCGAGTTTGGCGAACTCGGGGTCGGCGTGCAGCGGGTTCCAGTCCCCGGAGAGCCGGTAGAGCAGCGCCTGGTCCTCGCGGACGGGCCGTTCGACGGTCCGGTCCGGTGGGCCCGTCGGCGCTTCGAGGCGGGTGGAGGGGCCGCGGTCGCCGCCCCAGCCGCCTTCCCCGCGGACGAAGATCTGGGCGTCGTTGGTCCACAGCGGGCCGTCGGTGTCGGCGACCTCGGTGCGCATGACGAGGATCGCCGCCTTGCCCTTGTCGTAAACGGCGGCGATGCGTCCGGTGGCGGTGGCGGTGCCCTCGACGGGGATCGGGCGGTGCAGCCGCACGGTCTGGCCGCCGTGCAGGACGCGGGCGAGGTCGACGTCGACGCCGGGCATGGACAGTCCGCTGATCACCCCGGGAGAGCCGGCGCCCGCGACGGTCGCGAAGCTGGGCAGGACGTGCAGTCTGGATTCGAGGGTGTAGCGCAGCTCGTCGGGGTCGGTCGCGGGGACGCCCGCTCCGACGCCCAGGTGGTAGAGCTGGACGTCCCGGTGGTTC
The DNA here is from genome assembly GCF_000424945.1 of Streptomyces sp. 142MFCol3.1. Lineage (NCBI taxonomy): Bacteria > Bacillati > Actinomycetota > Actinomycetes > Kitasatosporales > Streptomycetaceae > Streptomyces > Streptomyces sp. 142MFCol3.1. The sequence continues at coordinate 121,274 of NZ_AUKV01000008.1, forward strand.
CAGGTGATCTCTGCGGTCCGGGGTTCCGCGGCGACGGCCTTGGCGGCGTCAATGGGCATGGGGCTCCTGATGACTAGCGCGAGAGACCTCGGTGCGGCCGTCCGCACCGTCGGCCGCACCGAGGTCGACACTGGGCCGCGGAACCCGCCCGTGCTAGAACGCGTTCCAGTCCGGCGCCCCCTTGTATAGCCCAGCGCCCAGCACTTGTGAAGACTACTGACGCCATGTCAGATCCCCGGGTCGCCACGGTCACCCGGGACATTTGTCCCGGCCGATCGCCCACAAGTGCATCTGCCGGGCGCGCCCGCCCGCCCCTAGCGTCGTAGCCATGACGAAGACGACGGGGACGCGGCCTATGGCGGGGGCACGGACGGCCGTGTCCTTCACGAGGGCGGTCAAGACCTTCGGCGACCTACGCGCCGTGGACGGGGTGGACCTCACGATCGCGCCTGGCGAGACGGTCGCCCTGCTGGGCCGCAACGGCGCCGGCAAGTCGACGACGATCTCCCTGCTGCTCGGGCTGAACGAGCCCGACGAGGGCACGGTGACGCTCTTCGGCAGCCGCCCGGAGGAGTCCGTGCGGGCCGGTCGGGTCGGCGCGATGCTCCAGGACACACGGCCGGTGCCCCGCGTCACCGTGCGAGAGCTGGTGGGCTTCGTGGCCGGACGCTACCCGGCGCCCCTGCCGGTGGACGAGGCGCTGGAACTCGCGGGCATCGCGGACCTGGCGGCCCGGCGCGTCGACCGGCTCTCCGGAGGGCAGGCGCAGCGGGTGCGGTTCGCGCTGGCGCTCGCCGGGAATCCCGCGCTGATCGTGCTCGACGAGCCGACCGCCGCCCTGGACGTGGAGGCGCGGCACGCCTTCTGGGACTCGATGCGGGGGTACGCGCGACGCGGCCACACGGTGGTCTTCTCCACGCACTACCTGGAGGAGGCCGACGCGCACGCGGACCGGATCGTCGTCATCGACCACGGCCGGATCGTCGCGGACGGCACCGGGGAGCAGCTCAAGCGGTCGGTGGGCGGCAATCTGGTCTCCTTCGACCTCGCGGGGCAGGGCACGAAGGGCTTGGCGCTGCTGCCCGGCGTCGTCTCGGTGGAGATACGCGGCGACCGGGCCCGGCTGCGCACGGACGACTCGGACGCGACGGTCATCGCGCTGGCCGACCTCGGGGCGGTACGCGGCCTGGAGGTCGTGCCGGCCTCCCTCGACGACGCGTTCATGGCGCTGACCTCACAGGCTCTGGAGACGGTGTGATGCTGGACTACCTGCGGCTGGAAGTGCGCCGGACGCTGCGCGACACCGGCTTCGTGATCGGCGGCATCGCGATGCCGGTCATGATGTACCTGCTGTTCACCAACCTCGGCGGCGGTGACGACGGCGAGTGGAGGACGGCGTCCATGGTCGGCATGGCCGCGTACGGCGCGGTCGGCTCGGCCCTGAACACCGGTGGCGGCGTCGCCGAGGACAAGGTGATCGGCTGGCTTCGGCAGCTGCGGGTGACACCGATGACGCCGCGCGAGGTGGTCGTCGGGCGCGCGCTGACCGGATCGGTCACCGTGCTGCCCGCGATCACCGCGGTGCTGGCGGCGGGCGGCCTGGTCAACGGCGTACGGCTGGACCCGTGGCAGTGGGCGGCGATCGCCGTGCTGCTGTGGCTGGGCTCGGTGCCCTTCACCCTGCTGGGCCTCGGCAACGGCTACCGGCTGACCGCGCAGACGACGGGCGTCGCCAACATGGTGTGCAACCTGGGTCTTTCGGTGGTCGGCGGGCTGTGGTTCCCGCTCGAACTGTTCCCCGACCGGCTGCGCTCCCTGGCGGTGTACACCCCCACGAACCGTTTCGCGCAGCTGGGCGTCTCGGTCGCGGACGGCCACGCCCCCGCCGCGGGCGGGGTGGCGGTGCTCATGGCCTGGCTGCTGGCCTTCGGTTCGTACGCGGTGTTCGCGTACCGTCGGTCCGCACGGACCGTCTGAGCGGGGAGCGGCGACATGCCCTGGATGCGAGAGGTCACCTGCCAGGTGCACGAGTGGCGGGCGGCCCGGGCGCGCTGGAAGGCGGACGTGGACCGGTACAGGGCCGAGCAGCGGGCCGCCCGCGCTTCGGGGAGGGAGGTCCGTGACCCCGGCCCGCCGCCCACCGGCTTCGCGCTGCTGCCGTGGCTGCTGATGGGCATGGGCGCCTTCTCCAACATCCTCCAGGGCCGGACACAGCAGCCCTGGATCGGCGCCATCGGCCTGTTCGCCTTCAACTCGCTCTACATCTACGTGACCTTCCGCGCCTTCGTGAAGGAGACGCGCGAGGCCCGCTCCACCCGGGTGGCCCTGGTCCTGATGGGCCTGATCACCTGCGCGCTGGCGATCGTGTACGGCGGCACCTGGCTGTACTTCTTCCCGCTGTTCGGACTGGCCACCGGCGCCATCATGCGGGGGGCCCGGCTCGGCCGGATCGCGTTCGCGCTGACGGCGGTCGCCGCCGTGGTCTCCGCGTTCCGGGCCGGCTGGGACGCGGTGAACGTCGCCTACGGCACGTTCCTGTCCACGATGGTGACGGCCGCGATCCTCTCCCTGTCGGAGGCCGTGCGCGAACTGCGCGCGGCACGCGAGGAACTGGCGCGGCGCGCCGTCGAGAAGGAGCGGCTGCGTTTCTCCCGCGACCTGCACGACCTGCTCGGTCACACGTTGTCGGTGATCGTGGTGAAGTCGGAGGCGGCCCGCAGGCTGGCCGCGCGTGACCTGGACGCGGCACTCGTCCAGGTCACGGACATCGAGTCGGTGGGCCGCCAGGCCCTGACCGAGATCCGTGAGGCGGTCACCGGCTACCGGGAGGGCAGCCTGGCCACGGAACTGGACCGCGCCCGTTCCGCACTGTCCGCGGCCGGCGTCGAGCCCGTCGTACGGCAGTCGGGACCGCCGCTCGTCCCGCAGACCGAGGCGCTCCTGGGCTGGGTGGTCCGCGAGGCGGTCACCAATGTCGTGCGGCACAGCGGCGCGGCCCGCTGCGAGATCACCGTCGACGGCACTCCCGACCGTGTCCGGCTGACCGTCACCGATGACGGCACGGGCTCGTCCGCCGGCTCGTCCGCCGCCACGGGCATCGGCGGCACCGGCCTGAAGGGCCTCACCGAGCGCCTCGCGACGGCCGGCGGCTCACTGGAGGCGGGACCGGGCGCCCGCACCGGTTTCCAGGTGCGGGCCGAACTCCCCCTGGAGGCGACCGACTTGACGGAGGTCCCGGCCTGAGGGCGGCGCCGGTGCGAGGAAGGCCCCCGTGCCGATGCCGTGCGCGGAAGCGCAGTTCAGGGCACCGGACGGGGGTCCGCCGCCTACCCTTGCCCTGTGAACGAGACGCCCCGGGATCACCGGCCAGCCAAGTCCATTCGCGTCCTGCTCGCCGAGGACCAGGGGATGATGCGGGGAGCGCTCGCGCTGCTGCTGGGGATGGAGGCGGACATCGAGGTGGTCGCCCAGGTGTCCGCCGGGGACGCGATCGTGGACGCGGTGCTGACGCACCGGCCCGATGTGGCGCTGCTGGACATCGAGTTGCCCGGGATGAGCGGGCTGGACGCCGCCGCCGAACTGCGCGGGCAGGCCCCCGACTGCCGGGTGCTGATCCTCACCACCTTCGGCCGGCCCGGCTATCTGCGGCGGGCCATGGAGGCGGGGGCGGCGGGCTTCCTGGTCAAGGACGGCCCCGTGGAGGAGCTGGCGGAGGCCGTCCGGCGGGTGCTGACCGGCGAGACCGTCATCGATCCGGCACTCGCCGCGGCGGCGCTGAGCGCGGGCCCCAATCCGCTCACCGCCCGCGAGTGCGACGTGCTGAAGGCGTCGGTGGACGGCGCCACCGTCGCCGACATCGCCGCCAGGCTCCATCTGTCCGAGTCGACCGTCCGCAACTATCTCTCCTCCGCCATCGGCAAGACGGGCACCCGCAACCGCATGGAGGCGATGCGCGAGGCCCGTCAGCAGGGATGGCTGTGATCCCGGCGGAGGAGACGGTGGCCGTCCGGCACGGAGCGGGTCACCCGGTCACGTTCACCGCCTTGTAGTTCTTCCCCTCCGGCGCCAGGCACACGAACCAGTCGGACGGGGATCCGTCCACCGGGCGGATCAGATCCTCGACGTCCGAGGTGAGGCCCGTGCCCGGGGCGGCTCGCCCGGCCTCGATGGTCGTGCCGTCGTCCCAGGTGCAGGTGACCCGCTCCGCGGTGGTCGCGACCTTGCCGATCACGAGCCGCTGGGACGCCGAGTCCTTGTCGGGTGCCCCGGTCGACAGCGGCATGGAGTACGCCTGGACGTCCGTGCCCGAGAGCGCGTCTCCCTTCTCGACGGCTCCGTCGATCACCGTCGACGGGGCGCCGTCGCCCACCGTGAGGCGCACGAAGAGCCATCCCTTGCCGACGAGGTCCGCGGCCACGCGTGCTCCGGTGGGAGTGACGCCGTACTCGCCCATCTGCGAACGCTGGTACTGCGCCTCCGCGATGTCCTTCGGCGCTCCCCAGACGTCGACGGTGACCGACCACTTCTTGCCGTGGTCCGTGCCCTTGGCGACGGAGCTCCTCTGCGGCTCGAACACATGCCGCTGGTCGCTCGTGGGGGGCCGGCCGGCGGCCGGGGCGACCTGTCCGCCGTCACCGCCGAACGATCCGGCGAGCGCCAGGGTGCCCGTCGAACCGGCGACCACCAGGGCCGTCGCGGCGGCGACCGCCCAGCGGCGGGCCCTGCGGCGCCGGCCGCCGCGGACCACGGCCTCGTAGGGGGCTATGCCGATCTCGACCTCGTCGGCGGCCTCGGCCAGCAGGAGGGCGATGTCCGTGTGCGTCATGTCGCTGTTCGTCTCCCGGTCCGCGCTCATCACTTCCGTCCTCCGTTGGTCACCAGCTCCGCCAGGCCCGGTATGGCGCGCAGTTTCGCGATCCCCTTGGCCGCGTTGCTCTTCACCGAGCCGACCGAACAGCCCATCGCCTCGGCCGCCTGGGTCTCGCTCAGGTCCTCCCAGTACCGCAGGACCACCGCCTCGCGCTGGCGCGGGGGCAGCTCGGCGAGGGCCTTGAGCAGGGCGCCGCGGTCGTCGGCCTGGGCCATCCGGTCACCGCTGTCGGGCAGTTCGCGGGTGAGGCCCGAGTCGTCCCGCGGCGCCAGGAACTCCTTGAGGCGTCTGCGGTGCCTGCGGGAATGCGCGTTGATCATCACGCGTCGTACGTAGGCCTCGGGGTCGTCGGCCGAGCCGACCCTGCGCCAGGCCACAAAGACCTGTTCGAGCGTCGTCTGGACCAGGTCCTCCGCGGCGTGCTGCTCCCCCGTCAGGAGAAATGCCGTACGCATCAGCCGCGGCCAGCGGCCGACGACGAAGTGCTGGAACTCCTCGTCCCGAGCCTGTTTCCGATCCCCCATGGGCACCTCCTAGATGTCTTATGGAGTCCACGAGGGCCAAATTCCGTTGCCTCGGGCCCGGGAGATCTTTCGCTCCGCGTCGCCGGCCCGGCCGACGTCACGTCCGGACCGCGGCAGCCCTGCCGCCTCAGGCCCGGCAGCCCTGCCGCCTCAGTCGGCCCGGGAGATCTTCCGCGGCAGCCACAGCAGCATCAGCAGCGCCCCGCCCAGCAGCAGGAACCCGCTGGTGCGGAACGCCAGGGCGTACCCGGCGGTGAGCGCCTCGCCCGAGGTGCTGCCGCCCGTGCGGGCCGCCGCGATCGTCGACATGACCGCGAGGCCGAGCGAGCCGCCCATCACGCGGGAGGTGTTGACCAGCCCGGACACCAGTCCGGCATCGCCCGGTGCCGCACCCGAGGTGGCGAGCGCGGCCAGCGGTGTCGCGGCCAGACCCGCGCCGGCCATCATCAGGAGGCCCGGGAACATGATCGCTGTCGGGTACCCGCCGTCCGCCGTCATCGTGGACTGCCAGCCGAAGCCGGCCGCGGCCACCAGTGTGCCGACCGCCGCCACGTTGCGTGCGCCGACGATCGGCATGAGGCGCGGCGCCAGCTTCGAGCCGAGGACGACGGCGAGCGAGCTCGGCACCAGGGCGAGCCCGGCGCCGAGCGGCGTGTAGCCGAGCACGTTCTGCGCGTACAGCGTCATGAAGAACCACATGCAGAACATCGCGGAGCCGCACACGAACATGGCCGCGTTCGCCGACGACACGGACCGCAGGGTGAACAGTTTCAGCGGCATCAGCGGCGCTTTCGTGCGGGCCTCGACGAGGAGGAACAGGCCGATGAGCGCGAGTCCGGCGACGAGCGGGGCGAGCGTCGCCGCGGCCGTCCACCCCTCGGCCTCCGTCTGCACGATGCCGTACGCCACGGTCGCGAGGCCGGCGGTCACCAGCAGCGCGCCCGGCAGGTCCAGGCGCCGTCCGTCGCCGGCCCGGCTCTCCGCGAGCCTGAACGCCGCCCCGGCGAGCAGCACCGCGCCGAACGGCACGTTGATGAGCAGCACCCAGCGCCACGACAGGCCGTCGACGAGGAGCCCTCCGACGAGTCCGCCCGCCGCGCCGCCCCCGGCGCCGACCGCGGTCCAGGTCGCTATCGCCCGGGCCCGGGCGGCTCCCTCCGGGACGGTGGACGTCAGGATGGTGAGGGTCGAGGGGGCGAGCACCGCGGCGCCGAGTCCCTGCGCGGCCCGCGCGGTCAGCAGCTGCCAGCCCTCCTGGGCGAGCCCGCCGCCGAGCGAGGCCACGGTGAACAGGGCGAGCCCCACCAGGAACATCCGCTTGCGTCCGTACAGGTCGCCGGCCCGGCCGCCGAGCAGCATGAACCCGGCGAAGGCGATCGAGTAGGCGTTCACCACCCACTGCAGTCCCGGCGCGCTCAGTCCCAGGTCGGCCCGCATGGAGGGCAGCGCCACGTTGACCACGGACACATCGAGCACGACGAGGAACTGTCCGGCGCACACGAGTGCGACCACCAGCCAGGTCGGCGGTGCGGTGCGTACGGCTACGGGGGTGTCCTGCGCGGCTCTGAGCATGGGCGTCATGCTCTCAACCGGCCCGAGCCCCTTGCATCGGGATTTCGCCGCACGCGTCCGTAGGCCACGGGACCTAGGACCCGCCCGGCTCTCCGCGACGGCGCCCGCCGCACGGGCCCTCGCCCCTCCGGCGACGCCTCCGTGCTCAGTCCGTGGCGCGCAGCAGCGTCACCACCGCCGCGCCGCCCAGTCCGATGTTGTGGGCGAGTCCGACCCGGGCGCCGGGAACCTGCCGCGGCCCCGCTTCCCCGCGCAGCTGCCACACCAGTTCCGCCGCCTGCGCGATGCCGGTGGCGCCGAGCGGATGGCCCTTGGAGATCAGCCCGCCGGAGGGGTTCACCACCCAGCGTCCGCCGTACGTCGTCGCGCCGGACTCGACGAGTTTGCCGGACTCACCCTCCCCGCACATGCCGAGCGCCTCGTAGGTGAGCAGTTCGTTGATGGAGAAGCAGTCGTGCAGTTCCACCACGTCGACGTCCTCGATGCCGAGCCCGGCCCGTTCGTAGGCCTGGCGCGCGGCCTCGCGGGACATGGGCTGTCCCACGACGTCGATGCAGGAGCCGGAGGCGAAGGACGCCTCGGTGTCGGTGGTCATCGCCTGCGCCACGATCTCCACGGTCCGGCCGTCGAGCGCGTGCCGCTCGGCGAACCGTTCGGACACGACGACCGCCGCGGCGGCGCCGTCCGAGGTGGGTGAGCACTGGAGCTTGGTCAGCGGCCGGTGCACGACCCGGGAGGCGAGGATCTCGTCGACGTCGTACACGTCCTGGAACTGGGCCTTGGGGTTGTGCGCGGAGTGCCGGTGGTTCTTGGCACCCACGGCGGCGAGCTGCGCCTCGGTCGTGCCGTAGGCCGCCATGTGCTCGCGTGCCGCGTCGCCGAAGATCTGCGCGGTGGGCGGGGACGTCTCGAAGCCGTGCCGGGCGGCCATGATTCCGTAGTGCCGGGCCACCGGGGAGGTCTTGAAGTCGCCGCCGTCCGCCCCGCCGCCGAGCGCGCCGCGTTTCATCTTCTCGAAGCCGAGCGCGAGGACGCAGTCCGAGACTCCGCCCTCGACGAGTTGCCGTGCCAGCATCAGGGCGCTGGACCCGGTGGCGCAGTTGTTGTTGACGTTGTAGACGGGGACTCCGGTCAGGCCCAGTTCGTAAGTCGCGCGCTGTCCCGCGGTGGAGGGCTGGAAGCAGTATCCGACGGCGACCTGTTCCACGTGCTCGTAGCCGATCCCGGCGTCGGTGAGGGCGGCCGTGCCCGCCTCCCGGGCCATGTCCCAGTACTGCCACTCGCGGGTCTCGGGCTTCTCGAACCTGGTCATGCCGACTCCGGCGACGTACGCCTTCATGCGTTCCTCCTGGGTCCGTGGGGTCGGTCCGTGGGGTCAGTCCCTGGGCAGGCCGAGGATGCGCTCGGCGACGACGTTGAGCTGGACCTGGGTGGTGCCGCCCGCGATGGTCAGGCAGCGGGAGAGCAGGAATCCGTGCAGGGCGCGCTCACCGGCGCCCTCGCTCACCGCGCCGGCCGGGCCGAGGAGTTCGAGTGCGAGCTCGGCGACCTTCTGCTGGTGCGCGGTCTGCACCAGTTTGCGCACGGAGGCGCCGGCGCCGGGGTCGACTCCGGACACCTGCCGCAGGGTGGTGCGCAGTCCGACGCAGGCCAGGGCGTGTGCCTCGGCGAGGAGGGCGCCGAGGCGCGCTCCGCCGATCTCGTCGGCGCGGTCGAGCAGTGCCTCCAGGCCGGTGTCGAAGGTCAACTGGTCGGCCATGTGGACGCGTTCGTTGCCGAGGGTGTTGCGGGCGACCCGCCAGCCGTCGTCGACCTCGCCGACGACGGCGTCCGCGGGCAGCAGGACGTCGTCGAAGTGGACCTCGTTGAAGAGGGAGTCCCCGGTGATCTCCTTCAGCGGGCGGATGCCGATGCCGTCGGTGTTCTTCATGTCGACGACGAAGTAGGTGAGCCCCTTGTGCTTGGGGGCCGCCGGGTTCGTGCGGGCGAGGAGGATTCCGTGGTCGGCCCACTGTGCCGCGCTCGTCCACACCTTCTGCCCGTTGACGCGCCAGCGTCCGTCGGGGGTGCGTTCGGCGCGGGTGCGCAGGGCGGCGAGGTCGGATCCGGCGTCCGGCTCCGAGAAGAGCTGACACCACAGCAGGTCGCCGCGCAGGGTGGGCAGGAGGTAGCGCTCGCGTTGCCGCTCGGTGCCGTAGGCGATGAGGGACGGTACGACCCAGGTGGCGATGCCCAGGTCGCTGACGTGCACGCCCGCCGCGTCCAGTTCCTGCTGCACGGCGAGCTGCCGCACGGGGCCCGCGCCGAGTCCGTACGGCGGGGGCAGGTGCGGGGCGGCGTGGCCGGTGGAGGCGAGCAGTCTGCGGGCGGCGGCCGGGTCGAGCCCTCGGGCGGCGCCGACGGTCTCCCGGGCGCTCTCCCGGTACGCGGCCGCCTCGGGCGGCAGCTCCAGGCGCAGTGGGCGCCGGGTGCCGTCCCGCGCGATCCGGGCGGCCCGGTCCAGGTGGACGTCCCCGGTCCCGAGCAGTTGCCGCGCCACCACCGCCCGGCGCAGGTACAGGTGGGCGTCGTGTTCCCAGGTGAACCCGATGCCGCCGAGGATCTGGATGCAGTCCTTGGCGCACGAGTAGGCCGCTTCGAGCGCGGTGCCCGCGGCGAGCGAGCAGACCAGCCCGCGCACGGCGTCGGGTCCGCGGGCCGCGCGGGCCGCGTCCCAGGTCAGGGCCCGTGCCTGTTCGACGCGCACGAGCATGTCGGCGCACAGGTGCTTGACGCCCTGGAAGCGGCCGATGGGCCGGCCGAACTGTTCGCGGACCGTGGCGTGCCGGGTGGCGGTGTCCAGGGCCCAGGCGGCGGTCCCGCAGGCGTCGGCGGCCAGGAGCACGGCGGCGAGGTCGCGGACCCGGGCGGTGTCGACGCCGAGGACGTCCTCGGCGCGGACCCGCACCCCGTCGGCCCGTACTTCGGCGGTGGCCCGGGTCGGATCGGCGCTCTCGTGGGGCCGTACGGCGAGCCGGCCGGTGTCCACGACGAGCCATACGGTGTCGCCCGCGGGTGCTGCCGCCCTCGCGGAGGTCGTCGCGGCCAGGACGAGGAGGTCGGCGTCGGCGCCCGCCAGTACGGGCGGTGCGGTCCCGTCGAGGCGGTACCCGCCGTCGGCGGCCGGCGCGGCGGTCAGCGTGCCCGTGCCGAACGCCACGGCGCCGATGCGCTCCCCGGTGCCGAGGGCGCGCACGAGGTCGTCCCGTTCCGCGAGCAGCTCCGACGCGAGGACGCTCGCCGCGTACGGTCCCGGCAGCGCCGCCCGCGCGGTCTCCTCCACGACGACGGCGAGGTCGACGAGGTCCCCGCCGCCGCCGTGCGGCTCGGGCAGGTGCACGGCGAGCAGTCCCTGTCCGGCGATGCCGTCCCAGTAGGACGGTCTGCCGGTGCTCGGGGCGTCGAGGCGTTTGCGTACTTCTTCGGGGGGCACGGCGCGGGCGATCCAGCCGCGTACGGCGTCGGCCAGTGCCCGCTGCTCCGGTGTGATACCGATGCCCATGCCTGTCTCCCGCGGCCCGAGGTGGGCGTCAGACTAGAACACGTTTCATTCTGACGGTAGGTCAGATACCCATGAGTGGGTCAAGGATTAGTTAGTACGCCGAAGCATCGGAATAGTTGCCCGGGCACACCGGCTTTGTCCTACACGTATCCCGCGCGGATCACGCGGTCACGCTGCCCGCACGGCACGCCCCGACCTCCCGACCCGCACGGAACACCGACTTCCGTGTCCGCCCGGGCCACCCGCACCCGTACGGACACACCGACCCCGGTCCGCGCACCGACGCGGACGACCGCACTTCGTTACGGCCTGGAGGCCCCACGCAATGACGCACACGACGACCGACCAGCCCACCCGGAGGCCGAGCGGCACGACCGTGCCGGTGCTCGCCTTCGCGGGCATCGTTGTCGCGGTGATGCAGACCCTGCTCGTCCCGGTCATCAAGGACCTGCCGACGCTGCTGGACACCTCGCCCAGCAACGCCACCTGGGTCCTGACCTCGACCCTGCTCTCCGGCGCCGTGGCCACCCCGATCATGGGCCGCCTCGGCGACCTCTTCGGCAAGCGGCGCATGCTGCTCACCAGCCTGGCCGTCATGGTGGTCGGCGCCCTGGTCAGCGCCCTGACCAGCACCCTGGTGCCGATGATCGCCGGCCGCACGCTCCAGGGCTTCGCCATGGGCGCGATCCCCCTCGGCATCGGCCTGATGCGCGACATGCTGCCCCGCGAGAAGCTCGGCTCCGCGATGGCGCTGATGAGCTCCTCGATCGGTGTCGGCGGCGGCCTCGCGCTGCCCGCCGCGGCCCTCGTCGCCCAGCACGCCGACTGGCACGCCCTCTTCTACGGCGCCGCCGGACTCGGCGTCCTCTCGATCGCCCTCACCCTCCTCGTCGTGCCGGAGTCCCCGATGCGCGCCCAGGGCACCTTCGACGTATGGGGCGCGCTCGGCCTCTCCGCCGGACTCGTCCTCTTCCTGCTGCCCATCACCAAGGGCAGCGACTGGGGCTGGAGCTCGTCCACCACGCTCGGCCTGTTCGCCGCGTCGGCCGCCGTCCTGGTCCTGTGGGGCGTGATGGAGCTGCGCCTGAAGGCCCCGCTGGTCGACCTGCGCACCACCGCCCGCCCCGCGGTGCTGTTCACCAACCTCGCCTCGATCATGGTCGGTGTCTCCTTCTACGTCGTCTCGCTGGTCCTGCCGCAGCTGCTCCAGCTGCCGAAGTCCACCGGCTACGGCCTCGGCCAGTCGATGGTCGTCGCCGGCCTGTGCGTGGCGCCGCTCGGCCTGACGATGATGTTCACCGCACCGGTGTACGCCCGCCTGTCCGCCAAGTACGGCCCGAAGGTCACGCTGATCATCGGCATGCTGATCATCGGGGTGGGCTACGGCGCGGGCATCGGCCTGATGAACGCCGCCTGGCAGACCATCGTCATCTCGGTCGTCCTCGGCGCGGGCATCGGCCTCGCCTACTCCTCGCTGCCCGCGCTGATCGTCGGCTCCGTCCCGGCGTCGGAGACCGGCGCGGCCAACGGCCTGAACACGCTGATGCGGTCCATCGGCACCTCCGTGTCGAGCGCCGTCATCGGCATGGTGCTGGCCAACACCGCCCACCACGTCGGCCCCGTCGCCGTCCCGACCATGCACGGCTTCCGGGTGTCCTTCGCCATCGCCACCGGCGCCGTGGCGGTCGGCCTGCTCATGGCCCTGTTCCTGCCCGGCCGGCGCCGCGCGACCAAGCCGCAACTGGTGGCCAGCAGCGAGGAGGACGCCGCACTGGAGCGGGCGCACGAGCTCCTCGGCGGCTTCCACGGCCGGGTCCTGAACGCCGCCGGCGCCCCGGTCGCCCGCGCCAAGGTCACCCTGATCGACCGGCGTGGCCGCCAGGCGGGCGCCACGCTCTCCGCCGAGGACGGCCGCTACGCGGTGGCCGTGCCCGCCGAGGGCGCGTACGTCCTGGCCGCCCGTGCCGCGGGCCACGGCCCCCTCGCCTCGTCGGCCACGCACGCGGGCGACGCACGCCCCGTCGAGGTGGACCTGGCCCTGCCGGGCGAGAGCGTCCCCGCCTAGCGAACGGCCGGCGATCCCCTCCCGCACACCCCCGCCGCCGTCGCGGCGGGGGTGTGCGGCACCATGGGGCGCCGACAGACCCGCACCCCCTGGAGGAACCCCATGCCCGCGGCACCCAAGCCGGAGATCCTCGCCGCCTTCGAGGCCGCGAAGGGGTTCATGCCCGTCGGCGAGGGGCTCGCGCTGTACGAGGCGGCTGCCGAGGCCGGGCGGCTCGGGCTGCCCCTCCTGGAGGTCGGCACGTACTGCGGGCGCTCCACGATCCTGCTCGCCGACGCGGCGCGTGAGGCCGGGGTGACCGCGATCACCGTCGACCACCACCGGGGCAGCGAGGAGCAGCAGCCCGGCTGGGAATACCACGACCCGGACACCGTGGACCCGCAGGTGGGGCGGATGGACACGCTGCCCACCTTCCGCCGCACCCTGCACCGTGCCGGTCTGGAGGACCACGTGGTCGCGCTGGTGGGCCGCTCCCCGCAGATCGCCGCGTTCTGGCGCACGCCCCTCGGTCTCGTCTTCGTCGACGGCGGCCACACGGACGAGCACGCGAACGGCGACTACGAGGGCTGGGCGCCGCACGTCGCCGAGGGCGGCCTCCTCGTGATCCACGACGTGTTCCCGGACCCGGCCGACGAGTTCACCGGCCAGGCCCCGTACCGCGTGTACCTCAGGGCGCTGGAGTCCGGCGCGTTCACCGAGGTCTCGGCGACCGACTCGCTGCGCGTCCTGCGGCGCACCGGAACGGGCATCTGAGGCCGCGGCCGTCACGGGAGCCCCTCCCCGCACCGCCGCCGGCCCGCAGGGAGCCGACAGCAGCCATGTCCGCCATGGAGACCGTGGACGGCCGCTAGGGTGGCAGGCGTGTCGTACGTAGGCCCTGACTTCGATCCGCCCCAGCCGCGCCGTCCCCGGCGCGGACCGCTCACCGTCGCACTCGCCGCGCTCGTGCCGGGCGCGCTGGCCGGATGGCTGGTGTGGCAGGCGGTGGGCGACGACTCGGGAGGCGGTTCCGGCAAGGCTGCCGGGGCCTCGACGGCCGCGCCCTCGTCCGCTTCCCCCGAGGCGTCCGCGTCCCCGACGGCCGACGGCAAGGCGAGTCCGCCGGCCGCGTCGTCCCCGGCCGCGAAGCCCTCCACGTCCCGGCCCGCCGCCTCCGGCCCCCTCAAGGGCAAGGTCGTCGTCATCGACCCCGGGCACAACGCGGGCAACTTCCGGCATCCGTCCGAGATCAACCGCCAGGTGGACATCGGCACGAACCGCAAGGAGTGCGACACCACCGGCACGTCGACCAACGCGGGTTACACGGAGGCGAAGTTCACCCTCGACGTGGCCCGCCGGATGCGGACGATCCTCGAACAGCAGGGCGCCACGGTGAAGTTCACCCAGGACGGGAACCGCTCCTGGGGTCCCTGTGTCGACGAGCGGGCCCGGATCGGCAACGAGGCGCGCGCCGACGCGGCCGTCTCCATCCACGCGGACGGATCGGCGGCCGGCAACCGCGGATTCCATGTGATCCTGCCGGCCGCGGTGCACGCGGGCAGCGCGGACACCCGCCCGATCGCCGCCCCTTCGCGCGACCTGGGCGAGCGCATCGCCGGCCTGTTCGTCCGCGAGACGGGCAGCGCGCCCTCCAACTACATCGGTGACGGTACCGGTCTGGTGACGCGTAAGGATCTCGGCGGTCTCAATCTGTCAACGGTTCCCAAGGTGTTCATCGAGTGCGGCAACATGCGCGATAGCAAGGACGCGGCGCTGCTGACCAGCGGTGCGTGGCGGCAGAAGGCGGCGCGTGGGATCTCTGAGGGAATCGTGAGTTTCCTGCGCGGGTAGTGATCGGCGGACGGAACCCGGCGGACACCCAGATCGGACGGGCGATAGTGTCGTCCCTACGATGAGGGGCCACCCCCGCGCTTCACACCGAGGCCCGACGGCGACACCATGACGGCGACACGGTGACAGCGACGCCTCCACCGATGACGAGACGACTGACGAAGGACCTGAAGTGAATATCCGCTCCCTCACTAGAGGCGACGGCGTGGTGATCGGAGCAGCGGTGTTGCTGTTCATCGCGTCGTTCCTCGACACGTTCGACGGCCGCGGCAGCGACGTTCCCAACGCCTGGGACAACCTGGGCCTCGTGATGAGCATGTACGTCGCCGGCATCATCGGTGCGGCCCTCATCGTCGTCGCCCGGGCGCTCCCGCAGCCGCGGAAGATCATCGGCCTGGACCTCGGCCAGCTCGGGGTGGCCCTGACGATCTTCGCCGCGTGGACCTCGTTCTGGACCATCCTCGACCCGCTGGGTGCCTTCAGCGACACCTTCGGCAGCTCGGACGTCGACACGGGTTCGGGCCTGATCCTCGGCCTGCTCGCCGCGCTCGTGCTGGCCGGTGCCGCCATCGCCACCCCCCTCGTCCCCGCCCTCAAGGCGGCCCTCGTCGGCGCTCCGCGTCCGGCCGCGCCGCAGCCGTACGGGGGGCAGCCGCAGGGTGGTTACGGCTACCCGGGCGCCCAGCAGCCGGGGCAGCAGCCCTACGGCGGCCAGCCGCAGGGCGCGCCGTTCGGCGGTCCGTCGCAGCAGCAGCCCGCCCCGTCGCAGCAGCCGGCCGCCTCGGACTTCTCGCCGTTCTGGTTCGCCGTGCCGGTGGCGCGTCCGCTGTTCGGCGAGGACGGTTCGCAGACGCCGATCGCCGAGCTGGCGCCGGGCACCTGGTACCTGGCCGTCGAACAGCGCGGTGCCACCCTGGTGGCGCAGACACAGGACGGCCGTCGTGGTGTCCTTCAGGACACCACGGGGATCCAGCGCGGCTGAACCCCGCACCCGTACACCGGATCACGGCCCCTCGCCCTTCACGGCGGGGGGCCGTTGTCGTACAGTCGCAGGCGCGGAACCTTTGCTGACGAATCGTCAGATCCTGTGTTCTGGAGGCGACATGCGGCTCGGACTCGCACTCGGCTACTGGGGCCGCGGCCCGTCCGCGGACCATGTGCCGCTCGCCCGGGAGGCCGAGCGGCTCGGCTACCACTCGGTGTGGACCGCCGAGTCCTGGGGCTCCGACGCCTTCACCCCGCTCACCTGGATCGCCGCGCACACCTCCCGCATCCGGCTCGGCACCGCCGTCGCCCAGATGGCGGCCCGTTCCCCCACCACCACCGCGATGCACGCGCTCACCCTCGACCACCTCTCCGGCGGGCGCATGATGCTCGGTCTCGGTCTGTCGGGACCACAGGTCGTCGAGGGCTGGTACGGACGTCCGTTCCCGAAGTCGCCGCTCACCGCCACCCGGGAGTACGTCGACGTCGTCCGGCAGGTGCTCCGCCGCGAAGGGCCCGTCGAGCTGGACGGACGCTTCCACGCCCACCCCTACCGCGGGCCCGACGGGACCGGCCTCGGCAAGGCCCTGAAGCCGATCACGCACCCGCTGCGCGCCGACCTGCCCGTGCTGCTCGGCGCGGAGGGGCCGAAGAACGTCGCGCAGACCACACGGATCGCGGACGGCTGGCTGCCGCTGTACTGGGCGCCGACGCGCCCCCAGGCGTACGAGGCGTCGCTGGACGGGCTGCGGGACGGCTTCCTCGTCGCCCCCATGGCCCGCGCCCACGTCTGCGACGACATCGCCGAGGGGCTGCTGCCCGTCAAGGCGATGCTCGGCTTCTACATCGGCGGGATGGGACACGCGGCCCGCAACTTCCACGCCGACCTGATGGCGCGCATGGGGTACGAGGAGGAGGCGCGCAGGATTCAGCGGCTGTTCCTCGAAGGGCGCCGGGAGGAGGCCGTCATGGCCGTCCCCGACGCCTTCGCGGACGAGATCTCCCTCGTCGGTCCCCGCGAACGCATCGCGGAGCGCCTGGAGTCTTGGCGCAAGGGCCCGGTGACCGACCTGCTCGTCCTGTCACCGGACCGGCACACGCTCCGGGTGCTCGCGGACCTGAACGCCTGACGGCGCGCAGGACTGTCCGGTGGCCGGGCGCGGGACGCCCGGCCACCGGACGCGGGGGACGGTGGGGCTCAGCCGCCCGTGAGCTGCGAGCCGGACGGGACCTGGTTCTTGACCTCGGCGCCCGCGCTCTTTCCGGCGCCCTTCACCTGGTTGATGATGTCGTTGAAGGTGTTCGCGACGGCGTCTGTGGAGTCGCCCTTGCGGAGCTTGGCGGGCAGGTCCTTCAGCGACTCGACGCCCGCGGCGAGCGGGGCGACGGCCTTGGAGAGCGTGGGGTCGCCCTGGGCGTTCTTCAGGGCGGCCTTCAGCCGGTTGTAGGCGAACGCGCCCGCGAGGCCGGCCTTGATGAGGGTGAACTTGCGGCCGTTGGCGCCCTTCTTGAACTTGCCCGCCTTCCAGGGCTTGTAGATCCACTGGTACGTGGCGCCGGCCGCGAGGCCCGCGTTCGCCACGAACCGCGTCTTGGCGAGCTTCTGTTTCTGCGCGGTGGCCGACGGGCTCGGCGTCTTGCCGGACGCCGACGGGGTCGGGGTGCCGGCGGGCGTCGACGGGGTCGCGGTGGCGGCCGCGGGAATCGCTACCCTGGCGCCTTTGGCGTTCGCGCCGCTGGTGCACGCGGTGCCGCCCGCGATCAGGGCACAGCTGAGGGTGAGCGCCACGACGAGGCGCCGTATCGGTACAGGCACGGGGTCCTCCGGGGCAGGAGCGGTGCTCCCTGGTCCAGTGGTCCTCCCCGGTCATGGGAGAACACGGCTCTCCCCGCCAGCGTCACCCCGCGCGGGACGTTGCGCCACTTGGGCGAATCGGTTCAGGTTTCATACACGACTGCGCGGCAACCCGCAGGACATGTCCCCTCGATATCGCAACGGTTCCAACCAGGCGGGGACGGTCATCGCGATCGTCGCGGACGTGATGGCCGTCATCCTCGGTCTCTGGATCCTGATGTATCTGCTGGACGCCAACCGCGCCAACGATCTGGTGCAGTTCGTCCACGACGTGGCCGGCTGGCTGGCGGGCTGGTCCCGTGACCTGTTCACCTTCGACGAGGCGTGGGCACGGGTCGTCGCCGGTTACGGCCTGGCGGCCGTCGTGTACCTGTTCATAGGGCACGCGATCGCCAACCGCATGCACCGGCACTGACGGCGGGGCCCGGCACGCGACGGCCGACGGACGGCAGCCGCTCCCGGCGGGACGGCCGGGGCGGCTGCGTGACGGCGGTCAGACGCAGCAGTCGGGGTCCAGGCCCGTCGGCAGGCGCTCCCCGCCGAAGACGGCGCAGGTGGGCTCGTCGCCGCCGAGCGCGGCGACGGCCAGGAGCAGCGACCCGGCGGTCCATGTGGTGAGTTCCTCGGGCCAGATCACCTGGTCCTCGAAGACGTAACCCGTCCAGTACAGGCCGGTCTTCGGATCGCGCAGGTGCTGGATGGACTGAAGGATGTCCAGCGCGCGGTCGGATTCGCCCACGGCCCACAGGGCCAGGGCGAGTTCGGCCGATTCTCCCCCCGTCACCCACGGGTTGGGGACCACACAGCGGACACCGAAGCCGGGGACCACGAAACGGTCCCAGCCCTCCTCGATACGGGACTTGGCCTCCGCGCCCGTCAGCGCACCGCCGAGCACCGGGTAGTACCAGTCCATCGAGTAGCGGTCCTTGTCGAGGAACCGCTCCGGGTGCCGGCGGATCGCGTGGCGCAGCGCGCCCACCGCCAACTCCCAGTCGGGCTGCGGCTCTTCGCGCTGTTCGGCGATGGCGAGCGCGCAGCGCAGGGCGTGGTGGATCGACGAACTCCCGGTCAGCAGCGCGTCGTCGACAGGAGTGCCGTCGTCCTCGCGCTTCCAGCCGATCTGGCCGCCGGGCTGCTGGAGGCGCAGCACGAACTCCACGGCCGCGTAAACGGCCGGCCACATGCGGTCCAGGAACGTGTCGTCACCGGTGGCGAGGTAGTGGTGCCAGACGCCGACCGCGAGGTAGGCGCAGAAGTTCGTCTCGCGCCCGCGGTCGGTGACGTCGGCGGCGTCCCCGTCGGCGTAGGCCGCGTACCAGGAGCCGTCCTCGTTCTGGTGCCGGACCAGCCACGCGTACGCCCGCTCGGCCGCCTCGTGCTCGCCGGCCGCGTCCAGTGCCATGGCCGCCTCGGTGTGGTCCCACGGGTCGAGGTGGTGACCGCGGAACCACGGTATGGCGCCGTCCGGGCGCTGCACCGCGAGGATTCCGCGCACGGTGGCGGCAGCCTGCTCGGCGGTGAGGACCCCGGGCAGGACGAGGTGTTCTGTCCGGGGGGTGGTCACGTGGCGTCCGCCTCGGAGAGGTGCGGCAGGTGCGGCTTGGTCGCGTAGGCCACGAAGCTCTTGCCGATCAGCGGGTTCAGCGCCTGCTCGGCGACGCGGGTGGCCAGCGGCTTCTTCATGATGTCCCAGACGAGCAGCTTGTGGTACGCCCGCACGGGCAGCGCCTTGTCGTTGTCGACGCCGAACGCGCACTTCAGCCACCAGTACGGCGAGTGCAGCGCGTGCGCGTGATGCGTGCCGTACGGCCGCAGTCCGGCTTCCCGGATCTTGGCCAGCAGCTCGTCCGCCTTGTAGATACGGATGTGGCCGCCCTCGACCTCGTGGTACGCGTCGGACAGCTTCCAGCAGACCTTCTCCGGGCCGTAGCGCGGGACGGTGACGGCGATCCGGCCGCCCGGCTTGAGGACCCGCACCATCTCGGCGAGGACGCCCTTGTCGTCGGGGATGTGCTCCATCACCTCGGAGATGATGACGACGTCGAAGGACTCGTCGGGGAAGGGCAGTGCGAGCGCGTCGCCCTCCATGGCCGTGGCGGTGGCACCGGCGGGTGCCTCACCGGCCTCCTTCATCGCCGCGAACCACTTGGCGACCTCGCGGATCTCGTCGGCGTTCTGGTCCAGCGCGACGACCTGGGCGCCGCGCCGGTAGCACTCGAACGCGTGCCGGCCGGCACCGCAGCCGAGGTCCAGGACACGGTCGCCCGGGGCGAGCGGGAACCGGGAGAAGTCGACGGTCAGCACGTGGCCCTGCTTTCGCGGTTGGCGACAACTACTTCTTCGTCGGCGTCCTGCGCGGGCGCCGCCTGGGGACGGGAGGACGCGGCGGCCGGGCGGCCCGCGCCGGGCGCGGAGCGGTCCGGGGCCGCCGGACCGACAGAGGTCCGGCCCGCCGAGCGGGCCATCGCCTCGCGGTAGTGGGCCACCGTGCCCTGTGCGGCCCTGGCCCAGGTGAACCGCTCCAGGACGCGTGCGCGTCCCGCGGTGCCGAGACGCGCCCGCAGTCCGGGGTCGCCCAGGAGCCGGTTCAGTGCGGCGGCCAGCGCGCCGGCGTCGCCGGGCGGCACCGCGAGGCAGGTCTCCCCGTCGGGTCCGGCGACCTCGGGGATCGCTCCTCCGGTGGTGGCCACCAACGGCGTACCGGTGGCCATCGCCTCGGCGGCCGGCAGCGAGAACCCCTCGTACAGCGAAGGCACGCAGGCGACTTCGGCGGAGCGGACGAGGTCGACGAGCTCGGCGTCGGAGATGCCCTTGACGAACTCGACGGCGCCTTCGAGTCCGTAGCGCTCGATGGCCTGCGCGACGGGCCCGTCCTCGGAGCGTTTGCCGACGACGACGAGGTGCGCGCCGGGGTGCTCGGTGCGCACCTTGGCGAGGGCCTCGACGAGGAAGACGAGCCCCTTGAGCGGCACGTCCGCGCTGGACGTCGTCACGATCCGGCCGGGCACCTGACGGACCGCGGGATCCGGCGAGAAAAGGTCGGTGTCGGCGCCGATGTGGACCACGTGGACGCGGCTGTCGCGCACGCGGAGATGGTCGACGATCTCCCGGCGGGAGGTGCCGGAGACGGTGAGCACGGACGGCAGACGGCGCGCGACGCGCTTCTGCATGCGCGTGAACGCGTACCAGCGGCGGACGGAGGCGCGCCGCTGCCAGCCCTCGGCGGCGTCGAGTTCGAGCTGCCGGTCGACGGTGATGGGGTGGTGGATCGTGGTGACGAGCGGTGCGCCCACGTCGCCCAGCAGGCCGTAGCCGAGGGTCTGGTTGTCGTGGATGACGTCGAACTCGCCGCGTCGGGCGCGCAGATGACGGCGGGCGCGCAACGAGAACGTCAGCGGCTCGGGGAAGCCGCCCGTCCACATGGTGCCGACCTCCAGCGCGTCGATCCAGTCGCGGTACTCGTCGCGTCCGGGGGTGCGAAAGGGGTCGGGCTGGCGGTACAGGTCGAGGCTGGGCAGCTCGGTGAGGGAGAGCCCGGCGAGCCCCTCGCCCTCGTCGAGGACGGGGTAGGGCTGGGAGCCGATGACCTCGACCGTGTGGCCGAGCCGGGCGAGTTCGCGCGAGAGGTGCCGTACGTAGACGCCCTGACCGCCGCAGAACGGGTTTCCCTTGTAGGTGAGGAGCGCGATGCGCAGGGGCCGGTCCTCCCCGGGCCCTCGGCCGCGCCCGCTCAGGGAGGGGTCCGCGTCGGCGGCCGCACCCTCCCCGGGGCCCGCCTCCATGGCCTCAGCGGTCACTTCCGGCCCCCTTCTTTCTGCACTTTCCCGCGAGATTACGCCGGGACGCTAATCTAGAACAAGTTTCAGACTTGATCGTTCAAGGAGGACTGAATCTACCGGCAGGTAGCGCCGCTGTGAGGGGTGGATCAGGTGATTCACGCCACGGCCGACGCCATGACCGCACGACGGGGTCGGCCGGCTCGCACCGCGGCGAAGGCCCTGCCATGCTGACTCGTCGCTCCCTCTCGCTGATGTCACGGAACGGACCCATGCCTGCGGAAGCCAAGGCGGACTCGAAGAACACGCGACAGGCGTCGCGCTCCCCCGCGCACGCCCCCCAGCCGGCCTCGCCCCCGCTCACCGAGCGGCAGGAGGCGCGCCGCCGCCGGATCCTGCACGCGAGCGCGCAACTGGCGAGCCGGGGCGGCTTCGACGCCGTGCAGATGCGCGAGGTCGCGGAGTCCTCCCAGGTCGCCCTGGGCACGCTGTACCGGTACTTCCCGTCGAAGGTCCATCTGCTGGTCGCGACGATGCAGGACCAGCTGGAGCACATGCACGGCACCCTGCGCAAGAAGCCGCCGGCCGGGGACACCGCGGCGGAGCGGGTGGCGGAGACACTGATGCGGGCGTTCCGTGCGCTCCAGCGCGAGCCGCACCTCGCCGACGCCATGGTCCGCGCGCTCACCTTCGCGGACCGCAGCGTCAGCCCCGAGGTCGACCAGGTCTCCCGGCAGACCACGGTGATCATCCTGGACGCGATGGGACTCGACGATCCCACTCCGGCACAGCTCTCGGCCGTCCGCGTCATCGAGCACACCTGGCACTCGGCGCTGATCACCTGGCTGTCCGGCCGCGCCTCGATCGCCCAGGTCAAGATAGACATCGAGACGGTGTGCCGGCTGATCGACCTCACGACACCGGACGAGGGCCGCTGAGGCGCCCACGGGCGCGCGAAGAACCTACGAGACGGGTTCCCTTCGCCGGCATTGCCCGGATCAGGTATTGGGGGTCGCCTTCCGGCCCTGCTGCTGCCTTCCGGCCTCTCAGCCCGTCCGTCGACGTCGGCCCCGGCGGATGCCGAAGCGTCTCGCCCGAGTCGGCTACTCCGGTCGAACTCCCTCACTCGTCCCGTAGGCCAATACCAGGATAGAACACCCACGGCGAAATGAAATACCCCAGAACGGATTTTTTTCAGTCTTCTGGCGGAAAGACCGGTTCCCCGGTCCCCAGCACCGTGATCATGATGGCCTCCACGGGGCAGCCCTCCGCCGCCCCGAGGATCCTCTCGTTGGCATCGGTCTCCGGATCGACCGGATGCGACTGCATGGCGCTGTCCTGCCGGAAGGCGTCGGGAGCCTGGTGGACGCACTGGGCGGAGCCGATGCAGACGGAGCGGTCGACCTCGACCCGCCAGCGGTCACCCATGCTCACGCCTCCCAGCCGGCCGGCAGGTGGATCATCTTGTGCTCCAGGAACTCGCCGTACCCCTCGGGTCCGAACTCCCGCCCCAGGCCGGAGTTCTTGTAGCCGCCGAACGGGCCGAGCATGTCGAGGCTGAAGGTGTTCACGGAGTAGGTGCCGGTGCGGACCCGGCGGGCCACGTCGATGCCGTGGGCGACGTCGGCGGTCCAGACGCTGCCGCTGAGCCCGTAGTCGGAGTCGTTGGCGATCTTGACGGCCTCGGTCTCGTCGCCGTACGGGAGCAGGCAGATCACCGGGCCGAAGATCTCCTCGCGGGCGATGCGCATCGAGTTGTCGACGTCGCCGAAGAGGGTCGGCTCCACGTACCAGCCGCGGTCGACGCCGTGCGGGCGTCCGCCGCCGGTGAGGATCTTGGCGCCTTCCTCCTGGCCGATGCGGATGTAGTCGAGGTTGCGCTGCTGCTGGCGCCTGGCCACCAGCGGGCCGACCTGCGTCGCCGGGTCGAGCGGGTCGCCGACGACCAGGGCGCTCGCGGCGGCGGCGAAGGCGTCCGCGAACTCGTCGTAGCGGGAGCGCGGGACGAGGATGCGGGTCTGGGCCACACACGCCTGGCCGTTGTTCATCCAGGCGGCCGAGACGATCCCGGGGACCGACGTCCCGATGTCCGCGTCGGGCAGGACGACCGCCGCCGACTTGCCGCCGAGCTCCAGGGTCACGCGGGTGAGGTTGCGGGAGGCGACCTCCATGACACGCCTGCCCGCGGCGACGGAGCCCGTGAAGGAGACCTTGTCGATGCCGGGGTGTCCGACCAGGTACTCGCTGACCTCGCGGTCGGCGGGGAGGATCGACAGCACGCCCTCCGGCAGCCCGGCCTCCCGGGCGATCTCCCCGAGCAGATAGGCGTCCAGAGGCGACTCGGGCGACGGCTTCAGCACCACGGTGCAGCCGGTCAGCAGGGCGGGCGCGAGCTTGGCCGCCGCCACGAACTGCGGCACGTTCCACGGCACCACGGCCGCCACCACGCCCACCGGTTCGCGGCGCACCATGATCTTGCCGAGGACCCCGTCGCGCGTCTGCTCGTACGGGTAGTCGCGCGCGACGGTGATCGCCGCGTCCCACACCATCATCGCGCCGAGGGCCTGCGCGAGGACGCTCCAGGAGTACGGGGAGCCGTTCTCGGAGGAGATGACACGGGCGATCTCCTCGTGACGCACGGCGATCGCGTCCTTGATCCGGGTGACGACCTGGATCCGCTCGTCGAGACCCATGCGCGGCCACGGGCCTTCATCGAACGCCTTGCGCGCCACGGCGACGGCCCGGTCGACGTCCTGCGCACAGGCGTGCGGCACCCGTCCGATGACCTCCTCGGTGTGCGGCGAGACGACCTCGATGACGTCCCGGCCCAGGGGGTCCGTCAACTCCCCGCCGATGAACAGCTGTCCGTGTTCCACGAGCTCGGTCATGGCCGACTGCCTCCCCGGGGAAGTTCTCTGACGATCCATCAGATACGAGAACTGATACCAGTTCCCGTCGGCACAGTCCACGGCCCCGGCACCACCGGGAGCGGTCCTCGCGCGAACGGGGTCGCTCCGGAACCCCTCGGGAACAACGGCCGGAATCCGACCCGCCGGGCACACGGCCCCGGAGGAACGGTCGACTTGGGCTCCCATTGGAACCCGTTCTAGTTATAGTGGCGAGAACTCGGCGATGGGTGGGAAGCGCATGACGCAGGTGACCGATCACGGCGGGGGCGTACGGTCGATCAAGGTGCCCATCCCGGACAACCCTCTCGGCCACACCCTGGTGTACGTCGTCGACACCGACGCCGGCCCCGTCCTGATCGACACGGGCTGGGACGACCCCGGCTCCTGGGACACCCTCGCCGAGGGCCTCACAGCCTGCGGCACCTCCGTCGCCGGTGTCCAGGGCGTGGTCATCACCCATCACCACCCCGATCACCACGGACTGTCCGGCAAGGTCCGCGAGGCGTCCGGGGCCTGGATCGCGATGCACGCCGCGGACGCCGCCATCGTCCGGCGGACCCGGGAGAACCGGCCCGAGCGCTGGTTCGCCTACATGGCGGCCAAGCTGGAGGCCTCGGGCGCGCCCGAGGAGCACATCGCCCCGCTGCGCGGGACGCGGACGTCCGCGCGCCGCCCCAGCACCCTGCCCGGCTTCTCGCCCGCGCTGCCCGACCGGGAGATCGTCCCCGGCGAGCTGCTGCCCCTGCCCGGCCGCCGGCTGCGCGCCGTGTGGACGCCGGGCCACACCCCCGGCCACGTCTGCCTCCACCTGGAGGAGACCCACCCCGCCCGGCTGCCCGGCCGCGGACGGCTGTTCTCCGGCGACCATCTGCTGCCGCGGATCACCCCGCACATCGGGCTCTACGAGGACCCGGACGACGCGACCGTCACCGACCCCCTCGGCGACTACCTCGACTCCCTGGAACGCATCGGCCGCCTGGAGCCCGCCGAGGTGCTCCCGGCCCACCAGCACCCGTTCGCCGACGCTCCCGCCCGCGTGCGGGAGCTGCTCGACCACCACGAGGAACGCCTCACCGGTCTGCTGTCGCTCCTCACCACCCCCCTCACCCCCTGGCAGCTCGCCGAGCGCATGGAGTGGAACCGCCCCTGGGAACAGATCCCCTACGGCTCGCGAACCATCGCGATCTCGGAGGCGGAGGCGCACCTGCGCCGCCTGGTCAAACTGGGCCGCGCGGAGGCCGTGCCGGGCAGCGACCCGGTGACGTACGTCGCCGTGTGACCGCGCGGCGGCGACCCGCGTGGGAGCACGTTGCGACGACCCGTGCGTGAACACGCGGCGACGACCCGCCGCGCGGACGTCCGGGAGATGCGGGGCCGGTGCGGCGATGAGTTCCCGGCGCGCCGGGAGTCGTACGGGGTGACGGCGGGCAGCGGTGCCCGCCCCGTACGGAAGGTGACGCGATGAGCGGCCTGCACGATCTCCTGAAGGCGTACGTCGACGACGGCACGGTGCCGGGAGCGGTGGGCCTGGTCGCCCGCGGCGACCGTGTCGAGGTCCGGGCCGTGGGCTCCGTGGACGTCGAGGGCAGCGCCCCGATGGCCCGGGACTCGATCTTCCGCATCGCCTCGATCACCAAGCCGATCACGGCGGCCGCCGTGCTGACGCTCGTCGACGACGGCGTGATCGCGCCGGACGACCCGGTCGACGGCTGGCTCCCGGAGCTGGCGAAGCCGACGGTCGTGCGGACGCCGTCGTCACCGCTCGACGACGTGGTCCCGGCCGTGCGGCCCATCACCGTCGCGGACCTGCTGTCCTCCCGGCCGGGCTGGGGCTTCCCCTCCGACTTCTCGCTGCCGCAGGTCCAGGCGCTGTTCGAGGTGCCGGCGGACGGCCGCAGTCCGCAGGCCTTCCCTCCGCCGGACGCGTGGCTGGAGCGCCTGGCTCGCGTCCCGCTGCTGCACCAGCCGGGCGAGGCCTGGCTGTACAACACCAGCTCCGACCTCCAGGGAGTCCTGGTCTCCCGGGCGGCCGGCCGGCCGCTGCCGGAGTTCCTGGCCGAGCGGGTCTTCGAGCCGCTCGGCATGACGGACACGGCCTTCGAGGTGCCGGCGGCGAAGCGGGACCGGTTCACGAGCTCGTACCGGCCCGCCGGGGGCGGACTCGAACTCGTCGACACACCCGACGGGCACTGGAGCGGCGTCGCCCCCTTCCCCTCCGGCGCCGGCGGGCTCGTCTCCACGGCCGACGACTGGCTGGCCTTCGCGCGGATGCTGCTCGACGGCGGCACGGCGGGCGGGCGCCGGGTGCTGTCCGCCGACTCGGTGCGGCGGATGACCACCGACCACCTCACGCCCGCCCAGCGCGAGGAAGGCGCGCTGTTCCTGGAAGGGCAGGGCTGGGGGTACGGCGGTCAGGTCGACATCGCGCCCCTGGACCCGTGGAACGTGCCGGGCCGCTACGGCTGGGTCGGCGGCACCGGCACCACCGCCCACCTGGTGCCGTCCACCGGCACGGTCGCCGTGCTGCTCACCCAGGTCGCCATGGAGAATCCGACACCCACTCCGCTGATGCGGGACTTCTGGCGGCAAACCGCCGACGGCCCTCAGTGAAGCAGTTCGCGGATCAACTCCTCGGCATCACCGAGGAGTTCGACCTCGCGCGTGCTCATCGTCGGGTTGGCGGCGCGCCGGGCCCTGGCTCCGGCGAGGCCGTCGTCCGTCACGCGGTCCTCGTTGGCGTCGAGCATCGCGGCGAGCGTCTCGTGGGCCACCCCGGCGACGGCGTCGCCGCCCACCGCGACCTGGGCGAGGATGACCGCGGACATGCCCCAGTCCAGCCCGGGCGGCCCCTCCTCCGCGTTGGCCCAGTCGATGACCTTCGGGCCGTCGGGCGTGAGCATCACGTTGTCGGGGTGCAGGTCCAGGTGGAGGACGCGCACGGCGGGATCGGCGGAGAGCCGGGCGGGCACCGCGTGCAGTTTGCGCAGCAGCCGGGCGAGGATGAGGCCGGCCTCCTCGGGGGACAGCAGTCCCTCGCCGAACGCCCCCAGCATGGTCGGCCCGGTCAGCCGCTCCATGACGAGGTCGGTCCGGGTCGCCGCGCGGATCGCGGGCACCGGATAGCCGTGCGTGTGCACGTGCTGCATCACCGCGGCCTCGGCCGTGGCGTCGCCCCAGCCCTCCCGGTCGCGGCGCAGCACCCAGGCCTCGTCGACCTCGTAGACGTCCGCCGAGCGCCCCGAGCCGAGCAGTCTCCCCGTTCGCATGGGGCCGAACCTAGCGGCCCCGGCGGCGCCCGTCACAGGCGCCCCTCAGGCTCTTGCTACGGGCCGGTAGAGTGAGCGCGTCGTCATCACACCCGTACGGGGGGAAGCCGGTGCAATTCCGGCGCTGACCCGCAACCGTGAACCGCCCGAGGGCGGTGAGCCGGATCGCCTCGCCCGGGACGTGACCGGCTCGTGCCACCGGCAGCCCGCCGGTGGCCGGCACCGTCGAGGCATACGGGGCCGGAGCCGCCCGGATGCTTCAGCGTGCCCGGTGCTGCCCGGCTCCCCGCAGGGAGAGTCATGATTGTTCGCCGCAGCGCAGCGGTACTGGCCGCATCCGCCGTGATCGGCGCGGCCTTCGCACCGGCCGCCTTCGCCGCCGACGCGTCCCCTTCTCCTTCACCGGCCGTCCCGTCCGGCCTCTTCGGTTCCACCGACCCCACGTACGACGGGGTGTGGCGGCAGTCGCTCGCGCTGCTCGCGCAGCACACCGCGGGCGTCGAGCCGGCCGCGAAGGCGGTCAAGTGGCTGACCGGGCAGCAGTGCGCGACGGGCGCGTTCGCGCCGTACCGCGCCGACGCGAGCGCGAAGTGCGACGCCAAGACGATGGTCGACACGAACAACACGGCCGCCGCCGTGCAGGCGCTCGCCGCGCTCGGCGGACACGACGGCGAGCTGGGCAAGGCGGTCGGCTGGCTGAAGTCCGTGCAGAACAAGGACGGCGGCTGGGGCTACACCGCGGGCGGCGCGAGCGACGCCAACTCGACGTCCGTGGTGATCGGCGCGCTCACGGCGGCCGGGCAGCACCCCGGCGACGTGGTGAAGGACGGCAGGTCGCCCTACGACGCCCTGGTGAAGCTTTCTGTTCCGTGCGGCGAGGACGGCGGCGGTGCCTTCGCCTTCCAGCCGGACAAGAAGGGGAAGCTGGCGGCGAACGCCGACGCCTCGGCGGCGGGCGTGGTCGGATCGCTCGGCAAGGGCTTCGTGACGACGGCGGGCAAGGCCTCCGGCGGTGACACCTGCCGCGACGCCGGCGGGCTGACGCCGCAGGGGGCCGCCGCCAACGGCGCGTCCTACCTCGCGGGAAGCCTGGACGCCAAGCCCTACCTGCTGTCCGCGATGCCGGGCGCGAAGGACCAGCCGGACTACGGCAACACCGCCGACGCCGTCGTCGCGCTCGCCGCCGCGGGCCGGACCGCGGACACGAAGGAGCCGCTCGCCTGGCTGGAGAAGGAGTCCGGCGCCTGGGCGGCGAAGGCCGGTCCCGCCGCGTACGCGCAGCTGATCTTCGCCGCGCACGCCACCGGCACCGACCCGCGTCACTTCGGCGGCCAGGACCTCGTCGCGCAGCTCGGCAGGACCGGCCCGGCGGCGTCCGCGGCCGGCCGCCCGGACGCCGCGGACGAGAAGAAGGACGACGACAAGGGTCTCGGCGTGTGGTGGATCGTCGGCGTCGGCCTCGTCGCCGGCATCGGCATCGGCTTCCTGCTCAGCGGCCGCAACAAGAAGCAGCAGCTGTGATACGCCGTCGGACGTCCGCGCCGGTACTGGCCCTCGGCCTGGCCCTGCTGTCCTTGGTGCTCGGCGGCACCTCGCCGGCGCAGGCCGTCGGTTACCGCTACTGGTCCTTCTGGGAGCTGACCGGCGGGAAGTGGGCGTACGCCACGCAGGGGCCGTCGACCGCGCGGCCGTCCGACGGTGATGTCGTGGGGTTCCGCTTCGCGGTGAGCGAGGACTCGAAGAACGCCGTGCGGCCGCGCGGCGACAAGGACTTCGCGTCCGTCTGCGCAACCACGGCCGCGCAGTCCGGCAGGAAGCGGGTGGCGCTCGTCGTCGACTTCGGTGTGCCCGCCGACGCGCCGTCGGGCGAGACGCCGCCGGCGCCGCGCACGGCCTGCGCCCGGGTCGCCCCGGACGCGACGACCGCGGAGGCCCTCGCGTCGGTCGCCAAGCCGCTGCGCTACGGCGGCGACGCCCTCCTGTGCGCCATCTCCGGCTACCCCCGCACCGGCTGCGGCGAGCAGGTCTCGGCGCGGGGCGGGGCCGGTTCCGCCCGGTCCGATGACCGCTCCGAGCCGTCGGACGACGGCCCGTCGGTGGGCCTGCTGGCGGGAGCGGGTGCCGTGGCGGTCCTGGCCGGCGCGGCCGTCTGGCAGGCGCGCCGACGCCGGGGCTGAGCGGGCGAGATGACGAGGAACGACACCGAGGAGACGGCGGTGCCCGCCGCGGACGGCCGTCCGGCCGGGCGCTGGTCGGCCCTGTTCGAACGGGGCCGGGAGCCCGGTGACGGGCGGGGACCGACGCCGGACGCCACCGCCGGCCGAGGCCCGCGGCGCCCCCGCGGCGTCGCGCCGGAGGCGAACCGCGCCAACGCCCTGCATCCGGGGGCCTGGTGGGTCTGGGCCCTGGGGCTCGGCACCGCGGCGTCCCGCACCACCAACCCTCTCCTGCTGGCCCTGCTCGTCGGCACGACCGGATACGTCGTCGCGGCCCGGCGCACCTCGGCGCCCTGGGCCCGTTCGTACGGCGCGTTCGTGAAGCTGGCGATGGCGGTCCTCGGGATCCGGCTCGCCTTCGCCGTGTTCCTCGGTTCGCCGATCCCCGGCACGCACCTCGTCGTCACGCTCCCCGAAGTACCGCTGCCCGACTGGGCGCAGGGCGTCCGCATCGGCGGCCGGGTCACCGCGGAGGGGCTGGTGTTCGCGCTGTACGACGGTCTGAAGCTGGCCACGCTGCTCATCTGCGTGGGTGCCGCGAACGCGCTCGCCAACCCCGCACGGCTGCTGAAGTCGCTGCCGGGGGCGCTGTACGAGACGGGTGTGGCGGTGGTCGTGGCGCTGACCTTCGCGCCGAACCTGATCGCGGACGCACAGCGGCTGCGTGCGGCCCGGCGGCTGCGCGGCCGCGCCGACCGCGGTCTGCGCGGTCTGCTGCACGTCGGACTGCCGGTCCTGGAGGGCGCGCTGGAGCGTTCGGTGGCTCTCGCGGCGGCCATGGACGCACGCGGTTACGGGCGCACGGCGCGGGTGCCGTCCGGCGTCCGCCGCACCACGGCCGTGCTCACGCTGGGCGGTCTGCTCGGGGTGTGCGCGGGCACGTACGGTCTGCTGACCGCCGAGGGGGGAACCTACGGCCTGCCGGTCCTCGCGGCCGGTCTTGCCGCCGCGCTCGGCGGGCTGTGGCTGGGCGGACGCCGCACGCCACGCACCCGGTACCGGCCGGACGAGTGGGGTGTGCGGGCCTGGCTGGTCGCGGGCTCGGGCGTGGCGGTGGCCGCGCTGATGACCGCCGCGGCCTCGTACGATCCGGCGGCCCTGCGTCCCGGTGTCGTCCCGCTCGTGGCCCCCGCCCTCCCGCTGTGGCCGGCGGCGGCCGTACTGCTCGGTCTTCTCCCCGCGTTCGTCGCTCCGATCCCCAAGGAAGCCCCATGATCCGTTTCGAGGACGTCTCGGTGACCTACGAGAGGGCGGCCGGGCCCACCGTGCGCGGTGTGGACTTCGAGGTGCCGGAGGGTGAGCTGGTGCTGCTGGTGGGCCCGTCCGGGGTCGGCAAGTCGACGGTGCTCGGCGCGGTGAGCGGGCTCGTCCCGCACTTCACGGGCGGCACGCTGCGCGGCCGGGTCACCGTCGCCGGGCGGGACACCCGCACGCACAAGCCACGCGAACTCGCGGACGTGGTGGGCACGGTGGGCCAGGACCCGCTGTCCCACTTCGTGACGGACACGGTGGAGGACGAACTCGCCTACGGCATGGAGTCGCTGGGGCTCGCCCCGAACGTGATGCGCCGCCGGGTGGAGGAGACCCTCGACCTGCTGTCCCTGACGGATCTGCGCGACCGGCCGATCTCGACCCTGTCGGGCGGCCAGCAGCAACGCGTGGCCATCGGCTCGGTCCTCACCCCGCACCCGAGCGTCCTGGTCCTCGACGAACCCACGTCGGCGCTGGACCCGGCCGCCGCCGAGGAGGTCCTCGCGGTGCTCCAGCGCCTGGTGCACGACCTCGGTACGACGGTGCTCATGGCCGAGCACCGGCTGGAGCGCGTCGTGCAGTACGCGGACCGGCTCGTCCTCCTTCCCTCCCCGGGCGCGGCGCCGGTCCTCGGCACCCCCGCGGAGGTGATGGCGGTGTCCCCGGTGTGTCCGCCGGTGGTGGAGCTCGGCCGGCTGGCCGGCTGGTCCCCGCTCCCGCTGACGGTCCGCGACGCCCGGCGCAGCGCGGGGGACCTGCGCGAGCGGCTCGCACGGGCGCCGGGCGCCGCAGGCCCGGCACAGCTGCGTGCGCCGGCACAGCGAGACGGGTCGGCACGGCGGGGCGGTACGGCACAGCAGGACGAGGCCGGACGGGCGGACGTGACGGCACGGCGCGACGAGACCGGCCGGAGGGCCGGAGCGCAACGACGGCGGGAGGCGGGGCCGCAGGGCGTGCGGCCCGTCTCCGCGCTGGCACGGCTGCTGCGCCGCGGCGCCCCCGGCGCCCCGGCGGCGTCTCCGGGGGATCGGCCGGCCGTCGTGGAGTCGCTGGCCGTGCGGCGCGGTCGCATCGAGGCGCTGCGCCGGGTCGGCCTGACCGCCGCGCCCGGCGAGACGATCGCCCTGATGGGCCGGAACGGCGCGGGAAAGTCCACGCTGCTCGGGGCGCTGGTCGGGCTCGTCGCGCCCGCGGCCGGTTCAGTCCTGGTCGGCGGGGCGGTGCCGCACCGCACGGCGCCCCGCGACCTCGTACGGCGGGTGGGTCTCGTGCCTCAGGAGCCGAGGGACCTGCTGTACGCGGACACGGTGGCCGCCGAGTGCGCCGCGGCCGACGACGACGCCGGGGCCACGGCCGGGACCTGCCGGGCGCTGGTGTCGGAGCTGCTGCCGGGCATCGGGGACGACACGCATCCCCGGGATCTGTCGGAGGGGCAGCGGCTGGCGCTCGCGCTGGCCGTCGTCCTGACGGCGCGTCCTCCACTGCTGCTCCTCGACGAGCCGACCCGCGGCCTGGACTACGCGGCGAAGGCCCGGCTGGTGACGGTGCTGCGCGGCCTGGCGGCCGAGGGGCACGCCATCGTGCTGGCCACGCACGACGTGGAGCTGGCCGCGGAGCTCGCCCACCGTGTCGTCATCCTGGCGGACGGCGAGGTCGTCGCGGACGGCCCCACCGCGGAGGTCGTCGTGGCCTCGCCGTCGTTCGCGCCGCAGGTCGGCAAGGTGCTCGCCCCGCTGCCCTGGCTCACCGTCGCCCAGGTCCGGGAGGCCCTGTCGTGACCGGACCCGCCGCTCCCCGTCCCGCTCCGCTCCAGCGCCAGGCGCGGGCCGTGCGCCTCGGGCCCCGCTCGGTGGCAGCGCTCGTCCTGGTGAGCGCCACCGGTGCCGCCGGATTCCTCTGGCCGCTGATCGCGGGCCCCGGTTCGCAGGTCGGCGCGCACGCGCAGGACGCACCCTGGCTGTTCGCGGGGCTGCTGGTGCTGCTGGTCGCCGTGGTGGCCGCGACGATCTCGGAGTCGGGGCTCGGGCCGAAGGCCGTGGCGATGCTCGGCGTGCTGGCGGCGACGGGTGCGGCCCTGCGCCCGGTCGGGGCGGGCACCGCGGGTGTCGAGCCGATGTTCTTCCTGATGGTGCTGAGCGGGCGGGTGCTCGGCCCGGGGTTCGGGTTCGTGCTCGGCTCCGTGACGATGTTCGCGTCGGCGCTGCTCACGGGCGGGGTCGGCCCGTGGATGCCGTTCCAGATGCTGTCGATGGGCTGGTTCACGATGGGCGCGGGCCTGCTGCCGGGCCCCGACCGGCTGCGGGGACGTACGGAGCTGGCGATGCTCGCGGCGTACGGGTTCCTGGCCGCGTTCGCGTACGGCACGGTCATGAATCTGGCCGGGTGGCCCTTCATGGACGCGCTGGGCTCGGACATCGCCTACGACCCGGACCGCGGCCTGCCCGGGAACCTGGCCCGGTTCCTGGCGTACTGCCTGGCCACGTCCCTCGGCTGGGACCTGGGCCGGGCGGTCGTCACGGTCGTCCTGACCCTCACGCTCGGCGCGACGCTCCTCAGGGCGCTGCGCAGGGCCACGCGCCGGGCCGCGTTCGAGGCGCCGGTCACATTCGAACCCCGCTGAGATGCGGCCCAGGTCACACCGCCCGGTGACGGGGTGCGGGCGGTCGCGCACCGTGTGCCAGTTCCGGGGTGAGGCACCCCACAGGGCCTAAGTCACATCCTACCGGAGTTAGTAGGACAAAAGGGACGCCATGCCCACGTCATTAGGGGCCCTGACCTGCGGTTTGAGAGCCAGGTCACACGAAGGACTTTCTTCGTGGATGCGACCACCACTAGTAAAAGGGGTCATTGCGGACACGCTTCGAGCCTGTTTCTCTGGAGTCGTCGCCAGGCGCCGACGAGCCCACCCGGGCCGCGGCGCCGACGCATGCCGGACCTGCGCACCGCGTGGCAACGGACAGCGTGCGACCCCATGTCCCCGAAGAAAAAGGTTCTCCGTGTCCGTCTCCTTCATCCGCCGTGCCGTTGCCTCCCCGAAGAAGGCCCTCGCCGGTGCCGCCGTGGCCGCCGCCACGACCGGCATGGTGCTGGCCGCGGCCCCCGCCCAGGCCGCCGCGCCCACCTCCGCCTCCTCGGCTCGGTCGATCGCGCACCAGATGATCCCGGACGCCGCGCAGTTCAACGCCTTCAGCAAGATCGTCGAGCACGAGAGCGGCTGGAACGCCGGCGCCACGAACGCGTCCTCCGGCGCGTACGGCCTGGTCCAGGCCCTGCCCGGCTCGAAGATGGCGTCCGCCGGCGCCGACTGGAAGACCAACCCCAAGACCCAGATCAAGTGGGGTCTGGACTACATGAACTCCCGCTACGGCAGCCCCGTGGGCGCCTGGAGCTTCTGGCAGGCCAACGGCTGGTACTGATCAGCCCGAGCCTCACCCGCGTACGCGAAGGCGGCGGTCCCCGATCCCCGGGGCCGCCGCCTTCGCCATGCCGTCACCACCTCCGGCGGCCCCGCGGACCCCGGCCGCCGACGGAGCAGCGGTGCCGCACGGGCGGGCGATCGCCCGCCGGTGCGCCGATGGCGGCGTGTTCGTGTGGATCTGGCGTTCCCGCGCGTGTTATCGCTCATGGGGTCGACGCCACGGACGCGCGCCGGGCGTCGACATCCGGCGATCCCCCGCGTTCGTGGTGGACCTGGTTCCACCACGCCTGTCCCGCTGACCGGAGGCCCGATGCCCACGGAGACGGAGAAGCCGCACGACCGGGAGGAGCGCGGACTGCGGCTGGTGGGGGTGCTGCTGGGGCTCACGGTCGTCAGCGGGATCGTCGACGCGGTGAGCTATCTGGGACTCGGCCACGTCTTCACGGCGAACATGACCGGCAATGTGGTGGTCCTCGGCTTCGCCGCCGCGGGCGCGCCGGGCTTCTCCACCACGCACTCGCTGGTGTCCCTGGGGTCGTTCCTGGTGGGGGCGGCGGCGGGCGGGCGCTCCGGACGGCGGCTGGGCACGGGCTCCCGCCGCACCTGGGTGCGGATCATCCTCTGCGCGGAGGCGCTCCTGGTCGGCGCGACGGCACTGGCGGCCCACCTCGCACCCGGCAGGACGGGCACCGTGTACACGCTGATCGCCGTGACGGCCTTCGCGATGGGCCTGCGCAACGCGACCGTCCGCAAGCTGGGCGTGCCGGATCTGACGACCACCGTGCTGACGATGACGCTCACGGGCCTGGCCGCCGACTCGCGGCTGGGCGGCGGGCAGGGCAGCCGTTCCCCCCGCCGTACGGCCTCGGTCGTCGCGATGCTGGCGGGCGCGGTGCTCGGCGCGTGGCTGGTGCTGCATCACGGCCTGGGTCTGCCGCTGCTGGTCGCGGCGCTGCTGTCCGGGGTGCTCGCGGTGACGGCGTCGGGCCGCGAGTGACGGCGGACGGGACACGCCCGCGTCGGCGCCCCGCGGGAGGCAGGGGCGGGGCGTAGGGGGGATGCCCCTGCCTCCCGCGGGACGGGCCGACGGCACCGGGAGTCCGTCGGCCCGAGCGTGTGACCGCGTCGCTCAGCGGTGGCTGACCTGGAGTTCCTTGACGCCGTTGATCCAGGCGGAGCGCAGCCGGCGCGGGTCGCCGGTGAGCCGGAGGTCGGGCATGGCGTCGGCGATGGCGTTGAAGATGAGGTCGATCTCCAGGACGGCCAGGGACTTGCCCAGGCAGTAGTGCGGGCCGCCTCCGCCGAAGCCGAGGTGCGGGTTGGGGTCGCGGGTGACGTCGAAGACGTCCGGGTGGTCGAAGACGTCGGGGTCGTGGTTGGCGGAGGAGTAGAAGATGCCGACGCGGTCGCCCTTCTTGATCTGCTTGCCGCCGAGTTCGGTGTCCTGGGTGGCGGTGCGCTGGAAGGAGACGACGGGGGTGGCCCAGCGGACGATCTCCTCGGCGGCCGTGGCCGGGCGCTCCCTCTTGTACAGCTCCCACTGCCCGGGGTGGGTGAGGAAGGCGTGCATGCCGTGGGTGATGGCGTTGCGGGTGGTCTCGTTCCCGGCGACGGAGAGCATCAGCACGAAGAAGCCGAACTCGTCGGAGGCGAGGTTGCCCTCGTCCTCGGCGGCGACGAGCGTGGTGACGATGTCCTTGGCCGGGCACTGCTTGCGGTCGGCGGCCATGTTCATGGCGTAGGCGATGAGTTCGGTGGCCGACTCGGCGCCGACCTCCTCGGTGATGGCGTACTCCGGGTCGTCGTACGCGATCATCTTGTTGGACCAGTCGAAGATCTTGGCGCGGTCGTCCTGTGGGACGCCGATCAGCTCGGCTATCGCCTGGAGGGGCAGTTCGCAGGCGACCTCGGTGACGAAGTCGAACGAGCCGGACCGGGCGCGGGCGGTCTCGACGATCGCGCGGGCGCGGGTGCGCAGGGTGTCCTCCAGCGCGCGGATGGCGCGCGGGGTGAAGACGCGCTGCACGATCTGCCGGACGCGGGTGTGCTCGGGCGGGTCCATGTTGAGCAGGATGAGCCGCTGGGCGTCGATGGCGTCGCGCTCGATGTGCTCGTTGAACCGGATGATGGCCGTGTTGACGGTGGAGGAGAAGATCTCCGGGTGGGTGGAGACGTACTTGACGTCCGCGTGCCGGGTGACGGCCCAGTAGCCCTCGTCCTGGAAACCGGCGAGATTGGACGGCTGGGCCACCCAGTGGACCGGTTCGACGCGGCGCAGTTCGGCGAACTCCGGCAGGGGCACACGGTCGCGCAGCAGATCGGGGTCGGTGAAGTCGAACCCGTCGGGGAGCGCTGGACAGGGCATCGGCAACTCACTCCAGCCATCTGACGGTCCATCAGGAATTGCCGTGAAGGTAGTAACGGGTTCCACAACTCGCAAGAGGCGCGGCATCCCCAATTGCGTGCGGAATTCGTGCAGATCGCGACTTCCGAGGCTGCACGACCCTTGCGGTGGTGGACGCGATGTCAGCAGACTGCACACAGAACTAGAACGCGTACTAGTTCTGCGTGGCGGGTGGGCCGGGACGCCCGCGCCGCGCGGGTAACGGAGGAGAGGACCCACCCCCAATGGCCGCCGAACCCGTGATCGTCGAAGCTGTACGCACCCCCATCGGCAAGCGCGGCGGCGCGCTCGCCAATCTGCACCCCGCCTATCTCCTGGGCGAGACCTACCGGGAGCTCCTGGGCCGCACCGGCATCCACGCCGACTGCGTCGAACAGATCGTCGGTGGCACGGTGACGCACGCCGGCGAACAGTCGATGAACCCCGCCCGCACGGCATGGCTGACGATGGGCCTGCCCTACGAGACGGCGGCGACGACGGTCGACTGCCAGTGCGGCTCCTCGCAGCAGGCCTCGCACATGGTGGCCAACATGGTCGCGGCGGGCGTCATCGACGTCGGCATCAGCTGCGGTGTCGAGGCGATGTCGCGGGTGCCGCTGGGCTCCGGCTCCAAGCACGGTCCGGGCAAGCCGTTCCCCGACGAGTGGAACGTGGACCTGCCCAACCAGTTCGAGGCGGCGGAGCGCATCGCCCGCCACCGCGGCCTGACCCGCGAGAACGTCGACTCGCTCGGTCTCATCTCGCAGGAGCGGGCGGCGATCGCCTGGTCCGAGGAGCGCTTCAAGCGTGAGACGTTCGCCGTCCAGGTGCCGACCACCGAGGAGGAGCAGCGGGCCGGACAGGGCATGTGGCGCCTCGTCGACCGGGACGAGGGACTGCGGGACACCTCCATGGACGCGCTGGCCCGCCTGAAACCGGTGATGCCGACCGCGGTCCACACGGCGGGCAACTCCTCGCAGATCTCCGACGGCGCCGCCGCCATCCTGTGGGCGTCGAAGCGGATGGCGCGCGCACTGAAGCTGAAGCCGCGGGCCCGGATCGTCGCCCAGGCACTCGTGGGCTCCGACCCGCACTTCCACCTCGACGGCCCGATCGACGCGACGCGCGCGGTACTGGGCAAGGCGGGGATGTCCCTGAAGGACATCGACCTCGTCGAGATCAACGAGGCCTTCGCGTCCGTGGTGCTGAGCTGGGCCCAGGTCTTCGAGCAGGACCTGGAGAAGGTCAACGTCAACGGCGGCGCGATCGCGCTGGGACACCCGGTGGGGGCCACCGGGGCCCGCCTGATCACCACCGCGCTCCACGAACTGGAGCGTACGGACAAGGAGTTCGCGCTGATCACGATGTGCGCCGGCGGCGGACTGGCCACCGGGACGATCATCCAGCGGCTGTAGCCGCCCAGGCGACGAATCCGGTGAACGCGGCGGGCCCGAAGGCGAGTGCCGGGCCCGCCGGGTTCTTCGAGTCGCGTACGGCGACGGTGGCGTGGGGGGTCTCGGCGACCTCGACGCAGTCGCCGCCCTGGTCGCTGCTGTACGAGGCTGTGCGCCAGACGAGGGAGCCCATAGGCGCGCATTCGACGCAGTTTCCCCCCTGGTCCCCGCTGTAACTGGACTTACGCCACTGGAGCCCCGTCGCGAGCGCTTTGTTCGCCATAGCGTTCCTCCATCGTGCGCCGGATCAACCTCGCCGAGTCCCTCAGCGACAGCGCGGCGGCCTGCAGATGATCGTAACGGAGCGAGCAGTCCTTGACGGTGTCCGGATTGGCGGTGGGGTGCCCGCTTCCGTAGCCCTCCGTATAGACGATGGAGGGATCACCGGCGAAGCGATAGAGGTCGAACGACCCCTGCAACCCCGCATGGGCTCCTCCCGAAAGCGGCAACACCTGGACATTGACGCGAGGGTTGCCCTCAAAGGACAACAGATGCATCAGTTGCTCTCGCATGGTCTTCGGACCACCGATCTCCAAGAGCAGCGCGGCTTCGCTGAATACCGCCCAAAAGACAGGCGGTTCCCCCTTGTCCAAGATGCCCTGCCTGGCCAGCCGGACAGCAGTACGGTCATCAAGGTCAGCCTGGTTCAACGTACCGAGGACGGCTCGTGCGTAGGCAGGGGTCTGCAGGAGCCCGTGCACCATCTGCGTCTCGAAGGAGTAGATCTCCGCAGCACGGGCCTGCAACTCCGCCACCTGCTGGAACCACCCCGGAAGCTGACTCCGCAACACCAGCCCCACCAACCGCGACAACAACCCGCCCGTCCCCAGCGCCGCGTCCACCCGTTCGCTGAACTCGGGCGTGGGCAGTTTGCGGGCCGTCTCGATCTGGCCGACCAGCGAACCGGTGTAGTTGACGATGTCCCCGAGCTGCTTCTGCGTGAGCCCGGCGGCCTCGCGGTGGCGGCGCAGTTCGAAGCCGTAGTAGTCGAGCGGCGAGGCACCCGGGTCGAGGGCGCTGATGTGGGTCACGCACGGCCCCTTCTCGTACGGCTCGGCCAACAGCGGTACCAGTTGCATCCGTTCGGTAGCCCAGAGTAGTCGGGCGGGGCCAGCCTCGAAGGGTGAACGAATACTTTCCCCCCACGCTGCTGGGCCCCCGTCCCGCCCAGTACCGCATCCGCCTCACCGCGGGCGGGCACTCGGCCCGGCACATCCGCCGGATCGCCCGCTCGTGCCTGGAGGAATGGGAACTGGCCGAGGCGGCGGACGCCGTGGAGCTGGCGCTCACGGAGCTGCTCGCCAACGTCGTCCGCCATGTCCCCGACCGCCGTTGCGTGGTGGTGTTGCTGCGGCTGGCGGCGGGCGTGCGGGGGGAGGTCACCGACGGTCACCCGCAACTGCCCGCCGCCCGGACCGGGTTGCGGCCGGAGGCGGAGAGCGGCCGCGGGCTCGTCCTGCTCGACGCGGTGGTCGACAAGTGGGGGGTGGATCCCGAGCCGGGCGGCGGCAAGACCGTGTGGTTCGAGTGCTCCGCCCCCTGAGCCGGGCACCCGGCCGCGGGGAACGGCTTCCTGTGCGGCCCCGATGAACGCGTCCGGTCCGTTTCGCGTCCTCCCACGTGGCACAGCACACCCACACCTTCGAAGACTTCGAACGGAAACGCCGAGCCGTGGTCCCTGCCGAACCGACCGCCCTGATCCCCGTCCGGCCGGACCGGGCGACCGGGCGCCGAGGACGGCCCGTCCGGGCGTTCGGGCGCCGCCACCGGCTGCCGTTGCTGGCCACCGTGCCCACGCTCCCGCTGTACGCGGTGTGGTGGGTGTTCCTCGCCACCGGCGGCGGCGATCTGGCGGCCCAGGAGGCCTGGGCCGGATTCGCCGCCCGGCACGGCGGATCGGCGTACAACCTGTTCTGGTACGGCGGGATGCACACCGCCGACTACAGCCTGATGTCCCCGTACCTGATGGCCGTGCTCGGTGTGCGCACGGTGACCGTGGCCTCAGGCCTGGCCGCGTCCTGGCTGGCCGCCGTGCTGATCGGACGCGCGGGCGTCCGGCGGCCGGCGGGTCCGGCCCTGCTCGCCTCGCTCGCGCTGTGGTGCAACGTCGCGTCGGGGCGGACGACCTTCGCCCTCGGCGTCGCCTTCGGGCTCGCGGCCTGCGTGCTGCTGACCGGCGAGCGGCGCGGGCCGCTCGCGGCCGGGTACGCGGCTCTCGCGACGGCCGCGAGCCCGGTGGCCGGTCTCTTCCTGGCGGTGCCGGGAGCCGCGTACCTCGCGGAACGCGACCGGGTGCGGGCCTGCGTCCTGCTGCTGCCGCCGTGCGCCGT
This sequence comes from Streptomyces sp. 142MFCol3.1, assembly GCF_000424945.1. Lineage (NCBI taxonomy): Bacteria > Bacillati > Actinomycetota > Actinomycetes > Kitasatosporales > Streptomycetaceae > Streptomyces > Streptomyces sp. 142MFCol3.1. The sequence continues at coordinate 161,518 of NZ_AUKV01000008.1, forward strand.
GGTCGGGGCGACCACCGTGCTGTTCCCCTTCACCGGCGAGCAGTTGATGCCGCCGGCCCGCGTCTGGCCGCCCGTGCTCCTCGGGCTCGCGGTGGCCGCGCTGGCACCGCGCGGCTGGCGGGCGGCCCGGTGGAGCGGTGTCGTCTACGCGGCCGGCACCGTCCTCACGTACCTGGTCGCCTCGCCGGTCGGCACGAACGTCGAGCGGTTCGCGGAACTGTTCGCACCCGCCGTGCTGCTGGCCGCGCTGCTCGCCGTCTCCCGGCCGAAGAGGCTGCGGCGCGCCCTGCTGGTCGCGGCGCTGGTGTTCTCCGTCGCCTGGGTCGGCAAGAAGACCGCCGACGACCTGGTGGTCTCGACGGCGGTCCCCGCCTGGGCCGCCGACACACAGGGCGTGATCGGGGCGCTGGAGCGGCTGGGCGCCGACCGCGGGCGGGTCGAGGCGGTGCCGGCCCGCAACCACCGCGAGGCCACCGTGTTCGCCCCGCACGTGAACCTGGCCCGCGGCTGGAACCGCCAGCTGGACATGGAGCGCGGGCGGCTCTTCTACGACGGCACCTTCTCCGAGGCGTCCTACCGGGCCTGGCTGGACCGGTGGGCGGTCGGCTACGTCGTGCTGTCCTCGGGCACGCCGGACGGGTACGCGCGGGACGAGGCGCGCCTGGTGCGTGAACGGCCCGCGTGGCTGGAGCCGGTGTGGAGCGACGCGCACTGGCGGGTGTTCCGGGTGCGCGACGCGGTGCCGCTGGTGTCGTCCCCCGCCTCGGTGCTGCGCAGCTCCGGCGCCGACGTCGAGATACGGATACCGAGGCCCGGCCCGGTCACCGTGCGGATCGCGTACTCGCCCTGGCTGCGCGCCGAGGGCGGCTGCCTGGCGAAGGAGGGCGAGTTCACGCGGCTGACGGTGTCCGAGCCGGGCGAGTACCGGATCAGTTCGGAGTACGGTCCCTCGCCGGTGCGGGCTCCTTCGTGCTGACCTCCACGGGTTTGCCCGGCGTCCGGGGCCCCTGGAGCAGGTAGGTCAGGCCGAAGCCCGCCGCGACGACGGCCGCGCCGCCCGCCGCGTCCAGCACCCAGTGGTTGCCGGTCGCCACGATCGCGGAGACCGTGCAGAGCGGGTGCAGCAGGCCCAGTGCCTTCATCCACCACTTGGGCGCCAGGATCGCGATGACGAGCCCGCACCACAGGGACCAGCCGAAGTGCAGCGAGGGCATCGCCGCGTACTGGTTGGTGAGCGCGGTCAGCGTGCCGTAGTCCGGCTGCGAGAAGTCCTGCACGCCGTGCACCGTGTCGATGACGCCGAGGCCCGGCATCAGGCGCGGCGGGGCGAGCGGGTAGAGCCAGAAGCCGACGAGGGCGAGCAGGGTGGCGAGGCCGAGGGCCGAGCGCGCCCAGCGGTAGTCGGCGGGCCGGCGGGCGTAGAGGACACCGAGGACGGTGAGCGGGACGACGAAGTGGAACGACTCGTAGTAGAAGTCGAAGAAGTCCCGCAGGAAGCCGACCTCGACCACCGCGTGGTTGGCCCAGTGCTCGATGTCGATGTGCAGGAACCGCTCGATGGCCAGTATCTGGTCGCCGTGGTGCTCCGCGGTGGCCCGGCCGCCCGAGTTGGTGCCGCCGGTCGCGGCGAGCCGGACCTGCTGGTAGGCGGAGTAGCCGACGCGGATCAGGAGCAGTTCGAGGAGCAGGTTCGGGCGGGTCAGGACCCGGCCGGGGAACGGCAGCAGCGGCACCCGCCCGAAGCGGGTGGGCACGGGCCGCGCGTAGTCGGTGGGCACCGGTGCCCGGTAGTGCTCCGAGGTGCGCGACAGGAACGGGACGACGGTGGCCGCGGCGAGCGCGGCGAGCAGCACCACGTTGTCGCGCAGCGGGTAGAGCGACGTCATGTTCGGCAGCATCATCTTCGCGGGCAGCGTCATGACGAGGACCACGGCGACGGGCCACATGTAGCGGTCCGAGGTCTTCCTGCCGACCCGGCCGACCACCGCCGGCAGCACCCACAGCAGCTGGTGCTGCCAGCTGGTGGGCGACACGGCGACGGCGACGCAGCCGGTGACCGCCACGGCGAGCAGCAGCTGGCCGTCCCTCGCGTAGCGCACGGCGCGGCGCAGTCCGAGGACGGCGACGGCCGCCCCGAAGAAGAGGAACAGTCCGATCTCCGGCGGGCCGCTCAGCCCGAGCCGCAGCAGCGCGCCGTGCAGGGACTGGTTGGTGAGGTCGTCCGCTTCCTGCCCGAGTCCGACGCCCGCGAAGTGGTGCACCCAGTACGTGTTCGAGTCGTGCGGCAGCGCCGCCCAGGCGAGCAGGGTGATGCCGCCGAAGGTGAACCCGGTGGACGCGGCTGCGCGGCGGCGGCCGGTGAACCAGAGCAGCGGCGCGAAGAGCAGGACGGTCGGCTGGAGGGCCGCGGCGAGACCGATCATGGCGCCGGCGGCGCGCTCCCCGCGTACGGCGAAGCAGCCGAGCAGGACGAGCAGCACCGGGATGATGCTGGTCTGGCCCAGGTAGAGGGCGTTGCGGACGGGCAGCGACAGCATCAGCAGGCTGATCGCGACCGGCGCGGCGAGCAGCGAGGTGCGGCGGCTCACCGGCTGCGGCAGGGCGCGTGCGGCGACCACGCCGAGCGCGACGACCAGCAGCAGTGTGCCGAAGGTCCAGCCCCAGCCGAGGGCCTGCTCGGCCGCGCGCGTGAGGGGTTTGAGGACGAGTCCCGCGAAGGGGGTGCCGGTGAACTGCGTCGAGTCGTACAGGGAGCCCTTCACGTGCAGGACGCCGTCGGGTCCGACCCAGGTCTCCAGGTCCGTCAGCCGGTCCGTGCTGGGGGCGCTGAGGACCGCGGCCATCTGCCGCACCGCCAGGACCGTGGCGATCAGCCACAGCCCGACACGGGCGGCGCGCAGTCTCTCTCCCGTCGTCCCGACGACTCCCGCCCCGATGGCATTGCCTGCTCGTCCGCCGCGCTCCGCGTTCCCCACGCTCCGTCGGCCCTCCCGCCCCATCCGTCCCGCGTGTTCCTGTATGTCTCGTACATCTGTCCCTTTCGGGACCCTATGAGGCTCGCACCGCCCCCGTCGAGAGACGCAGGCAACCCCCGCTTCACCTGACGGCCTCCGCCCTTTTGTCCGGAAGACGACCGTGCGCGGGCGGGCCGGTTCCCTCCCCGGCCCGCGACAAAGGTCACAGGCGGCGGCCCCGAAAGCACTTGTCGATCTCTCCGTCGCCCCTGCGCACGCGGCATTTATGTGCACTGCGCGGCAGGCCGGCCACTCCACGTAATGGCACGGAGTGCCCCTATGGTCGCTTTTCGGCCTGCTTCCGAGCGGGCCCGGTCCGCCCCGGGTGGCCGAGCCCCGCCGCCCGGCGGGCCGCGGTCCGCCCGGCGCCCCGGGTCCGCCTCCGGTGGGCCCGGGTCCGCCACCCCGCGAACCGTGTCCCTGTCCCCGACGGAAGGAAGGCCCTTGCCGACCGCCACGCCCGTAGCCCCCACCGTCCCCGCGCCGCGCGCCGCCACCCCCGCGCCTGCCGCTCCCCCGGAGATCACCGTCACCGACCCGGCGCTGGTCAAGCGCGCCGTGAAGGCGGCAGCGCTCGGCAACGCGATGGAGTGGTTCGACTTCGGTGTCTACAGCTACATCGCGGTGACCCTGGGCAAGGTCTTCTTCCCGTCCGGCAACCCGACCGCGCAGCTGCTGTCCACCTTCGGCGCCTTCGCCGCGGCCTTCCTCGTCCGCCCGCTCGGCGGCATGGTCTTCGGACCGCTCGGCGACCGCGTCGGCCGCCAGAAGGTCCTCGCGCTCACCATGATCATGATGGCGGCGGGCACGTTCGCGATCGGCCTGATCCCCTCCTACGCGACGATCGGCGTCGGCGCCCCGATCCTGCTGCTCGCCGCCCGCCTCGTCCAGGGCTTCTCGACCGGCGGCGAGTACGCGGGCGCCTCGACGTTCATCGCCGAGTACGCGCCCGACAAGAAGCGCGGATTCTTCGGCAGCTGGCTGGAGTTCGGCACGCTGGCCGGTTACATCGGCGGTGCGGGCCTGGTCACGCTGATGACCGCCCTGCTCTCCGACGACGCCCTGCTGTCCTGGGGCTGGCGTGTGCCGTTCCTGATCGCGGGCCCGATGGGCATCATCGGCCTCTACCTGCGGATGCGCCTGGAGGAGACCCCGGCGTTCGCCGCCGAGGTCGAGAAGGCGGAGAAGTCGCGCCCCAAGGTGCGGCTGCGCGAGACGGTCGCCGGCCAGTGGCGTGCGCTGCTGCTGTGCATGGGCCTGGTCCTGGTCTTCAACGTCACCGACTACATGCTGCTGTCGTACATGCCGAGCTACCTGACCAGTGAGCTCAAGTACGACGAGACGCACGGTCTGCTCGTCGTCCTCGGTGTGATGGTGCTGATGATGGTCGTGCAGCCCTTCGCGGGTGCGCTGACCGACCGGATCGGCCGCCGCCCGTTGATCTTCGCGGGCTGTGCCGGGTTCCTGGCCCTGTCGGTCCCCGCGCTGCTGCTGATCCGTCAGGGCAGCCTGTTCGCGGTCGCTCTCGGCATGGCCGCCCTCGGCCTGCTGCTGGTCTGCTTCACCGCCGCGATGCCCGCGGCGCTGCCCGCGCTCTTCCCGACGAAGGTCCGCTACGGCTCGCTGTCCATCGGCTTCAACATCTCCGTGTCGATGTTCGGCGGCACCACCCCGCTGGTGGTCACGGCGCTCATCGGGGCGACCGGGAACATGATGATGCCCGCCTACTACATGATGGCCGCCGCCGTGATCGGAGGCGTCGCGGTCTGGTTCATGTCGGAGTCCGCCGGGCGCCCGCTGCCGGGGTCCGCGCCGTCCGTGGAGCCCGCCGACCGCTGACGCGGAGCACGAACCACCTGGCCGCCACGGGCGCCGACGCCGGGTCACAGCCCTGCGCCGGCGCCCGTCGCCGTGGAACCGCGGCCTCCGCGACGCCGTCTGAGTCCCTGTTCCGACGGCACGACGGAAGGACCACGGGGGACATGCGCGCGGATCGGTCGAGTTTCGTACGGGGACGGCTGCTGGTCGTCGTCCTGGCCCTGCTGGGGCTCCAGCTGGGATCGCTGGTGGCACCGGCGTACGCCTGCGGATGCGGCGCCATGGTGCCGGACGCGCGGCGGCACGTCACCGTGGACCGCGAGATGTCCGTGGTCCGCTTCGACGGCCGTCAGGAACAGATCGTGATGCGCCTGACGGTCACCGGGGACTCCCGCGAGGCCGCGTGGATCATGCCGGTTCCGCACCGGGCCACCGTGAAGCTGGGCGACAGCGAGCTGTTCGGCCTGCTCGACGACGCCGTCGCGCCCGAGCACCGCACACGCCACCACTTCTGGCCGGACTCCGGGGACTGGCCCTTCGCCGGTGACGGGGACACCGCCGACGCCCCGCGGGCCGGCGCGACGGCGCCCTCCGTGGACGTCGTCGGCCGCGAACGCCTGGGCCCCTTCGACGTGGCCCGCCTGACCGCCACCGACTCCGGCGCCCTCGGCGACTGGCTCGCCGAGAACGGCTTCTCGCTCCCCGCACGGCTCGACAAAGCGCTCCAGCCCTACGTCGACCAGGGCTGGGAGTACGTGGCGATCCGGCTCGCCCCCGAGCAGGACGGCGCCCCGCTCGGCGGCACCCTGGACCCGCTCCACCTCACCTTCGCCAGCGACGAACCGGTGTACCCGATGCGGCTGTCCCGGCTCGCCCGGACACCGCAGTCCCTTGGCCTGTACGTCCTCGCCGCGCACCGCATGGAGCCGGCCTCGTCGATCGGCGGCGACGCGCCCCGGATCACGTACGCGGGCCGGATCTCCGCCCTTCCGGGCCCGTTGGCCGGGCTCACGGCCGACGGCACCGACTTCCTCACCGCCCTCGACCAGGAGTTCCCGCAGCCCTCGCGCATCTTTGGCGACCACCGGCTGCGGCGCACGGCCACCGACGCGACGTACCGTCAGGTGATCTACGACGACCGGCTGTTGACGGCGGGGCCGGTCCCGGCCTGGCTGCTGACGGTCGGCGCGGTGCTCGCCGCCGCCCTGACGGTCATCGCGCTGCGCGTACGGGCCCACCGGCGACGCCCGGTGCTGCCGCCGCCCCCGGTGCACGCTCCGCCGCCGATCGGCTGACGTCCGACGCGCCCCGCGGAAAACCGGCTGGCGAGTGCCCGGAGCCGCGACTACATTCACCACCATAACTAGTTAGGGCATCTAACTAGGCATACGAAAGGCATGGTGCATGAGCGAGTCGCAGCTCTGGAACGACGTCGACGACTATTTCGCCACCCTCCTCGCCCCCCACGACGACGCCCTCGCCGCAGCCCTGCGCGAGAGCGACGCAGCCGGCCTGCCCCGCATCAACGTCGCGCCGAACCAGGGCAAGCTGCTCCACCTCCTCGCCCAGCTCCAGGGCGCCCGCCGCGTCCTGGAGATCGGCACCCTCGGCGGCTACAGCACCATCTGGCTGGGCCGCGCCCTGCCCGCCGACGGCCGGCTGATCACCCTGGAGTACGACCCGGCGCACGCCGAGGTCGCCCGCCGCAACCTCGCCCGCGCCGGCCTCGAAAAGATCGCCGAGGTCCGGGTGGGCCCCGCCCTGGAGTCCCTGCCGAAACTGGCCGACGAGCATCCGGAGCCGTTCGACCTCGTCTTCATCGACGCCGACAAGGTGAACAACCCGCACTACGTCGAGTGGGCCGTCATGCTCACCCGGCCCGGCAGCCTGATCGTCCTCGACAACGTCGTGCGCGGCGGCGCCGTCACGGACGCGGACAGCACCGACGCGAGCGTCCGCGGCACCCGTGCCGCGCTCGAACTGTTCGCCAAGCACCCGAAGTTGAGCGGCACGGCGATCCAGACGGTGGGCAGCAAGGGGTACGACGGGTTCGCGCTGGCCCGCGTGGTGGCCTGACGGTCCCGGACGGCGGGGCCGCCGCCCGGGACCGGAAACCCCTCAAGACTCGTGGTAGAAGCCCACGTTCACCGTGCGCGGGCCGCCGCGGTCCTGGATGACGAGTTCCCCGGAACCGCCCGCCGGCAGCTTCGCCGTCCCCCCGTACGGGAGGGTCTGCGCCTGCTGCCCGGCCAGCGTCAGCCGCACCTCGGAGGACGGCTCGGAGTGCGAGCCGCGCAGCCAGGTCACCTGCCAGGTGCCCTCCGGGCCGCACAGGAACTCCAGATGGACCCGGGAGACGAACAGCCAGTCGTCGGGAGTCGCGAGACGGCACACGGCCCGGTCCCGGCCCACCCGCAACACGGCTCCGGGGTCGCTCGGCGCGTCGGCCATCAGCATCCCGGCCGTCGCACCCGCGTCCGCCCCGGACACCGAGGCCATGGTGAGTTCGAGCACGCGCGCTCCTTCGTGTTGTGCCGGTCCCGTCGTCCGGGCACGGCGCGCCGTCGCCGCGCCGCCGCCGCATGATAATTCGACCGATCGCCCCGCCGTGCGGCCTCCGGCACAATGGACCCATGACCGAGCGAAAGCCACCCGGTGTCAGCTTCGAGTCCTGGATAGACAAACAGATCCGCGAGGCACAGGCGCGCGGCGAGTTCGCGGAGCTCCCGGGCGCGGGCAAGCCGCTGCCGCACGGGAACGACACGTCGTACGACGAACTGTGGTGGATCAAGCAGAAGATGGCCCGCGAGGGGCTGTCCGTGCTGCCGCCCACCCTCGCCCTGCGCAAGGAGGCGGAGGACGCGCTCGCCGCGGCCGCCGCGGCACCCTCGGAACGCGTCGTGCGCCGCATCGTCGAGGACATCAACACCAAGATCCGCGACGTCATGTTCAAGCCCCCGCCGGGACCGCCCCTCGGCCTCAAGCCGTACGACGTGGAAGCGGTCGTGCGCGAGTGGCGCGAAGCCCGGGAGGAATGACCGGCCGCCCGGGTGCAGCCCGGGCCGGCAGGGGCAACCCGGCTGCGGGAGTCCGAACGGGGCCGCGTCCCGGACCATGGTCCGGGACGCGGCCCCGTGGCACGGCCGGCCGTGGCCGACCGTGCGGAACGTGCCCCGCACCATCGCCGACGACGGTGCGGGACACGGCTCACAGGTGCAGGAGCCGCTCGGTGATCTCGCGGTAGTCCCGCAGTGCGAGACGCAGCTGTTCGGTGTCCGCGCCCGCCTCCTTGCCCTCGCCCTGCTGGAGGACCGTGCGCAGGGTGCGACGACGCCGGGTCACGGCCTCCGTGAACGTCCCGGCCAGCTCCTCCAGCACGTGGTCGGCCTCCTCCACGGAGTCCCTCGGCCCGTCGACGAACCCGCCGAGCGCGTGCCGCAGACGCAGCGCGAACGTGTCGCTCTCGTCCTTCGCCAGCAGCGGGGTGTCCGGCCGTCCGGCGTCCTGCGCGGGCCGGCCGCCGCCGTGCCCGTCGGCGCGCCCGCTCCCCGTGCCGCCCTCGGCGGCACCCGTGACGCCCCTGGCACCGGTGGCACCGGTGGCGGTCCGGGCACGGTCGCCGAGACCCTCGCCGCGGCCGACGCGTTCGGCTCCCGCGGTGCGGTCACCGGACTTCCGGTCACCGGACTTCCCGATGCCGTCGCGACCGAGGCCGTCGCCGCCGAGGCCGTCGCCACCGCGGGCCGGGGCGTCGGCACGCCCGCCGACGCGGTCCTCGTCGGCGCGGGTACGGACGTCGCCGCCCCGGCCACGCCCGTCCGTGCCCGTGCGGCCCACGCCCGCCGGTCCGACGCCCTCGCGGGGTGTCCCGACCGCGTCGGTCCGGCCCGGGCGCTCTTCGCGCACCGCACCGCCGGCGGCACGCACGCCCTCCCGGGGCGCGGTGACGGAGCCCTCCGGCTCCCCGGCGCGTGCCGCCGCGGCCTCCTCCGCCGCCGCCCGGAACGCCGGGTCCACCGGGTCCTTCCCGGTCGTACGCGACGGTGTCCGCTCCGGACCCTGGTCCGGTGTCCTGTCGTTCATCTTCGTCAACTCCCCTTCACCTGACGGCGGTTGAACGCCCAGGGCAGCGGGGAACGGCTGCCGGAGACCGGCTGCTGGGAGTCGGTCTCCGGGGTCTGCGCCTCCTCCGTGCGATGCCGCGGATCGTCCTGCCGCGCCGGGGCCACCAGCTCCTCGAACAGGGCGCGGGCCTCGATCATGGCCTTGCGCATCTCCTCCGTGCCGGCACCGTTCTCCGCCGCTTCGGCCTGCGCGACACGGTGCACGCGCCGGTAGCCGTGGACGTGGTGCCCGTGGTGCACCGAGAGGGCGTCGATCTGCTCCTCGTACCGGCCGCCGTCGGGGAAGCCGCGCCTGCCCGCCACCTCGCCGAGCAGCCGGTCGGCCTCGGCCACGGCCTCTCGCGGGGAGTCGACGAAGCGTTCCTGGGCGGCCGTCCAGCGGTTCGCGTACTCCTCGCGGGCCGCGGGCTGCAACGGCTGCCTGCGCAGGGCCCCGTGCCGCTTCACCCGCTCGGCCAGGTCTCGTTCGGCGGCCCGGGTGTCGCCGTCGTGCCGGGCGACGGTCCTTTCGTACTCGGGTCCGAAGCGCCGCCGCAGACTGCGCCCGCCCTGCGGCCTTTGAGCAAGAAGGGTCAGGGTGGCCGCAACGACGACAACGGCCACCACGATCACGATCAGAGCGATGATCACGCCTGTGGACATGGATGCCTTCCCGGGTTCTCGACCCAACGGGCCGGTTCGGGAACCGGGTTGCCCGCAAAGCGCTCCCCAAACGGTCCCCGCACCGCGCACGCCCGCCGGCCCGCCGCCCTCGCCGCGGGGCCCGCCGTAATCCACTTGCGGGCGGGGGGACCCGCCTCCCCACAATGACCGGCATGACCGACGCCCCCGCCGACAACGCCACCCGCACGACGCCCTCCTGGACCGTCGCTCCCGAGCCCTTCGACTCCCCCGCGGCGGCGGCGCTGTGGCGGGCGTACTACACGGAGGTCAGCGACCGCTGGTACCTGCTGCACGAGGGACGCACGACGGACCCGGGCGAGCTGGAGCGTGAGATCGCGGCACGCACCGGCGGCGAATTCGCGCCGCCCACCGGGGTGTTGCTCGTCGCGCGGTACGAGGGCGAGCCCGCGGGCACCGCCGGCGTACGGATGCTCGACGCCACCACGGGCGAACTGAGCCGCGTCTTCGTCCGCGCGGAACTGCGCGGCAGGGGCGGCGCCCCCGTCCTGCTGGCGGCCGTCGAGGAGGCGGCCCGCGGCCTCGGCGCCGAGCGGCTCGTCCTCGACACCCGCAGCGACCTCGTGGAGGCCCGCGCGCTCTACGCCCGGCACGGCTACCGGGAGACCGCGGCGCACAACGACGACGTGTACGCCGAGCACTGGTTCAGGAAGGAACTGACGGGCCGGCCGGCGGACTAGTGCCGCGGCACGCGACGTCCGCCCGTCATGGAACGGCGTCCGGTGCGTGCTCTCGTCGTGCTGGACGGAAGTCCTCGTACCGGACGTACCTGGGCTTTCGGCCGGTGCGGCGAGAGCGCGTGCCGGGCTTGGCGACGGGGCGAACGTCGCCTGTCGCGGCACTGGGCCGGGGCCGCTCTCAGGTCGGCCTGGTCTGCGGGCCGGGCACCGAGCCGTCGTGCGGCCGTTCCGCGTCGGAGCCGCACATCTCCGCGTTCAGCTCCTCGACCAGCCCGGCCAGGTCGGTCGGCCGGTCCGGCCCCCACCAGTCCCCGAGCAGCTCGGCGAGCGAATCCTCACGGGCCTTGGCCAGCCTCTCGGCGGCCTCCCGGCCCTCCTCGGTCAGCACCAGGTCGAGTCCCTCGCGCAGGGCGAGCCGGCGCTCCTCCACCTGCCGGGCCGCGTCCAGGATGACGGGCAACGGCACGGAACTGCGCTCGGCGAGCTCCGCGGGCTCCGCCCACCCGTATTTCTTGATCCGCAGCAGCAGCCAGCTCGCCGCGGGCAGCAGGTCGAAGCCCGCCCGCGCGGTGATCTTCTCGTAGATCTCCCGCCGCCCCTCGCGGGTCCCGAGCACCGACAGCGCCCGGCACACCTCGTCGTACGACGACCGCTCCACCGGGTTGCTGGCGAGCGTTTCCGTGACGTCCGGCGCCGTCACCGAGCCCCGCAGCCTGTCCTCGCGCAGGAACCAGGCGAGCACGAAGCCGAGCAGGGCCACCGGAGCGGCGTACAGGAACACGTCCGTGATGGACGACGCGAACGCGTGCAGGACGGGCTGGCGCAGTGCGGACGGCAGCTCCGCGATGCCCTTCGGGTCGGCCTTGAGGGCGTCGGGCGTGAGGCCCGGGGGGAGCTCCTGCCCGGAGAGTGCGACGACGAGGTTGTCACCGAGACGGTTCGCGAAGACCGTGCCGAAGACGGCGACGCCGAACGAGGCGCCGATGGATCGGAAGAACGTCGCACCGGACGTGGCGACGCCGAGGTCCTCGTACGACACCGCGTTCTGCACGATCAGCACCAGGACCTGCATGACCAGGCCGAGCCCCAGGCCGAAGACGAAGAAGTACGCGCTCATCTCGCCCGTGCTGCTGTTCTCGTCCATCTGGTGGAGCAGCAGCAGGCCGACGGTGGTCACCCCCGTGCCCACCACGGGGAACACCTTCCAGCGGCCGGTGCGGCTGACCACCTGCCCGGAGAAGGTGGAGGACAGCAGCAGTCCGAACACCATCGGCAGCATGTGCACACCGGACCAGGTCGGCGAGACGCCCTGGACGACCTGGAGGAAGGTCGGCAGATAGGTCATCGCGCCGAACATCGCGAAGCCGACGATGAAGCTGATCACGGCGGACAGGGTGAAGGTGCGGATGCCGAACAGCTTCAGGGGGAGGACGGGTTCGGCCGCCCGCCGCTCCACGGCGACGAACAGGAAGGCCAGCGCCACCCCCAGCACCGCGAGCCCGATGATCTGCGGCGAGCTCCAGCTCCAGGTGGTGCCGCCGAGGGAGGCCACCAGCACCAGGCAGGTGGCGACCGCGGCGATCAGGAACGTGCCGAGGTAGTCGATGACGTGCCGGGCCGACTTCACCGGGATGTGCAGGACGACCGCGATCACGACGAGGGCGACGACGCCCACGGGCAGGTTGACGTAAAAGACCCAGCGCCAGCTGAGGTGTTCGGTGAGCAGCCCGCCGAGCAGCGGTCCGAGCACGCTGGTCGCGCCGAAGACTGCACCGAACAGCCCCTGGTACTTGCCCCGTTCACGCGGCGGCACGAGGTCGCCGACGATGGCCATCGACAGCACCATCAGGCCGCCGCCGCCCACTCCCTGGAGTGCGCGAAAGCCGATCAGCTCGCCCATGTTCTGCGCCATGCCGCACAGCGCGGAGCCGATCAGGAAGATGACGATCGCCGTCTGGAACAGCTTCTTGCGGCCGTACTGGTCGCCGAGTTTGCCCCACAGCGGGGTCGCCGCGGTCGACGCGAGCAGATACGCCGTCACCACCCAGGACAGGTGCTCCAGGCCGCCGAGGTCGCTGACGATGGTGGGCAGCGCCGTCGACACGATCGTCTGGTCCAACGCGGCGAGCAGCATGCCGAGCAGCAGTGCGCCGATCGAGACGAAGACGCTGCCGTGCACGTGGTCGCGCGCGTCGAGAGCGGCCGCGGAGCGGCGCCGCACGGCCGATTCGTTGACGGCCGTCACCCTGCCCGGTCCTGTCGCCCCGTCCGGTCCGGCGGGCGTGTCCGCGCCGCCCGGCGCGTCCGGCCCGCCCGGTATGTCCGCGCCGTGCGCATCCCCGGTCATTCGGCCTCCCTGAGCCCCGAGGGTCCCGGTCAACCACCATCCTGGTCGGTGTGACCCGTTATGGCCTGTCGAGTCGTCCGGAAGCATGCATTCCGGGGGGCTCCTTGGAGATTCCGTGAGGGACATCCGGATAATCTCTGGAGCTTCAGGGGGAGGGACCCACGCGTGACTGATCCGAACGGGCATGTCTGCCCCGAGTGCGAGACGCCCAGGGCGCCGGACGGCACCCCGTCGTGCGCCTGCGCACGACGGGCGTCCGACGCGCTCCGCGACGCCCGCACGGCCGAAGCCGCCGCGGCGGGGGACTTCGACCCCCTGCGCATACGTCCGTACGTGGAACTGGGTGCGGCAGGCGCCGGGGGCACCTCGGAGACTCCGGGCACCCAGAGGCCCGCGGCGGGCGCGTCTCCCGGCGAGGGCGCGCCCTCCGGGAGCGCCGGCCCTGCCGCGACGGCCAAAGCGACGGGTGCCGACGGGGACCCGTCGGCCACCGTGCGGCTGAAGGCCGTGCCGCCGGACGCGACCATGCGGCTCGCAGCGCTGCCGTCCGAGCCGCGCGCCGCCGACGTACGTCTCTTCCAGGAGCAGGAGCGAGGGGCCGGGCAGGGCCGGGGACGGCACCGGGAGGCCGGCCGGCCGACGACCCCGGACGGGCGGCCCCGACGCCGTCGCCGTACCGCGGTCCTGGTCGCCGCCGCTGCCACCGCGACCGTGGCGGCAGCGGCGGGGTTCGCGAGCGGACTGTTCTCGTACGACACCCCCGCACGGGACACGGCGCTGCCGAAGGACGTGCGGGCGAGCGTGCCGGACTCGTCGTCCGAGGCGGCCTCGGTGTCCCCCTCGGCGAGTGCGTCGGCCCCCGCGACACAGGCACCGAGCGCGTCGGCCTCCGCGTCGCCGAGCACGAGCCCGTCGCCCTCGACGTCGGAGTCGGCGCCGGAGTCGAGCGCGTCGCCGAGCCCGTCCCGCTCGACGGCTGGCCCCACGCAGTCGTCCGGCACGGCGGGCACCACCGCCTCGGCACAGCCGCCGAGCGACACGTCCGAGGGAATCGGCGCCACGACCCTGCGGCGCGGCGACCGGGGCCCCGAGGTCACCGAACTCCAGCTGCGGCTGCGCCAGCTCGGGCTCTACCAGGGCGGCCCGGACGGCCGGTTCGGCAGGCACGTCGAGGACGCCGTTCGCCGCTACCAGTGGGCGCGGGGCATCTCCGGCGACGAGATGGGCGTCTACGGGCGGTTCACCCGGGCGAGCCTGGAGTCGGAGACGACGGAACCGTGAGCGCCCGCCGAGGCCGGCGCGTGGCCGGGATCCCCCGACGTGTCCCGCCTCCGAGGACGGCCCCCCAGGCGGGTCCTCGGACCTCCGCGCCGGCCGGTCTCAGCTGAGACGAAGCAGCCGGGGCCCGGACCGGGCGGAGCAGCTCGGGGCGGGCCCGGGCGACGGAGCCGGGGTTCGCGCGGCGGCCGGCATGGGCGGGGCTCAGCCGAAGTGGAGGCGGAGGGTGCCGCCCTCCGCGGGCACGACGCGGACCTGCGTCAGGTCGGCGACGAGGACGTCCGGGCCGTGGAGTCCGGCCCGGGGGCCGATCCCCACCACCGTCATCCCGGCGGCCTTGCCCGCCTCGATCCCCGCCCCCGAGTCCTCGAAGACGAGACAGTCCTCGGGAGCGACACCCAGCTCCGCCGCCCCCTTGAAGAACCCCTCGGGATCGGGCTTGCTCGCCCCGACGGACTCGGCGGTCACCCGCACGTCGGGCAGTTCCAGTCCGGCGGCGGCCATCCGCGCGGTGGACAGCGCCACGTCCGCCGAGGTGACGAGCGCGTGCGGCAGCCCCACGAGGGAGGCCAGGAAGTCGTGGGCGCCCGCGATCGCGACGACGCCGTCCATGTCGGCGGTCTCCTCGGCGAGCATGCGCACGTTGTCCGCGTGGTTCTGCTCCATGGGCCGGTCCGGCAGCAGCATCGCCATCGAGGCGTAGCCCTGCCGGCCGTGGACGACCTTCATGACCTCGTCGCCGTCCAGGCCGTGACGGTCGGCCCAGCGGCGCCAGCAGCGTTCGACGACGGCGTCGGAGTTGACGAGGGTGCCGTCCATGTCGAGGAGGAGGGCGCGGGCGGTCAGAACGGTCGGGGCCGTCGTCATCGGCAATGCTCCAAGGCGCGGGAAAGGGGCACGGGGACGCCCCTGGGAACAAGGCGGCCCCGTCCGCCGGTCAGGGAGGTGCGGACGGGAGCCACTTTGTTCTCTTACGATACAAAACAAGAGGGGTGCCGCGCCACCGGGCCTGACCTGCGGATCGACACCCCCGCGCCGGGCGGCCACCCGGACGGCACCGCCGGGACACCGACGCGACACCCTCCGGCCGCCCGGCCCGGCGACACCGCCGCGCGGCCCGGCGGCGCGGCGGGAGGTCAGCCCGTGACCGCCTCGTACAGGCTCCAGACCCCCAGTCCAAGCATCAGCACGGCCGCCACCTTGGTGATCAGCTCCAGCGGCACCCGCTTCATCAGGGCCTTGCCACCGACGATGCCGAGGCTCGCGACCGCCCACAGGGCGAGGACGGCACCGAGGCCGACGGAGAGCGGGTCGTCGTAGCGGGCGGCGAGGTTCGCCGTCATGATCTGGGTCAGGTCACCGAACTCGGCGACGAGGATGAGCATGAAACCCGCGCCGGAGACCTTCCAGAAGCTCTGGTTCTCGGGCTTGCGGATCTCCTCCTCGTCCTCGTCCTTCTTCATGAGCAGGACCGCGGCGCCACCGAGGAAGAGCACGCCGGTGAGCGCGTGCACGATCTGCTGCGGCAGCAAGGTCAGGACGCTGCCCGCCGCGACGGCGAGCGCGACGTGCAGGGCGAACGCGGCGGCGACACCGGCGAAGACGTACGAGGCGCGGTAGCGGGTACCGAGGACGAGCCCGGCGAGCGCGGTCTTGTCCGGCAGCTCGGCAAGGAAGACGACACCGAAGACGAGCGCCATCACGCTGATGCTGATCAAAAGTCCTCAATCGGTCGGGCTGCCCCGCCGAGAGTGCTGTTGCTGCGCTGCGACACCTCGGCACGACAGCACACGGCGGCGCCCACGCCGAAAGGCGCGGGCGAGAGCACCCACACCGAAGGACACGGCACGGGTGGTGCACTGCTTGCCGAAGGTCTCGCTGGCCGGCCTCGTGGACGAGGTCTGCCTCCGGGCGCCGGCTCAGACGAGCTGAGCAGTATGTCGACGGTCCGGCGAAGAGCTACTCCCCTTCTGCGCCGTCCATGCTACGCGACGCCCGCCCGGCCCCGGCAGGGACTTTGGTCACATCCGGCGCAACGCGACAAAGGGGCCCACCGGCGACGTGGGGACCTCGCGGAGATCCCGCCACACACCTTGTCGTGTCATGTGCACGTCACTAACTTCTAACCCGAGCCACACCCTCCGGAAATCCGCCGCCGCAAGCATGTGCTCGCTCACCCCCAACGGCCCCCCATTTCAAGGGAGTTCGCATGCCAAAGGTCTACGCGCGTCGACGACTGAGCATACTCGCAGCCGTCACGGGCCTGATAGCCATGGCCGGGATTTTCAACGGCCCGACCGCCTCCGCCGCACTGCCGACCCCGGTCAGCGCCGCCACCGCCCGCACCTACCTCGCCTCGCTGAAGGTGGCGACGGAGAACCGCACGGGCTACAACCGTGATCTGTTCCCCACGTGGATCACCATCAGCGGCACCTGCAACACCCGTGAGTACATCCTCAAGCGCGACGGTACGAACGTCGTCACCGACTCCGCGTGCGCGGCCACCAGCGGCACCTGGCGCTCGGCCTACGACGGCGCCACCTGGACCGCCGCCTCCGACCTGGACATCGACCACCTCGTGCCGCTGGCCGAGGCCTGGGACTCCGGCGCCGGCGCCTGGACCACCGCACAGCGCCAGGCGTTCGCCAACGACGTGACCCGCCCCCAGCTCATCGCGGTCACCGACAACGTGAACCAGCAGAAGAGCGACCAGGACCCGGCCGAGTGGATGCCCCCGCTCAGCTCGTACGCCTGCACCTACGTCCGCGCCTGGGTCCAGGTGAAGTACTACTACAACCTCTCGGTCGACTCGGCCGAGAAGTCCAAGCTCAGCTCGGTGCTCAGCGGCTGCTGACCCGGCCGGTCCCGCCCCGCGCGCCGCTCCGCCGCAGCGCGCTGTTTCCGGAACCTCCCCACCGGCCCCCCTCGTTCCGTACCGTACGGGGCGACGGAGGAGGGGTGATCACATGGCGGAGCTGCGCCTGGGACCGCTGCTGAGGTATGTCGACGGCTCGTCAGCGACCTTCTGGGTCGAGACGAGCCGTCCGTGCACCGCCGAGGTGCGGTGCGCCGACGGCGCCCACGGCAGCGCCGAGACCTTCCAAGTCGGCGGCCACCACTACGCGTTGGTGCCGGTCGACGGACTGACACCGGGCACCGTCCGCACGTACGAGGTCGTGCTGGACGGCACCACCGTGTGGCCGCTGCCCGACTCCCCCTTCCCGCCCTCGGTGGTCCGCACCCCCGAGCCCGACGCCCCGGTCCGCGTCACCTTCGGCTCCTGCCGCTGGGCCGCGCCGCCCGCGGACGAGAAGGACCCGGTCGGGCCCGACGCCCTGGACACCCTCGCGGCCCGCATCGCCGCCGACCCCGACGGCGAACGCCCGGACGTGCTGCTGCTGTTGGGCGACCAGGTGTACGCGGACGAGGTCTCCAGCGCCACCAGGGAGTGGATCGCGGTGCGCCGGGGTCTCGCCGACCCCCCGGGCAACCAGGTCGCGGACTACGAGGAATACACCCGCCTCTATTACGAGTCCTGGCTCGATCCCGAGATCCGCTGGCTGCTGTCCACCGTGCCCAGCTGCATGATCTTCGACGACCACGACGTCATCGACGACTGGAACACCAGCGCCGCCTGGGTCGCCGACATGCGGGCCACCCCGTGGTGGCGCGAGCGGGTGCTGAGCGGCCTGATGTCGTACTGGGTCCACCAGCACCTCGGCAACCTCTCCCCGCGCGAGCTGTCCGAGGACCTCCTGTACGCCGCGGTGCGCGAGACGCCCGACGGCACCGATGTACTGCGCGCCTTCGCCGCCCAGGCCGACGTCGACCCGGCCTCCGTGCGCTGGAGCTACCGCCGCGACTTCGGCCGCACCCGGGTCCTGATGCTCGACACCCGGGCGGCCCGCGTCCTGGAGGAGTCGAACCGGTCGATGCTGGACCCGGGCGAGGAGCGGTGGCTGCGGGAACAGGCGCTGGACGCGCCCGGCTCGTACGACCACCTCCTCATCGGCACCTCGCTCCCCTGGCTGCTGCCGCCGCTGGTGCACGACGCCGAGACGTGGAACGCCGCGCTGTGCCGGGGCGAACGGGGCGCTCGATGGGCGCGGTTCGGCGAGGGGCTGCGCAGGCGGGCGGATCTGGAGCACTGGGCCGCGTTCCCGTCGTCCTTCGAGTCGCTGACGGCTCTGATCGCGGAAGCGGGGTCGGGGACGCGGGCCCCGAAGGAAGCGGGGTCGGGGACGCGGGCCCCGGAGGAACCGGGGTCGGGGACCCCGGCGGGAGCCGGGGCCGAGATGGCCGGGGCGGGAGCGGAGTCCGGGGCTGGAGGCGGGACCGGGACCGGGGCCGCGGAGGCCGGGGCCGGGGCCGGGGCTCCCGCGACCGTGCTCGTGCTGTCCGGGGACGTCCATCACGCCTACGTCGCCGAGCCGTCGTGGCCGGGTCGCCGGCCCGAGGCCACGGTCCTCCAGCTGACCTGCTCACCGGTCCACAACCGGATCCCGCTCTCCATACGGCTCGGTTTCCGTTTCGGCTGGAGCCGTCTCGCCCGCACGCTCGGGCACCGGCTAGCCCGGCACGGCCGCTGTCCCCGGCCACCGGTGGACTGGCGGAAGACCGGCGGCCCCTGGTTCGGCAATCAGCTGATGACGCTGACCCTGCGCGGGCGTTCGGCGACGCTGCGGCTCGAACAGGCGCTGGAGGTGCGCGGCGGCAGCGGCCGGAGCGGCGACGCGATCGCCGGCCGGGTCCGTCTGACGACCGTGACGGAGTCCGTCCTCACCCCACTCACCCCGCAATAGGCCTCTTGGGCACGGTTGTTGGGCGCGTTGTCCGTGATGCCCGTGACCCGTCCCACACCCGGCGCGGATCATCCGCGCCGGGGCTCGGTTCCCGTACCGTACGGCGGCATGATGAGGCGGACCGTCCGCTTCCAGCGGGCGGTCTGCTGCCATGCGCCCCACACGCCCGGGAGTCACACCGTTGTCTGCAGCACCCCCACCCGAATTCTCGGCTGCGCCCGAACAGGGGGGACCCCCACCCGAGTTCCCGGCTGCGTCAGGCCAGGGAGACCCCCGGCCACCGGCCGCAACCGCCGGTGTCTCCGTCGCCCTCGTCGGAGCCGGCCCTCGCGGCACGAGTGTCCTGGAACGGCTGTGCGCGTCCGCGCCGGAACTCCTCCCGCCCGGGACCCCGCTGACCGTCCACGTCGTCGATCCGGACCCACCGGGACCCGGCCGCGTCTGGCGCACCGCGCAGTCGCCGCACCTCCTGATGAACACCGTGGCCTCACAGGTGACCCTGTTCACCGACGAGAGCGTGGACTGCTCGGGACCGATCCGTCCGGGACCCAGCCTCCACGCGTGGGCGCGGGGCGAGCTGGGGCCCGACGACTATCCGACCCGCGCCCGCTACGGCCGCTACCTGGAATGGGTCTTCGGCGAGGTGGTGCGCGGAGCACCGCCCGCGGTGCGGGTGGAGGTGCACGCGGCGCGGGCGACCCGGCTCGACGACGCTCCCGACGGCCGGCAGGACCTCCTCCTGTCCACCGGCCGCACCCTGTCCGACCTGGCCGCCGTCGTCCTCGCCCAGGGCCATCTCCCGGCCCTCGCGGATCCCGCGGAGCGGCGCCTGACCGCGTACGCGGGGCGGCACGGGCTGCGCCACGTCCCGCCCGCCAACCCGGCCGACATCGACCTGTCCTGCCTCGCTCCCGGCGAACCGGTCCTGCTGCGCGGACTCGGCCTCAACTTCTTCGACCACATGGCGCTGCTGACCGCGGGCCGCGGCGGCCGTTTCACGCGCACGGACGCGGGCCTGTGCTACCGGCCCTCGGGGAAGGAGCCGCGGCTGTATGCCGGCTCCCGGCGCGGTGTCCCGTACCAGGCGCGCGGCGACAACGCCAAGGGCCCGTACGGCCGTCACACGCCGTACGTCCTCAGCGACGAGGTGATATCGGGCTTCCGCAAGCGCGCCGACTCCGGTGACGCGCCCGACTTCCTGAGCGAGATATGGCCGTTGGTCGCCAAGGAGGTGGAAACGGTCTACTACGAGGGGCTGTTGAGCAGAATCGGCGGTCCCGTGCCCGCCGACCGTCTTCCCGGCGACTTCAGGGACCGCTTCCTCGGCGTACCGCACCGCGCCCCCCAGGAGGCGCGTCTGCTCGACGAGTTCGGCATCGCGCCCGCCGAACGCTGGTCCTGGGACCGGCTCTCACGCCCGTACGCCGGACGGGCCTTCGCCGGCCCCGGCGCCTGGCGTGACTGGCTGCTCGGCCATCTGCGCCAGGACGCCGAGCAGGCCGCGCTCGGCAATGTCGAAGGACCCCTGAAGGCCGCCCTCGACGTGCTGCGTGACCTGCGCAACGAACTCCGGCAGATCGTGGACCACCGCGGCCTGTCCGGCGACTCGCGACGGACGCACCTGGACCGCTGGTACACACCGCTCAACGCCTTCCTCTCCATCGGCCCGCCCCGGCGGCGCATCGAGGAGATGTCCGCGCTGATCGAGGCGGGCGTGCTCACCGTCCTGGGCCCCCGGCTGGAGGTGCGGGCCGAGGACGGCGCGTGGGTCGCGCACTCCCCCGACGTCCCGGGGTCCGCCGTACGCGCCACGACGCTCGTGGAGGCGCGGCTGCCGGAACCGGATGTGCGCAGGACCGCCGACGAGCTCCTCGGCCGGCTGTTGAGGACGGGGCAGTGCCGCCCGCACACCGTCGACGGCTACGAGACCGGCGGACTGGACGTCACACCGCGCCCCTATTTCCTGATCGACCGTCAAGGACGGTCGCACCCGCGGAGGTTCGCGTTCGGGGTGCCCACGGAGGGCGTGCACTGGGTGACCGCGGCCGGGGCCCGCCCCGGCGTGGACTCGGTCACGCTGTCGGACGCCGACGCGTTGGCGCGGGCCGTGCTGCGCGCGGCGTCGGCCGGGACGGAACGGGAAACGGAACCGGAAGCGGAAACCCAGGCATGGCCGAATGTAGAACTTGCAAGCATTGATTAGGCCGGCCCGACGTGATGACTCGCTCGGTTCCGTCCCCCACGATCCGGTGCCCCCACACGCCGGTCCAGTCGGCCTCGACCGCCTCCTCACCGGCCGCACCTCACCCGCCGCCGAGGAGAAGCGGGCCTCGGAGCCCGTCGCGGCCTGACCCTCGCACCGCGCGCACGACGACGCCCGGTCCCGTACGAGCGGTACGGGGACCGGGCGCCGTCGCCCCGGCTCGGGTGACGCGGCGTGAACGTGATGTGACTGACACATGAGCCCCCCGTGGATCTCCCGTCACACCCGCGGCGTACGCTGTATGGCTGTCACAGGCCGCCCTGCCGCTCCCCGCGACGTCGCGGCGTGGTCGTGCCTACGGGGGATTTCAGGGGAGTGTTGCAGTGCTGGAAAGCATGGGGCCGCTGACAGGCAGCCCATGGATCTACGTGGCCGTCGCCATGTCCGTCCTGCTCGACGTGTTCCTGCCGATACTGCCGAGCGGCGTTCTCGTCATCACGGCCGCCACGGCCGCGGCGGGCTCCGCCACCGGCGCCGTCCCGCACGCCGTGCCCGACATGCTGGTGCTCACCCTGTGCGCGGCCACCGCCTCCGTGCTGGGTGATCTGGTCGCGTACCGGCTGGCCTGGCGCGGCGGCGAGCGCCTGGACCGGGCGATCGCCCGGTCCCGCCGCCTGACCAGGGCGCAGGAACGTCTCGGCGTGGCCCTCTCGCGCGGTGGCGGAGTTCTGGTCGTCATCGCCCGCTTCGCCCCGGCCGGCCGCTCGGTCGTCTCGCTCGGCGCGGGCGCGGCCCACCGCAAGGTGCGCGAGTTCCTGCCCTGGTCCGTCCTCGCGGGCCTGAGCTGGGCCGGATACAGCGTGGCCCTCGGCTACTTCGGCGGCCAGTGGCTGGGTGCGACCTGGCTGGCCACGGGGGTCTCCTTCGCGGCGCTGCTCGTCGCGGGCGCGGGCGCGGCGTACCTCATGCGGCGTCCGGTGGTCGAGGGGACCGGCACCCGCGCCTGACACCGGGCCGACGCCCCGGCCCCGGCATACGCGAGCCGCCGTGTTCTCGCGGAGGCCCGCGGCCCTGGCGCTGGCGCTGGCGGGGCGGAGGCTATCCGGCGCGCTGCGCCGCCCCGCGCACCTCCAGTCCGTCGAGCAGTTCGGCGGTGGCCGCCGCGACGGCCTCGACCGCCCGGTCGAAGACCTCGCGATTGTGGGCGGCGGGGGCGCGGAAGCCGGACACCTTGCGGACGTACTGAAGGGCGGCGGCGCGGATCTCCTCCTCGGTCGCCTCTTCGGGGAGCACGGGCGGACGGAGCGTCTTGATGCTGCGGCACATGCGCCCAGTCTCGCGCGTACGCCCCCGTCCCGGGAACCCGGGCACGGAACGCCGTGCCGCACCACGTACGAGACGCCGCGCGCGAGCCGCGGCCGTACTTCGGAGTCCGGGAATAGCGCCGCTCCACGCCCCCTTGTGCTGGGCATGACCACAGTGGAGATCCTGTACGTCGGCGGCCCGACCTCGGTCGTCGAGATCGGCGGCGTGCGGCTGCTGACCGACCCGACCTTCGACGCCCCCGGCGAGTACCCCATCGGCTCGCGGAAGCTGGTGAAGACGGCGGGGCCCGCGCTCCCGGCCGCCGAGATCGGCCCGGTCGACGCCGTCCTGCTCTCGCACGACCAGCACCCCGACAACCTCGACGCGTCCGGGCGCGCCTACCTCCGAAGCGCCCACGTGACCCTGTCGACGGCATCGGCGTACGACCGTATCGGCGCACCCGTGCGGGCCCTGCCCTCCTGGGAGCACGTCGAACTGCCGCGCCCCGGCGGCGGCACCCTGCGGGTGACCGCCGTGCCCGCGCAGCACGGCCCCGCCGGCTCGGAGCCCGTCGTGGGCGAGGTGACCGGCTTCGTGCTGTCCGGGGACGGTCTGCCCAAGGTGTACGTCAGCGGTGACAACGCGTCCCTGGACGTGGTCCGCGCGATCGCCGGACGCGAGGGCCCCTTCGACGTGGCCGTGCTGTTCGCAGGCGCCGCCCGTACTCCGCTGGTGCCCGACGCCCCGCTGACACTGACGAGCCGGGACGCGGCGCGGGCCGCCGACATCCTGGGCGCCCGCCATGTCGTACCGCTGCACTTCGAGCACTGGGGCCACTTCACGCAGGACGGTGCCACGCTCACCAAGGCCTTCGCGGAGACCGGTCTCACGGACCGGCTGCACCTCCTGGAGCCCGGCGCCTCCGTACGCCTGTCGTAGACACCGACGGCAACACCCGAGCACAACCTTGCACTTGGGCGAGCCTCTCCGAGGATTGACTCGGATGTCCGGGGCTTGTGATCATCGCCGGGGCTCTCGTCCGGGGGCCACGGCCGAAGGATCGAGGAACCATGGCGAATGACCGGCTGACGGTGGCGGTACTGGGCCCGGGCGGGGTCGGCGGCCTGCTCGCCGCCGTCCTCTCCCGCACCGGCCACCGGGTGATCTGTCTGGCCGGCGAGGAGACCGCGCGGGTGCTGGGCACGGACGGCATCGAGGTCCGCAGCAACCACTTCGGGGACTTCACGGCGCGCGTGGAGGCGGACACCGTACTGCGCGAGCCCGTCGACGCGTGCTTCGTCGCCGTCAAGGCCACGGCACTCGACGCCGCCCTCGAACGCGTCCCGGCGAAGGCCCTGGGGGACGCGGGTCTCGTCGTGCCGTTCCTGAACGGTGTCGAGCACCCGGCGGCCCTGCGGAAGCTCTACCGCTCCGAGCAGGTGGCGCCCGCGGTGATCCGCGTCGAGTCGACCCGCGTCTCGCCCGGGGTGATCGAGCACGGCAGCCCGTTCGCCGAGGTCGACCTCACCGGCGACACGGCTCCCCGCGAGCGGGTCGACGCGATCGCCGGAGCGCTGGAGCGGGCCGGCGTGCGCGTCCGGGTCCAGGAGGACGAGGCGGCGGTGCTGTGGGCGAAGATGTCGTTCCTCGCCCCCTTCGCCCTGCTGACCACCCGGTACGGAGTGCCGCTCGGTGACGTACGCACCCGGCACCGCACGGAGTTGGTGGCCCTGACCGAGGAGGTCGCGGCGGTGAGCCGCGCGAGCGGGGCGCCCGTCGACGCGGCCGCCGCCCTCGCCCGCTACGACGCCTTCCCGCCCGGCACCAAGTCCTCCATGCAGCGCGACGCGGAGGCGGGCCGCAAGCTGGAACTGGACGCGATCGGCGGGGCGTTGCTGCGCGCCGCCGACCGGTTCGGGGTAGCGGTGCCGGTGGCGAGCGGCCTGGTACGGCAGTTGGCGGGCCCGGACGGCTCCTGATCCGCACCCCGGCACAGGACCGGCCGCGGCGCGTCACGGTGGGCGGACGCCGTGCGCGCGAGGCAGCTGTGGCGCTGCCGGGCGCGGAGCCCTCGGCAGGAGCGCCGGGTCACGGGTCAGGCCCGCGTCTTGGCCAGCATCTCGACGATCTCGGCGGTGGAGCCCGTCTCGCCGAGCCGGGGAAAGATGCGCTCGACGCTGTTGCGGTGGCTGTCGGCGTCCATGTCGGCCATGGCGTCGGTGGCCAGGGTGACGTGGTAGCCGTGCTCGTGGGCGGCGCGGGCGGTGGACTCCACACCGATGCTGGTGGCGATGCCGGTCAGCACGATCTGGGTGACGCCGCGGCGGCGGAGCTGGAGGTCGAGGTCGGTGCCGTGGAAGGCGCCCCAGTTCCGCTTGGTCACGACGATGTCCCCCGGGTGGCCGGAGAGTTCGTCGACGACGACGTCCCAGCCCTCCGGCCGGCTGCGGGACGTGCTGCCGCCGTCGACGCGGCCGGGCGCGGCGTCCGAACCGTCGGCGGCCGCCGTCACGCGCACGAGGACGACGGGCAGTCCCTGCTCGCGGAAGGCGTCGGCGAGTTCGACGGACCGGGCCACGACGTCGGCGGGGCTGTTGGGGGTGAGGTTCGGGGCGCCGACGATGCCGCGCTGGAGGTCGATGACGACGAGCGCGGTGCGAGGGTCGAGCGTGGTGACGGCCATGGTCGGGCCTTTCCTGGAACGGGGGTGGGGGGGTGGTGGTGCGGAGGGACCGGTCGAGGAGGATCGCCACCAGCAGCAGCGCGCTGCGGGCGAGCACGGAGAAGGGGGTCGTCGGCGGGCGGCCGGCGCCGGGTCGCGGGGAGGCGCTGCTCTTTGCGGAGCGTGGCCGTCACGGCCGGGTGAGCCGGTCCAGCAGGGCCATCGCCTCGATGACGGTCTCTCGCTCGGCCTCGGTGCAGTGGTCCTGGAAGGCCCGGGCCAGCCATTCCTCGCGCGCCTGCCGGGTGCCCTCGACGCGGTCGCGTCCGGCGTCGGTGAGGGTGATCACCTGCCGCCTGCCGTCCCCGGGGTCCGGGTTCCGCGCGATCAGTCCGCGCTCGTCGAGCACGGCGAGGGTGGCGGCGATGGACTGCGGCCGGACGCCCTCGGCGGCGGCGAGCCCGCTGGCCGTCGCGGCCCCGCTCTTGCTGAGCAGGGTGAGCGCGGAGAACTGCGAGGGCGTGAGGTCGTACGTCTCGGCGACCTCACGTATCCGTCGCCGCAGCCGGCTGAACGCCACGCGCAGATCACCGGCGGCGCGGGTGGCCGACTCGGAGATTCCGTCGGCACTCCCGCCCCGGGCGTCGGGGTTCTGGGCCATGCCGAAACGATAATTTCTTCAGTTCATGCTGTCCAGTTCAGACTGGACAGTTTTACCTGACCACCACCTCACCGATCCATCACCAAGGGGCTGACCTGCTCAAACAACACCCTCGCCGGCAACGGGAAGCCGTCCGGACACCCGTTCGCGTGAAGTCCCCCAATGAACTCGCATCCCAAAATCGAACAGGCGTAGCATTGCGGCGTGGCTGCGACCTATGACTTTCCGAGTGACCTCCTCGCCGGTCAGGAGGAGCTGCATCAGGTCCGGGCCGAACTGCTGGCCCTGCTGAAACGACTCCCCTGGTCCGTGGAACCGCTGGACGGCTTCAGCGACACGGGCGGCTGGCGCAAGGTGGAACGCCCCGCCTCCCCCGGCTGGACCTCCGACGAACAGGCCGAGGTGGAAAAGCTCCGGCAACGGGAGCGCGAGCTCGCCGTGTTCGTGTCCGGCCACCGGTTCTGGTCGGAGGTCGCCCCTCCCGAGACGGTCGAAGCCCGCATGAGGCTCAAGCACGCCCACGAGGCGCCGGGACCGGGCCCGGCGTGACCACCGGGACCCGAAGCGCGCGCCGACGCCGGGGCGTGGGGATCGGCTGCGGCTTCACCCCCGCGGAGGTCAGCCGGTGCAGCCGGGGACGGGATCGGGGCCGCCGCAGTTGTCCGGGGGTTGTCGCGCACCGGGGAGCTCGTCAGCGTCACCGTGCCGGTGGAGATGTAGATGCCACTACCCGGTGGAGTTGTAGATGCCACGACCCTTGATCGCCGCCGTCTGCTCGCTCAAGCATCCATCGTCTCCTGCCTCCGGTGGGGTGTGCCCGACGACCCTGCCCCGGTGTGATCCTCCGGGGTGGACGGCCAGGGCGGCCAGGCTCGGCAGAGGGATGCCCCGGCCGAGCGGCACGACCGCCGGGCGGCGCGTGCGCGTCATCCGAACGGCGCGGGAGAACGCATTCGGCACGTGGCCTTCTCAGGGGGAGACCCAGGCGCCGAGGCGGCGGGCCCTTGCCGGAGCACTACCTGGGGCGCGACGCATGCCCGACGTGCGGGGTCGCGCTGCTGTGCTCCTGCTGGGCCCCGGCGGCCGGAGCCTTGCCCGGCGGCATGGGCGACGCGGTGACCAGCACCCTTGCGTAGGCGCCCATCACCGCCACCGTCACGACGAGGATCACCAGCCAGCGCAGGTGCAGGCGGGCGGGCAGGCTGAGCAGCCAGGCCAGCAGCCCGCCGGACACCGGACGTCCGGCGCGGCGGCCACGGGTGCGTCTACCCCGGCTCATCGTCGCCTCTTTCTGTTCGTGGTCCGCGAGCGCGGACGGGTTCGGCCTATCTGGTCGCGGTAGTCGAGGAGTTCCAGCGGCATGTCGAAGGCGACGGCGCCCACGATCTGGGGACCGTGGGGGGTGTCCCGGGTGTAGCGGGCGACGAAGCGCTCGGAGCGGAGGGATCCCTCGGTGATCTCGACCTCGGTGCCGAGAGCCGGGATGCCCACGGCTTGTATCCGGGTGCCGTGCTGCTCGGACCAGAAGCGCGGAACCGGGGCGAAGCGTGCGGCACGTTCGGGCCCGCGCAACAGCGCGTCGGCTGCCTGCTGACCCATCTCCACCGCGTGAATCAGGTGCTCGACGCGCCGCGGCTGAGGATCGAAGCGAAGGTTGGGCCAGCGAGCCACGTCACCGGCGGCGACGATGTGCGGAGTGGGACGGCCCCACGCGTCGATCGCGTGAGAGGTAGGAGCGCAGAGCACGCCGTCGGAGACGTCCAGGCCGCTACCGCGCAGCCATTCGGTGCGCGGTTCACTGCCCAAGCCGAGGACGACGAAGTCGCAGTCGATGACCTCGTCGTCGTCCAGCCGCAGCCTGAGCACGTCACCGTGGTCCTGCCAGTCGACGACCTTCGTGCCGAGCCGCACGTCGACGCCCGCCCTGCGCTGGATGTCGCCGACCACGGCACCGAGACGCTCGCCCAATACCCGGCGCAACAAGGGGGCGCTATGCACGACGAGGGTGACGTCAAGGCCGCTGTCCCGGGCCGTGCACGCCAGTTCGCATCCGACGAATCCACCGCCGAGGATCACCACATGACGGGCCCGCGCGGCATCCATCGCCTGCCGTACCACGGCCGCGTCCCGCAGCGTGCGAATGGTGCGCACCCGATCGCTGAAGAGCGGAGCCTCGGGAAGTCGCTTGGCGTCCACCCCTGTGGCCACGACCAGCCCCTCAAAGGGCAGTCGCTCGCCACCCGGCAGTTCCACGGCCGATCCGTAGAGGTCGAGGCCGACCAGCCGGGTGTCCAGCAGCCAGTGGGCGTCCAGCGCCTCGTCAGCCCTGAACATGAGCTGCTCTTCGCTCAGTTCACCGGACAGGTACTGCTTGGAAAGAGGTGGGCGGCTGTAGGGGCGGTGCGCCTCTTCCCCCACGATGACGAGTTCCCCGTCGAAGCCGCGCTCCCTGAGCCGGGTCGCCGCGCTCAGTCCGGCCAGCCCGGCCCCGGCAACGACGATGCGCCTACTGCTTGCCCGGGCCCCTGCCCCACTGCGCACAGGACTCGAACCGCGCCGGCCTCCGGAGGACCGGGAGTCGGGGTTCCGTCCGCCCTCGATCGCGACGGCCTGCATGGGGCAGCAACGCACGGCCTGCCGCGCCTTGGCCGCGAACTCGGCGGGGACGCCGCGGGTGTAGTGCAGCGAGCCGCCCTCGGAGATCCGGAAGACCTCAGGCGCCTCCTGCTGACAGATGCCGTAGATGTGGCACCGGTTGTTGTCCACGCTGATCCGGACGGGTTCGTCCTCCGGGACGAGCGCCGGGCGCGGCAGGCTGAACGAGTCGGCGGCAATCGCTGAGGACCGGTGCACGACCGCGCGTTGCTGGGCCGGCGGCGCGACGTGCTGCGCCTGACGCGTTGTCGAGGGCACGACCTCACGGCTGTCGTTCGGGACCGTGGGCCGGGTGGGGAGCTGCGGGGGGCCGGGATGGGGATGCGTCACCGAGCCCCTCCGGCCTCACTCGGGAAGGCACGCTGACGCAGCCTGGAAGCGGAGGGGAAGAGGCGGATCAGGAAAGCCACGAGCACCGTGCCGGCGCCTGCGGCGACGCCGACGGCAACCAGGTTCAGATGACGTGGTTCTGGATGTATCAGGAAGACGTGCAGCCAGATCAGAGCGAAGGAGGCGTAGGCGAGTTGGTGCACCCTGAGCCAGCGGTGGTAGCCCAGGCGGTGTTGCAGCCAGACCGAGCAGGCCACGGCGATGGCCAGCTCCGTCCCCAGGATGCCCAGGCTCACCGGCACGCGCTGGACGCCTCCGACGAACGGTACGGTCAGCTTCAGCCAGTCGATCTGCCAGATCGGCTGGTAGAGGAAGGTCAGGCCGTGGATACCCCCGAAGATCATCGCCGATAGTGCCAGCGTCATGTGGGCTCCGTAGAAGGTGGCCCGGTTGACGGCGCGCTGCATGAACCGCAACCGAAGGATCACCCCCAGGACCACCGTGGAGACCATCAGCACATAGGCGATGAGTGCGGCCAGTCGCGCGATCTGGTGCACGCCCAGGTCGTATGGAATGTGGTGGTTGTAGGCGTCCAGTGGCGACCCGGGTATGGGTTGCGTCGCCACGGAGACTTCGGAGCCCAGGAGCGCGAAGACGCCGACCGTCATGAGCCCGACCGCCAGTCCTCTGGCAAGCACGCGGGCGGCAGGTCCGCGTCTGGCCGGCACCTTTTGGCGAGCATGTGACGAGCTCCAAGTATTGACGTGCCCGGCGAAATGCGTGATCTAGAAAATGCATTCACGCCGGAATGACACCAACGCCCCCGGGGCCATGCCGCCCTCCAGGATTTTCTCCCAGAGGGACACAGCTTGGCCACAGAGGCTACATGACCCTCACAGGCCGAGGAGGGTCATCCAGTGAAACGATTTCGGGGAGAATGTCACAGGAAGTACCTTTCGGGGAGGGGGAGATGTCACCTCATGAGGGTTGCCTATGAATTCCCTCTCAGTTCGGCACGGTGGGTCGACTCCAGGGCGTCGACCGATCTCTTCGCCCAAATTGCCCACCCTTGCGACAGTCCTCTCACTCCTTATTACTCGCCGGTCAGTAGCGTATTTTTTCCGCGACGCAATACCTCATGGTGGAACGCAACTGTTGCTCCATGTGTATTGGTTTCTCAGCGACATCACTCCGCATTCGGTGCGACACCGGTCGCCTGTCCGGGTGGAATCGGATGTGCCCCTGCGGCTTCGTGACGTCCACTTCCACGATCTCCGGCACACCGGGAACACCCCCGCCGCGACCGGCGGCGCCACGACCCGTGAGCTGATGCACCGGACGGGTCACTCGTCGGTGCGGGCCGCACTGGTCCATCAGCACCTCGTCAACGGCCGCGATCACCAGATCGCCGACTACGTGGACGGTCAGATCAAGAAGGTGAAGCGGCCCTCGCGCGGCCCATCCGGCACGTACGCGGCGCGGCAGCTCCGAGCGGCCGAGAATGATCAAAGCCCAGGCTCGCGGACTCCCACCCGCGGACCTGGGCCTTTCTCGTGTCCTGGAACTGGTGGGCGCGGACGGTTTCGAACCGCCGACATCCGCCTTGTAAGGGCGGACGTGGCCGGACGAGGAGTTCCCCAGGTCGTTCCGGCTGTAGCCAGTGCCCAGGCGAACGGCGCATCTCGACTGTGGCAAGCCGCCATTGACCGTGGTTGACCGCACGATGTGGCACGGTTGTGGCACGCTCACCGTCCCAGGCTCACTTGCATGGCCGAGCATCTGCTCGACTTCCCACCTCTCATCTACGCCTAGCCCGCCTCGCAGCAGCACGTCATGCCTGAGTCCGGGAGGGAATCAGAAAAATCCTGAGGACATGGCGCCCAGCAAGACTGCATAATGCCGAGATGCAGATCACCTCCGAGGAAGCCCACAGACTGCTCTTCTATGTGAATGCAGTCACTCGGCGCGGACACAGAATCACCGTTCCTGAGTTCGAAGCCTATGCGAAAGCACCCTCGCGCAAAACGAGGGTAGTTAGTGGCCCACTCCAAAACTTCGCTGCTCTGACCGCAAAATGGGGTGGCGAGCGTGTCCCCAACGAGTCATGGCTTCAATATCTCACGCGACTCGAGTGGGTTTCGTCCGAGGGTGACCGTCTGAGGCTGACCGGACTCGGGAAAGCGGTCCTTGATGAGCTGTCTTCACCCACGGTCGACAGCGGCTCCGAAGAGGCTACAGAGGTCCTACTTGACCCATCAGACCCACACGCATACGTGAAGGTCATCGGAGTCCTCGGCGAGCTGGGTGAAGGGATGCTGGTCGACCCCTACTTCCGTTACGACCAGCTTGAAACGATCGTGGAGCACACGCAGATTCGACGAATTCTCGCCAGTAGAAAAACTGGAAACACTGCTCTCTCGCAACTACAATTCGCCTTGGCTGTAATTGGAGAAGACCAGCGACCTGAGATTAGGATTGCTGACACACTTCACGACCGATTCGCAATAGGCGACAATTCCAACGTTGTCGCCATTGGCACGTCACTTAATTCGGTTGGAAGGAATCACAGCGTCGTGGTTCCCCTCAGTGCAACCGCAGGTAAAGCGGTAGCCTCCGTATACGAGGACCTGTGGAGTCAGGCAAACAAGCTGGAACCACGACAGCAGACCGGAACACCTTGACGAAGGTCCAGGGAGCCCCAATGGACGAGTCAAGCGAATGCGGCCAGTAGCCGAAGAAGTGGTGGGCCGGGTCCCTGACCTGCGGCCCCGTAATCGATCAACGCTGCGACCTGCGACTTAGCTGTCGGTGGTTGTCAGCGTTGGTCGTCGTTGAGCGTCTCCGCACGGCCCAGAGACGGCCCAGCCTGCTGCTGACTAGGGACGACGTGAGAGAATCGCTTAAGTACCCCGGAGTCCTCTTTCGATATGCGAGCGAGGTCGAACTTCGCGGCCACTTTGCTGTCGAAGTCCATCACAATCCTGATGGCGCTGCTGGCGACGGCAATGTATTCGCGCAAATCGAATCGGTAGCGTTCACCTACCTTGGCGCCGGGTACGATGCGTGTGAAGCGTGCATCGATAATTCCTCGTCTATGCACGGCTAGGTTGCGAATTGCGACGCCACGCCTCAGCAGTTTCCAGTGCTTATCGCTGTCGTGAATCTTCAGCCCTAGGCGCTTTTCGATGTAGGCGGCGATATCCTCAAGCCCTTTGAATGATAGCTGGCTGACACGCCGTTCCGCCGCCCAAGCCGCGAACGCTTCAATCGAGTCGTGTGCAAGGACCTCCTCGTAGGTCACTTGCTCTTGGCTCTTGAGAAGGTCAGGCCTGTTTACCAGAGTCTCCGTGAGAACATCGGAGATGTAGGAGAGGAAGTTCTCGATGCATCGCGTCATGCCGTATTCGGCGACCATGGGTAGGTTTTGACTAAGGGCTTTCTTGAGCTGAGTGCGCTTCTCGTACCACCGAGGGAACCGCTTCTCCGGACCATCGGGACAGACTTCCGAGAAGGCTACTCCTAGCCCCTTCACTAGGGAGTCGAACTCGTTGAACACCATGTTCGCTGAAGTCATGTAGAGCATTTGAGCGTGATGATGTTTATAGAATTCCCAGGCGGCTGTGGTTGCGAAATCAGGAATCACGTCGAGTGCGTCGTGTTCACTTTCCATGTGTGCCCCCTCTCGCGAGTAGCCCAGTCTGGCAGACCGGCCCAGTGGTCGGTGCAGGTTTTTACGTAGGTCGGTGGAGCGGCTTTGGGCTGGAGCTGCTTTGGGGCGAGTGATCATGGCCCCGTAAGCTCATGGCGAGTCGGGCAGTCTGTGGACCTGCCCGTTAAAGCACGACGTTGGGGCCATGATCTTAGAGGCTCGCCCCAAAGTGGCTGCCTAAAGCCGTGGAGCCGACCGCCCCAGCCACAGAGGGTGTCTCCCCATTCACGCCCGCAGCTCGCCAGCGCGCCGCCGGGCGCGGCCAGCCGGGGCGCAGACAGGAGGCAGGCCGCGCCGCAGAGGCGGCGCGCGCCCGCGCCGTGCGCGGGCACTTGATGAAGTAGGGAAAGTTCTACCGCGCTGCGATCAGGCTCTTGCCGTCATGGCTCCGCACGTGAGGCCCGTTGCCGTCCAAGGCGTCCAGGAGCCGGATCGCGAAGACCTCGGCCATGCGCTCGCTGACCTCTTCAGGGGTGAGCCAGTCGACCGCGGTCGATTCGCTGGAGGTGCGCTCGGTGCCGCCGGAGGGCTTGCAGCGGAAGACCAGGGCGACGATGCCCCGGGTGGTGTTCTTGTAGACCCCGGTGAGCTGGTCCACCTCGACGTGGACGCCCGTCTCCTCCAGGACCTCGCGGGCGACGCCCGCCTCGGGGGTCTCGTCGAGTTCGAGTACGCCGCCGGGAAGTTCCCAAGTGCCGTTGTCCGCGCGGCGGATCGCCAGGAGTCGGCCGTCCTCACCGATGACCACTCCGGCTACGGACACGGAGTGGAGCGGCGTTGACTCGCCTTCCTGGGCACTGTTACTCATGTGCAGGAGCATAGGAGGAAGAGAAGGACTATGGGAACAGCAGTAGGAGGTGAGCGGTCCGTACCTCGCTACGTACAGATCGCCGACGAGATCGTGCAGCAGATCCGGGCCGGTGTCATCAAGCCCGGCGACATGGTGCCCAGCGAGTCAGAGCTGGTCGACCGCTACGGCGTATCAGGCGGCACGATCCGCAAGGCCATGGTCGAGGTGCGTGCGAGCGGGCTGGTCGAGACACGACACGGCAAGGGATCGATCGTGAAGGATCGGCCGCCCGTGCGCCATCGGTCCTCCGACCGCTTCCGGCGATCACTTCGACAGGGCGGCAAGGCTGCCTATCTCGCCGAGTCCGCGCAGTCCGGCGCCACGGCCAAGGTGAGCGTCCTCTATATCGGCCCGATGGAGGCCCCGGAGGATGCCGCGGAGCGGTTGGGCGTCCCCGCCGGCACTCAGGTGCTCGCCCGACGGCGCCTCTACTTCCGTAACGGCACGCCCGTCGAGACGGCGACGTCGTACCTCCCGTGGGACGTCGTGAAGGACATCCCCGAGCTGTTCGCCGAGAACCCCGGCGGTGGCGGTATCTATGCCCGACTCGAAGACCACGGGCACGAGTTCGAGGAGTTCGTCGAGACCCTGCAAGGGCGGCCGGCCTCCAAGGCGGAGTCCTCGGAGCTGGCTCTCAGCCCCGGCGCCCCTGTCATCCACCTGATCCGTGAGGCCCGTACGACCGAGGGGCGCGTGGTCGAGGTCTGCGACACGCTCATGGCCGCTGACCAGTTCGTTTTCGAGTACCGGATCCCCGCCGTCGACTGACGCGTCCTCAACTCCCCTCAGCCCGTCGCGAGTTCTTCTTCGCGGCGGGTTGACTCATGTACAGGAGTCATGCACTCTTCTTCATGTCACTCATATACATGAGTGAAAGAGTCCAGCCTCTATAGAGGAGTGAATCGCCGTGCGTCAGATTCCCGTCGACACCACGAACGCGACCGTGATGGTCGCCAAGGCCCCGCAGCCGAAGATCAAGGACCGCCGGACCGGTGAGATCGCCCTCGACAAGGACGGCGTGACGCTGATGACGGTGGAGGTCATGTTCTCCACGCCGGACGAGGTGGAGATCCTCAAGCTCACCGTTCCGGAGCCGGGCGTCTCCGCGGACCTGGCCATGGGTACCCCGGTCGCGCTGACCGGTCTGGTCGCCTCGGCTTGGGAGAACGAGTTCAACGGGCAGAAGCGGCACGGCATCGCGTTCCGCGCGGTCGCCGTGACCTCGCTCGCCGCCGCTGGCTCGACGTCGAAGGCGGCCTGATCATGGCCGGGTTAACGGTCTTGCTGGTGCTGGTCGTTGCTGCCGCAGTGGTTCTGCGGTGGCGGCGCCCCGCCTGGTACTGGCTCGCCTTCGGCGCCGCCTTCGCCGCGGTGCGGGTCCTGGTCCGCTACACCTCCGTGATGGACGCCTGCGGGCTGACCGTCCCGCCCTCGCGCTGGCGCCTGGCTCTCGCCCGGATGGCCAACCGGCCCGTCCCTGAGTCCCGGGCCCCGCGCATCCTGCGCCTTCGCCCGACCCGCACCGGCCTGGTCCTGCGCCTCAAGCTCCGCCCCGGACAGGACGCCTTCGACGTCTCCGCCGCCACCGACCGGCTACGCCATTCCTTCGGCATGTATGGCGTGACCTCCCGCGAACGGCGCTCGGGTGTGGTCGAGGTGCGGATGACCGGTTACGACGTCCTCAAGCGGGTGCAGATGCCCGCCAAGACCGACCCGGCACCGATGCGGGTTCCGGTCGCCCTGCGCGAGGACGGTGCGGTGCACTACCGCGACTACCGGGCCATCCCGCACGGGCTCACCCTCGGTGCGACCGAGTCGGGGAAGTCCGTCTACCAGCGCAACCTAGTGGCCGGCCTCGCCCCGATGGATGTCGCGCTGGTCGGGATCGACTGCAAGCAGGGCGTGGAACTCTTCCCGCTGGCACGCCGGTTCTCCGCGCTCGCCGACAACCCCGACACCGCCCTCGACCTGCTCGAAGCCCTCGTTTCCCACATGGCGGAGGTGTACCAGCTCATCCGGGCTGAGCAGCGGATCACGGTGAACGTGCCGGATGCGGAGATCGCCGCTGACATCTGGGACCTGCCCGATCGCCTGAGGCCGACTCCGGTCGTGGTCCTGGTGGACGAGGTCGCCGAACTCGCCCTATTCGCTTCCAAGGACGAGGAGAAGCGCCGGGACCGGATCATCACCGCCCTCGTGCGGCTCGCCCAGCTCGGCCGGGCTGCCGGGATCTACCTGGAGATCTGCGGGCAGCGCTTCGGCTCCGAACTTGGCAAGGGCATCACCATGCTCCGGGCCCAGCTCACCGGCCGCACCGCTCACCGCGTCAACGACGAATCCTCAGCCAACATGGCCTTCGGCGACATCTCCCCGGACGCCGTCCTCGCCGCGATCCAGATCCCCACCGAAACCCCCGGCATCGCCGTCACCGGCGACTCCTCCGGTGGCTGGGCCCGTATCCGCGCCCCGCACACCTCGCTGCGCCAGGCCGTGAACCTCTGCAACCGCTACGCCGACCGCGCCCCGGACTTGCCCGCCCTCGCGGCCTTCCGGCCCGTCCTCGGCTCCCTCGCCCCGGCCTCCGAGCCGCTGGCCAAGGCTGCACCCGCCACGGCCTGACCTCTCCCGCTTCCCGGTGGCGCGACCGTCTCGCGCCGGGTCCCTCCCCCTCCATGCCGGAAGGAAGGAACGCCCCTATGTGCCAGCACATCGAGGACTTCCACCGCACCGTCCTCATGCTCGGCGCCCTCGCCCTCTACGCCGACGCCCCGGACGCCGACCAGACATTCATCGACGCCATCGGCCCGTCCCTTGCCGCGTCGCTGCCCGAGCCGCCGCCTGGGATGTTCCCGCCCGGCTACGACCCCACCGACGGCCCCGAATACCCCGGCGGCTTGTGATGGCTCGCCCCGCGTTCCGTGTGGACGCCGTCCTTGTCCAGGCCGTCATCGCCGGAGCCCTCTCCTTCGCCCACCTGCACGAGCTGGCCGACGCTGCCGGGCAGACCGGCTGGAAGGCCTGGGCCTATCCCATCTCCGTGGACTTGCTCCTGGTCGCCGCCTGGCGGCGGCTCCGCTCGGACGGGCCGTCCCGGTTGGCCTGGTGCTGGTTCCTGATCGCCCTGGTGGCCTCGCTCGGCGCCAACGTCGCCACCGCCGGATTCCTCGACCTCGCCCACCCCCCGGCCTGGCTGCGCTTCGGGATCGCCGGATGGCCCGCCCTCGCCTTCCTCGGCGGCACCCTCCTCGCCCACACGCACGCCTCCGAAGAGCGGGAACCGGTTCGGCCGGCACCCGCAGCTCCGGCACCGGAAGTCGAGCAGCAATCCGCACCCGACCCGAGTCCGCTCCCCACGGCCGAGGACACCCCGGCGCTTTCGCCCGCTGCCTCTACCCCGGCACCTCCGCCGGTCCCGGCCGCGCTGGTCGACCACGCCCGCAAGGTCGCCGACGACCACCACGCCCGCACCGGCGCCCGCATCGACACCGACACCCTGCGCGCCCGCCTCGGCGTCCCGCCCCAACTGGCCGACGCCATCGCCGCCCAACTCACCTGACCCGAAAGGAGACCCCCGTCATGCCTGCCCGCGACAACTTCCACTCCGTGATGCGGATCGGCCCCGTGCAGATCGGCACGCACCGCGACCGCCACGGCCACACCAAACACGCCGCCGTATGCACCAACGACCGCTGCGGCTGGTCCGCCGACTACTCCAGCCAGAGTGCCGCCCAGCTCGCCGCCCGCACCCACCGCTGCACCGCCCGATAGGAGCCCGCCGTGGACGTCCCGCTCTGGCTCGCCCTGATCACCGTCGGCTGGCTCGGCGTCAAGCTCATCCGCCCGCCCTGGTGGCTCGTCGCCGTCCTCCTCCTCGGCGGCTACCTCCTCGCCGACAGCCTCCTCGCCCCCGCCATCGACACCGCCATCAAGTAGCCACCCGCAAAAGGAGACCCGCCATGCTCCGCCCCAAGATCCCGACCATGCCCCAGCCCACCGGCCACCTCACCCCGCCCGCCGCGACCGTCGAGCCGACCGCTGTGGTCCAGCAGAGTCCGCAGCACTTCGCGCCCGCCCCGGTCGTCTCCCCGGCACCCGTACCGGCGCGGCCGGCCGTGCAGCTCACCCCCGGCTCCGTGCTCGCGCTCGTCGGGGGTGGGACGGCCGTGGTCCTGGTCGTCGGCGCCGTCCTGGTCTCACTGCTCCTGGCGGTCGCCATCACCGGCGCATCCCTCGCCATCTGCGCCCTGGTGATCCGCTCCCTGATCACTTCCGAGCACAAGCACCGCTGACCGGCCCCGGGCGGCCTCAACCGCCAAGCATCCGCCGCCCGGAAGCCGTGCCCCTGCCCGAACCAAAGGATCGGAAGGAACCCCCAGCATGCACCAGCGCACCCGCCCGCCGTCCCGGATCTGCCCCAACTGCGACGGCTTCGCCTCCGCCGCCATCACCCGCGGCGACCGCGACCAGAACGGCCTTCTGCGCACCATCACCGCGCACTGCCCGGCCTGCCACGGCACCGGCATCCGTACCGTCCACCGCCCGGCCCGCGTGCTGGAGGGCGCCCGTGCCTGACACCCTGCTCGACCCGACCACCCTCGGCGATCTGCTGAGGGTGGCCTCGGCCGACGACTTCGACCGCTGGCACGAGCAGATCCGCCGCACCGGTGGCTGCGCTGACCCCATCCACCTCACCGGCTGGACCCTCAGCAAGGACAAGACCACCGGCGAGACCCTGCACCACTACTCGACCGAATCCGAACCGGGCGGACGTCTCCGGGTCGCGTGCGGCAACCGCCGCGCTTCCCGCTGCCCGTCTTGCGCCTGGACGTACGCGGGCGACACCTACCACCTGATCCGCGCGGGCCTGGCGGGTGATGACCGCCGTGACATCCCGTCCACCGTCCGTGATCACCCCAGGGTCTTCGCCACCCTCACCGCACCGTCCTTCGGCGCCGTCCACAACCGGCCCGACCGAGGGGCCTGCCGCTGCGGCACCTGCCACGCCACCGGGGATCCGGCGCTCGGCACGGCGCTCGACCCGGCCACCTACGACTACGCGGGCGCCGTCCTGTTCAACAACCACGCGGGCGAACTCTGGCAGCGCTTCACAAACCGCCTCCGCCGCGAGATCGCCGCCCGCGCCGGCCTCACTCAACGCGAGCTGAAGGAGTCGGCCCGACTCTCCTACGGCAAGGTCGCCGAGTTCCAAAAGCGCGGCGCCCTCCACTTCCACGCCGTGATCCGCCTCGACGGACCGGACGGACCCGACACCCCGCCCCCGTCCTGGGCGAGCGCAGGCCTCCTCACCGACGCCATCCACGCCGCCGCCGCGCACTCCTACACCTCGGTCTCCACCCCGGCCGCCGAGGACCAGCCCGCCCGCACCTTCCGCTGGGGCACCCAGCTCGACGTCCGCCCCGTCAAGGCCTTCGGTGACGGCTCCGACATCACCGAACAGGCCGTCGCCTCCTACGTCGCCAAGTACGCCACCAAAGCCGCCGAGAACACCGGCACCCTCGACCGCCGCATCGGCGAACTCGCCGAACTCGACCGCCACCAGATTCCCGACCACACCCGCCGCCTCATCGAAGCCTGCAAGCAACTCGACCCGCTCTACCCCGAACGGCGCCTGTGGGCCTGGGCTCACATGCTCGGCTTCCGCGGCCACTTCAGCTCCAAGTCCCGCCGCTACTCGACCACCCTCGGGGAGCTCCGCCAGGCCCGCGCCGACTTCCGCGCCGCACAAGAACGCCAAGCCCTCGGCCTCGAGGACCGCGAGCCCGACACCGTCCTCGTCCTGGCCGACTGGCAGTACGCCGGCCACGGCCACACCCCCGGCGAATCCGCCCTAGCTGCCACCATCGCCCGCGACCTCCAGCACAACCGCGAAACAGCCCGCGAAGCCCTACGCGACCAACTCGCCCAGGAAGGAGCCGCAGCATGAAGGACCGCTATCTCAGCGTCGATCAGGTGGCCGAAGTGCTCGGCACCTCCGCGCGGTTCCCCCGTCGGCTGATCGCCGAACGACGCATCACCTTCGTGAAGGTCGGGCGTCACGTCCGGATCCCGGAGAGCGCGGTGGACGCGTACATCGCGGAGCACACCGTGGAGCCGATCACGGTCCGTGCCTCGCACCTCAAGGCGGTGGCCTGATGCCGAATGCCAAGGGGCGCCGTCGCCGCTTCGGCTCCGTGCGCAAGCTGGCCTCCGGACGCTTCCAGGCCCGCTATCGAGGGCCGGACGGTCTGATGCGTACCGCTGATGCCACCTTCGCGACACAGACCGATGCGGACCGTTGGCTGGTCAAGCAAGAGGCAAAGATCCTCAACGGCGACTGGAAGAACCCCGACGTCAAGATCGCGTTTGGCGACTTCGCGGAGTCATGGTTCAAGGATCGTGACTACGCAGCCACTACACGGGAGCGCAACGCCGGCGTGCTCAACCGGTACATCCTGCCGACGTTCCGCACCGTCGCCCTCCGGGACATCACCACGCCGCAGGTACGGCGCTGGCGTACGGACCTCCTCGACGCGGGGGTCGGCTCGGCCACCGTCTCCAAGGCCTACCAGGTCCTCCGGGCCATCATGAATACGGCCGTGGATGACGGGCTGATCGAGCGCAACCCGTGCCGAGTCAAGGGCGCGGGGACGGTCACCCACACCGAGCGGCCGTTCCTCTCCGTGCCCGAGGTGTACCGGCTCGCCAACGCGGTCCCGCCGCACTGCCGCGCCCTGGTGCTCCTGGCCGCGTTCGCCGCGCTCCGGTTCGGTGAGCTGGCCGCGCTCCAGCGCCGGGACATCGATCTGGAGGCCCGAACCGTCTCCGTCCGTCGCTCGTACGCGGAGACCCGGACGGATGGCCTCACGGTCAAGGCGCCCAAGAGCGCTGCGGGCGTCCGCACCGTGGCGTTCCCGGCCTCACTCGTGCCCGAGCTGGCGCAGCACCTGGCCGAGCACGCGGAGGCCGGCCGGACCGGGCTCGTCTTCGTCGGGGCCCGCGGCGGTGTTCTGCGGCGGAACAACTTCCGGCGGATCTGGCTCCGCGCCCTCACTGCGACCGGGCTCGGTGACGTGCACTTCCACGATCTCCGGCACACCGGCAACACGCTCGCCGCGACCGGCGGCGCCACGACCCGCGAGTTGATGCACCGGATGGGCCACTCGTCGGTGCGGGCCGCGCTGGTCTATCAGCACCTCGTCAACGGCCGCGATCACCAGATCGCCGACTATGTGGACGGTCAGATCAAGAAGGTGAAGCGGCCTCCGCGCGGCCCATCTGGCACGTAAGTGGCACGGCGGCTCTCAGCGGCCGAGAATGACCAAGGCCCAGGTTCGCGGACTCCCACCCGCTGACCTGGGCCTTTCTCGTGTCCTGGAACTGGTGGGCGCGGACGGTT
Organism: Streptomyces sp. 142MFCol3.1; assembly: GCF_000424945.1. Taxonomy (NCBI): domain Bacteria; kingdom Bacillati; phylum Actinomycetota; class Actinomycetes; order Kitasatosporales; family Streptomycetaceae; genus Streptomyces; species Streptomyces sp. 142MFCol3.1. Next base: position 202,033 of record NZ_AUKV01000008.1, read on the forward strand.
TCGAACCGCCGACATCCGCCTTGTAAGGGCGGCGCTCTACCGCTGAGCTACGCGCCCAGGACGAGTCGACAGCCTACATTGCCGGAGGGCGTGCCCCGCAAACCCGTATCGGGGCGGCGCCGGGGGCGCAAGGGGGGCGGGGGTTATCCCCACCTCGGATTCGGGAGCCGTCCGGATGCCCTCGGGACGGGCCGGTCCGTACGGTCGAAGGGCGTCGGAGATACGTCCCGAGAGGCCCGGCGCGTGTCGCCGTTCTTCTCAGGGGGAGATCACCATGGCCCGATCCGTCGCCGTCCGCGTGGCCGCCGTCACCGGGGTCGTAGCGGCCCTCCTCGCGACCGCCACCGCCTGTGGCGCGTCCGCCGGGGACGACAAGGAGCCCGAGCACCGCGCGTTCGACCTGCACGGCCGGACCCTCACCGTCGACTCGGACGACTCCGCGCTCGACCTCGTGGTCTCGGACTCTGCGAAGGCCGGCCGGGTCGAGGTCACCCGGTGGTTCCAGGGGCACGTCGTCGTCGGCGGCGACCCCGAGGTCACGTGGGCGATGAAGGTCGACGACCGGCTCGTGCTGCGGATGAAGTGCTCGGGCGTGGTCGCCGACTGCTCGGCCCGGCACCGGATCGTGGTGCCGCGCGGCATCGCGGTCACCGTCGACGACGGCGACGGGCGGGTGACGGCGCGCGGCTTCGAGGAGCCGCTGACCATTCGTACGTCGGACGGTTCGGTCCGGGTGTCCGACTCCTCGGGACCGCTGGACCTGCGCAGTGCCGACGGCTCGATCCACGCGCTCGGCGTCGGCTCGCGGCAGGTGCGGGCCCGCACCCAGGACGGCTCGGTGCGGCTCGAACTCGCCGCCGTGCCGGACCTGGTGGAGTCCCGCAGCCAGGACGGCTCCGTCTCGATCGCGCTGCCCGAGGCGACGTACCGCGTGAACACCGGGAGCGGCGACGGATCGGTACGGGTGTCCGTGCCCCGCGCCGACAGCAGCTCCCATGTCGTCACCGCCCACACCGGCGACGGAAAGATCACGGTGCGAACCGCGAACTGACCGGCCCGTGTGTTCGTCTTCAACCGGTGGGAGAATGACAGCCGGGCAAGGCGGATACAGCACGGGAGAGGGATGTGACGGCGACACCTGCGCAGCCGTACTCGCCGTTCGAGCCATGCACACGGTCGGCACACCGCCCACCGGCGCCGGCCCGGACCCGTCGTCGGCCCGCCCACGACACCCTCACCCTCATCGCCCTTCCTCTGCTGGCCGTTCTCGCGCTGCCCGCCGCCTTCGCGGGCGGCGGTACCCGGCGGTGGTTCGGCGGACGTGCCGAGAGCCAGCGGGCCGAGGCGCAGGCCGCCAAGGACGCCGCCGCCGCCGCGTTCTACGAACTCGACACCGCCCAGCGTGATCTGCGCATCTCCATCGAGACCATCACGGCCGTCGACGACTCCCCCGCCGCGCGCCGCGCGGTCTCCGACTTCGAGGCGCTGGGCCGACGGATCGACGAGGCCAGCCACCGGTACATCACCGCCGTGGACGCCCACGACCTCGACCGGGACGACCTGGAGGCCTCGACCGCCGTACGGGCCCGCACGGAGCTGACCGCCGCCAAGGACGAACTGGGCCGGGTCAAGTCCGACCTGGAGCGCTTCGAGCAGGGGCTCGGTCCGCTGCTCGGCAAGGCCGAGACCCAGCTCGCCCGACTGGCCCCGGCCGTCGAGCGGGCCCGGCAGGCCCTGCTCGCCGCGTCGAACGCGCTGGACGGCGTACGGGGCTCGGGGCTCAGGGCCGACGACCTCGCCGCCCGGCTCGCCGCTCTCGGACCCGAACTGACCAAGCTCAACCAGGGGGCCGGACGGCATGGCGTGCCCGAGACGCTGGAGCGGGCAGAACGGGTCTCGCGGGAGGCCGGGGCGGTGCGCGTGGAGGCGGAGCGGCTGCCCGAGCGGGCCGCCGAGATCGACCACCGGCTCGTCTCGCTGCGGACCCGCGCGCAGGCGCTGACCACGCGGTCCGGGCAGGTGGAGCCGGTGCTGAGCGAGCTGAGGCGCCGCTTCTCGGCCGCTTGCTGGCAGGACCTCCAGCATGTACCGGAGCAGGCCGCGGAGAGCGTGCGGCAGGCGGAGCTCAAGCTGAAGGAGGCGCGGGCCGCGCGGGACGAGCAGCGCTGGCCGGACGCCACCTCGCTGCTCTCCACGGTGCGTGCGCTGCTGAACAACACGGACGAGGCCGTGTCCGCGGCCGGTGACCGGTTGCAGCGGCTGAACGCGGTCGCCAAGGACCCTCAGCAGGAGATCGACCGCACGCGCTTCGCCGTCCGTGACGCCCAGCGGCTCGCCATGGCGGGCCGCAGCACGCCCGATCCGCGGCACGCCCGCCCGCTCGACGACTCGGTCGCCCGGCTGGACCGTGCCGTCGCCACGCTGGAGGGCCGCCACCCCGACTACTGGCACTTCCTGACGGAGACGGAGGCCGTGCGGCAGACGGTGGCGCGGGTGGTCTCCCAGATCCGCGAGGAGCGCGGCGCGGGCGCCTGATCGACGGGGTTCCGCCCGGGTGCGCCGTGCCCGGTCGGGGTCGGCGATGCCCCGGGGCGGGCGGCGGTGCCCTTGGCCGTGTGGGCGGTGCCCTGGCCGGTGTCGGCAGCCCTTCCGCAGAAGCCCGGCTTCCCTCCGCGGGTACGGGTACGGGCGTACCCGTCCCTCCCTGGGTACGGGTACCGGCGGCCGTGCCTCCACGGGTGCCGGCGCGCCCTCCCCGCGTGCGGAGGCCGTGAGGTACCTGGGGCCGGCTCCTCCCGCCGCCGCCGCCGCGTTGCCGCGGAGCTGCCCTGAGGAGGTGTACCGATCCGTGACGGTGCGGGCGCAGTGACTCCGCGCGCCCGCCCGTCCCGGGCTAACCTGTGCGCATGCCTCGCTACGAGTACCGCTGCCGGACCTGCGGCGACACCTTCGAACTCAGCCGCCCGATGGCGGAGTCCTCCGCCCCCGCGGCCTGCCCTGCCGGGCACGACGACACGGTGAAGCTCCTGTCGACGGTCGCCGTCGCCACGGGCGGGTCGTCGTCCGCACCGGCCCCTGCGCCGCGTGGCGGCGGTGGCGGCGGTTGCTGCGGCGGGGGCTGCTGCGGCTGACCCACCGGTCCGAGCGGATTCCCGGGGCCGGCGGTACGCGACGGCTGTGCTCCGGGGACCGCAGCCCCCGTCCCGGACGCCCACGCGCGCACAGAGCGCCGCGGAGCACGGGCCCGCCGTGTGGGGCCGCAAGGGACCGGCCCCCACCTGCCCCGCCGCGTGAGGCCGACCCCGCCCCACGGCCCACGGCCCACGGCGTACGGCGTACGGCGTACGGCGTAGGACCGGTACAGCCCCACTGCGTACGAGCCCGCGCACGAGCGGCCCCGCCCCGTCCTGCACGAGGGGCCAGGCCCGCTGCGTACGTGGCCGCGCGGCAGCGGCCCGGCCCGCTATGTACGTCTCACGAGTACCGCTGTCCCCGCGCCCCGCGTGAAACGGCGGGCCCCTCGCCGCCCCCGGAGAGCGAAGCGAGAGGTCAGCCCCGCCCGCCGCCGTCGCTGGCCCGTACGAACTCCCGCAGGATGCGCTCCCCCGCGAGTACTCCCCGTTCCGGGAGCGCGGTGATCGCGGCCGCCGTCCAGTCCGCGTCGGCGAGTTCGCCGTGGCCGGGGCGCCAGCCGCGGTCGGCGGCGAGCAGGAGGTCGGCGTCGAGGAGGGAGTCCCCGGCGGCGAGGGTGAGCTCGGCGCCGGTGCGGCGGGCGATCTCCCGCACGGCGGCGCTCTTGGTGAGCGGCTTCGGCACGGCGTAGATCTTGCGGCCCTGCAACGACACCGTCCAGCCGCGGCTCTCCGCCCACACGGCGAGGTCCTTCACCCATTGCTCGGGGAGCAGTTCGCGCTCCACCACGAGGTAGACGAACAGGTCCTCGGCGACCCGGTGCTTGCGCACCCAGGCGGGGTCCGCGGTGGCCTCCAGGTGTTCGCGCACCTCGGCCAGCGGCGCGCACTCCGAGGCGAGCCGCGCCGTCACCTGCGCGTGCCAGTGGGGGTCCGACACCCCGTCGACGAGCAGGTGCCCGCCGTTGGCGCAGATCGCGTACTTCGGCGCGGGCCCCGGCAGGTTGATGCGCTGGTACTGCTTGCGGGTGCGGGTCGTGGTGGGCACGAAGTGCGCCGTGTCGCCGAGCCCGGTGAGCAGTCCGGCCGCCGCCTCCGTCATGTACGACAGGGGCTTGCTCTCGTGCACCTCGACGCAGAGCAGCCGGGGCGCCCGGGCGTCGGGCATGGTGAGCGCGAGGGCCGCGGAGGAGTAGATCAGCGTGCGGTCGAGGTCGCTGGCGACGAGCACCTTGGGCGCGGACATCAGGCGGTCACCGCCTTGCCGTCGGCGCCCGTCGCGCCCCTGGTGTACTTCGGGTGGATCAACCCCACGCAGGTGTAGGGGAGTTCGTCGACCTCTTCGACGGGCACGCCGCGCTGCTCGGCGAGCAGGCGTACGTGGTCGAGGTCGGCCCCGGCACCGGTCCGGGCGAGGATCTTCCAGGGGACGCGGCGCAGCAGGACGCGGGTGGTCTCGCCGACGCCCGGCTTGACCAGGTTCACGTCGTGGATGCCGTACTCCTCGCTGATCCGCTCGACCGCCGCCCAGCCCTCCCAGGTGGGGGTGCGGTCGGCGGCGAGGAGTTCCTTGGCCTGGGCGCAGGCCGCGTCGGCGACGTCGTCGAAGCGGGCCGCGACGGCGTCCAGGAAGTCGGCGGAGACGTCTGCGCCGGCGAGTTCGCGGTAGAACTTCGCGCCGTGGAAGTCGTGTTCGCCGACCAGGTCGGAGCGGAGCACGGTGCGCGAGATCAGGCCCGAGACGGTCGAGTTGAGGCAGGCGGAGGGGATGAGGAAGTCCTCGCGGGTGCCGTACGTGCGGACGCAGGAGCCGGGGTCGGCGAGGACCGCGATCTCGGGGTCGAAGCCGGTGATGCCGTCGGAGGCCTCGAACTCCTCGATGGCGTCGGCGAGTTCGCGGGTGATGGCACCCTTGCCGGTCCAGCCGTCGACGAAGACGACGTCGGCCGGGTCGTGGTGGGCGGCCAGCCAGCGGAGCGCGTTGGCGTCGATACCGCGTCCGCGGACGATGGACACGGCGTAGTGCGGCAGGTCGAGGTCGTGGCGGTGCTCCGCCCAGCGGCGCATCAGGACGCCGATGGGGGTGCCGGCGCGGGCCAGGGACACCAGCACCGGTCGCGGCGACCGTTCGGCGAGGACGATCTCGGTGACGGCGCCGACGGCCTGGGCGAGGCGGGCGGCGGAGTCGGCGAGGGCCGTGTGGAACAGCTGCTGGTACTGGGCGTCCGGCTGGTACTCGACGGGCAGCGACTCCGCGTAGTGGGCGCCGCCGCTCTGGATCGCCTCCTCGCGCTCCTCGGTCGGCGCCTCCAGGCCCACGTCCGAGAGGTCCTGGAGCAGCCAGCCGACCTCGTCCGGCGCGTACGAGGAGAAGGCGGGGCCGCGGAGGGGCTCGGGCAGCATGGAGGGCCTTTCGGTCGGCGTCCGAGCGGGGACGTACGAGGGGACGACGGCGAGCAGGACGCTCGGTGTGTGCTCCGCGAGCCTGGCCAGCAGGCCGTCGGGGGCGTGCAGCTGCGGGGTGTCGGCGACGGAGTCGACGACGGCGACGACGGCGTCGAAGCCGGCGCCCGCGACGTTGTAGGCGTAGCGCTCGCCGGGGCCGTCGTCGGGGTCGTCGTGGGCGGGGAAGACGATGCGGCTGCGGATGGCGTAGCCGGGGTCGTCGAGGGCGAGGACCGGGGAACGGGTGGTCGTGGAGTACCGCACCTCGGCGGTCACGACCTGTTCCAGCTCGCGGGCCAGTCTGAGCGGCGCGTACATCAGCTCCTCGAAGCCGAGCACGAGCACCCGGCGTGCGCCGTCGGGAAGGGCGTCGGCGAGCCGCGCGGCCATGGCGGGCAGGGCTCCCTCCAGGCGTATTCGGTGGCCGGGCGTGAATCCGTGCCGTCCGCCGTCGGGGACGCCGCGGGGCCAGCCCAGCTCGACCCGGACGGCCTTCGCGGTGCCGCCGTGCGCGGCCGGGGCGGGTGGCGCCGGCTCGTGGGCGGCGACGAGGGCCTGGCCTTTCTCCAGGACGCCCTCGGGGAGCCGTACGGTGCCCGAGGCCGCGGTCACCAGGTCGACGCGTGCCCCGATCTCCGCGGCGAGCTCCTCCAGGCGGCCCAGGTCGGCTGCGGAGCGCATGTCGACGAGGGCCACGACGACGTACCGCTCGCGGGGGTAGCGCTCGTGCAGGGCGCGGACGGTGTTGAGGACGGTGTTGCCCGTGGAGAACTCGTCGTCGACGAGGACCAGGGGGCCGCTGCCGGCCAGCAGGGCGGGGTCCGCGGGCAGGAGGAGGTGCGAGGTGGCGTGCGAGTGGGACTCCTCGAACCCGCCCGCCGTGGCGACGCCCGCGACGGGGCGGCGGGTGGAGTGCAGGTAGGGGGCGAGGCCCAGGCCGTCCGCGACGGAGTGGCCGAGCCCGGTGGCCGTCTCCGCGTATCCGACGACGACGGCGGCGCGGGCGTCCTCGGCACCCAGCAGGTCGCGGACCCGGCGGCCGAGCGCGAAGCCGTGGCCGTACACCACGGACGGCGACTGCGGCACGTGCTTGCCGAGGACGTTGGACACGAGGAGGTGGGCGCGCTTGGGGTTGCGGCGCAGCGCCAGCCCCAGCAGCTCGCCGAGCCGCTCGTCCCCGACGAGTTCGACGCCGAGTCGCTCGGCGACCCACGTACCCGTCCACACGACGTCGTTCACAGCGTTGTTCATCGATTCCTTGTCGATCGTGTTCCGCGGGGCCCGGCCGGGTCGGCTCACTCCGGGAGTCCGGCGGCGAGCAGCTCCACGAAGCCGATGTCCTCGTTCGCGACGCCGAAGACCTCGGCGCGCAGGAGCGTGCGCTCCGCCCAGGCGCGGTGCGGCTTCACTTCATTCATCTTGTTCGTGTACGCCGACCGAAGTACACCCCCGCCGCCGCGCTCGGGCCTGAGGATGTCCTGGGCGTCGCTGAACTCCTCGTGACTGACGACGGACAGCGCGTGCACGGGCAGGACGTGCGAGGGGTGGATGCAGGTCTTGCCCTGCAGGCCGTTGGCCTGGTCGAGGGCGATCTCGCGGAGCAGTCCGTCCATGGCGTGCTCGATCAGTGCCTCGCGCAGTTCCTCCGCCTGGCCCTCCAGGAAGGGGCTGCGGCGCAGCTGCGGCTTGAACATGCGCTCCTGGACGCGGAAGTACTCCCAGACCGGTCCGGTCACCGTGAAGCCGGTGCCGTCGGCCCGTCCCAGCATGTTCACCACGTCGGCGATCACGGAGGCGACGACCTGCACGTCGTAGGCCGTCATGTCGGGGGCGCGGCGCAGCCCGTAGGAGGAGCAGAAGTCCGTGACGCCGAGGCGCAGGGCGAGCACACGGTCGCGGTACTTGTCGACGGCGCGGGATATGCCCTCCAGGGTCTCCACGCGTGATTCCCGGTAGAGCAGCTCGGGCGACTCCAGCACGGGCATGGCGAACAGCCGGCGTCCGCTCGCGGTCTCGGCGCCGGCGAGGGCCTCCAGGAAGGGCATGCCGCGTTCCTCGGTGAACTTGGGCATGACGAACCCGGACAGCAGCCGGACGGAGGGGCCGAGGCGCCGGACGAGGTCGGGGATCTGCTCGGGGAAGCGGACCCGGACGAAGAGCAGCGGGAGCTCGCCCGCGTCGGCGCGGCCGGCCAGGTCGGCGAACTGCCTGACGAGGTTCTCCTCGGCGCCGGTGACCTCCGCGTCGTCGATGGAGTCCTCCAGGCACAGCACCATGGAGACCACACCGCGTTCGGCCTGCTTGACGATGTCGTCGGCCAGCCGGGGCCTGGTCGCCGGGCTGTACAGCGTGGCTCCGAGTGCCGTGGCCAGTACGCGGGCCGGGGAGTCGGCGGTGAAGACGCTCGGCTCCTGGTGGAAGAGGCGTTGCCGCTCCTCCGGGGCGATGTGACCGAAATGACGCATGAAACTCCCCCGTGGCGACTAGGCGGCCCTACGTGATCTGGCCGGTAATAGTACGTATGGATCCATGTCTGAGGTTCCCACCGAGCATGAAGTTCAGGTAACCCGGCCGTGTCCGGCACCCACCGGTTCCGGGGAGACCCCACGTTGTCGTGACCAGGACCGAGAGGGCAGGATGACCGCATGACGCACGCGATGCTGAAGGGGTCGAACGTCCCGCTGGACGCCACAGCGGTGCGCGCCGTGCTCCGCTGGACGGCCGGGCAGGACGTACCCGATGTGGATGCCTCGGCGCTGCTCCTCGGCCCCGACGGTCGTGTGCGATCCGACGAGGACTTCGTCTTCTACAACCAGCCTCGCCATCCCTCCGGCAAGGTGTGGCGGCTCGGCAAGAAACGCGTCTCCGAGGGCCTGACCGACACGATCCAGACGGATCTGGCGGGTGTCGAGTCCGGTGTCGGACAGATTCTGCTGGTCGCATCGGCGGACGACGTCACCTTCGACCGCGTACGTGATCTGCGCATCGTGCTGTACGACGCCACCGCCACGGACGGTGAACCGCTGGCGTACTTCGACATCAAGCCGGAGACCGGTGCGGAGACGGCGCTGATCTGCGGCGAGCTGTACCGGCGAGGTGACGGCTGGAAGTTCCGGGCGCTCGGTGAGGGCTATTCCAACGGTCTGGTCGGGCTCGCGACGGACTTCGGCATCTCCGTGGACGAGACGGAGGCCGCGGCGGCGGCTGTGACCGGATCCGGTCCCGACGCCGCCTGGTCGGCGCCCGTGCCCGCTCCCGAGACTTCGGTGCCGCTGCCTCCCGAGCAGCCCGCCCCGGTGCCGCAGCAGCCCTCGTACGGCTATCCGCAGCCGGCTGCCGCGCCCACCGCTCAGCCCGCCTACGGCTACCCGCAGCCGCAGAACGCCCCGGCCACCCAGCCGGCCTACGGCTATCCGCAGCCGCAGACCGCCCCGGCGACCCAGCCCGCGTACGGCTTCCCGCAGCCGGTGGGCACGCTGCCCGACCCGGACTTCAGGCTGCCTCCGCAGGGGCCGCAGTTCCTCGGGCGTTAGGGCCTGCCTGACGATTTTGGGCAGGCGGGGACGGCCGGACGGGACCCGGGGCGTCAGCGCTCGACCTTCGACTTGTAGCCGCGGCCCCACTGGAGGCCCCAGCCGTAGAGACGGTCGAGCTCGGCCTGGAAGCCGTAGACGAACTTGACCTCGCGGCGCACGGTCACCTCGCCCTTGTTGCTCTCGATCATCACGACCGCGCAGGAGCGGGCCTGTGGATGGCGCTCCTCCAGGCCGATCTCGATGCGCGGCCCGTTGCTCGGGTAGAGCGTGATGATGGCGTGGGTGCGGTCGAAGGCGGGGGTCTGGTCGTAGATGTAGACGAAGACCAGCAGCCGCTTGATGTCGTCGCGGTGGTCGAGGTTGACGTAGGCCGTCTCGCCCGACGCCGAGCCGAAGCGGTCGTCGCCGCTGAGCTTCACGTAGGGCGCGGCGTTGAGTTCGCCGAAGAAGCTGCCGAGCGGCTGGACGACGCCCTTGGTGCCGTCCGTCAGCTCGTACATGACGCCCAGGTCGAGGTCGACGTTGACCATGCTCTGGGTGTGCGCCTGGACCACTTCCGGCTTGAGGGTGCGGAAGGGGTGGCGCAGCACGCTGCCGCGCTGCGGGCCGCCGATGTCGGAGGTGCGCATCCGCCAGGACAGGTTGATGCGCAGGTTGCCGGTGGCCGCGCCCTGCTTGGTGAGCGAGACGGTGTGGTTGCGCTTGGTCAGTTCTATGGAGTTGGTGGCGGCGCTGCCGGAGTCGAAGTCCGCCGAGCGTCCTCGCCACAGGTCCTGCCAGATACCCATTCGGCCCCCCAGGTTCCTCGAAAGTGCGGCGGGGCGGCCGCGAGGACTGTTCCTCGTCGGCCGCCCCGCTTGAGAGCGTTCCTCGACCGGAGGGGTGTCACACCCCCGATCGTGCCGGGGTGTCACACGCCGGGTCCGGCCGGGCCGTCACACCCCGGAAGAGATCTCAGCCTTCTCGTCCGAGGTCTCGCCTTTTCCCTCGGCCGCGGCGAGCGCCTTGTTGCGGCGCACGGAGGACCAGAAGGACCAGGCGATCAGGACGACACCGACGAGGCCGGTGATGACCTCGTTGATCTCGTACTGGATGGTGACCATGAGGATCACGGCGAGGGCGCCGATCGCGTAGTGCGCGCCGTGCTCCAGGTAGACGTAGTCGTCGAGGGTGCCCTGGCGGACCAGGTAGACGGTGAGCGAACGGACGTACATGGCGCCGATGCCGAGGCCGAGCGCCATCAGGACGATGTCGTTGGTGATGGCGAAGGCGCCGATGACACCGTCGAAGGAGAACGAGGCGTCCAGGACCTCCAGGTAGAGGAACATGAAGAACGCGGCCTGTCCGGCGAGGACGACGGCCGGCTTCTTCTTCCCGGTCCGCTCGGCCTCCTCCTCTTCGTCGTGTTCGCGCTCCTCCTCCTCTTCGAGCTTGTCCTCGAAGTAGCCGGAGAGGCCGCCGACGACCATGTAGGTGATCAGGCCGGCGATGCCGGAGATCAGCACCGTCTGCGCCTTGTCGACGTGCGCGCCACCGTGCTGGTGGGCGTGCGTGGCGAAGGTGAACGCGGTGATCAGCAGGACGACCAGCGCGATGCAGACCGACAGCATGTCGACCTTGCCGAGCTTGGCGAGCGGGCGCTCGATCCAGCGCAGCCACTGGATGTCCCGGTCCTCGAAGATGAAGTCGAGGAAGATCATCAGCAGGAACATGCCACCGAAGGCCGCGATCGCCGGGTGGGCGTCGGTCACGAGCTCCTGGTAGTGGTCCTTGTTGTTCAGCGCCAGGTCGACGGCCTCGATCGGGCCGATCTTGGCGCTGATGGCGACGATGACGACGGGGAAGACCAGTCGCATACCGAAGACGGCGATCAGCACGCCGATGGTGAGGAAGATCTTCTGCCAGAAGGCATTCATCTTCTTCAGGATTCCGGCGTTGACCACCGCGTTGTCGAAGGACAGCGAGATCTCGAGGACAGCCAGGATCGCCACGATGCCGAAGGCGGTCCACCCCCCGTAGAACGCCGCTGCGACCAGACCGAGCGCGGTAATCGCGAACGACCAGCCGAAGGTTTTCAGAAGCACTGGCTACCCAATCGTGTATGTACGGGTCTCCCCCGCGCCGTACTCGGCTTTACCTAACGTTGACCACGAAGTCTAGAGGGCCGCCGCTCCGGCTGAGGTGGGTGGGCCTAGGAAACATTGACCCCGAAGTCCAGGGCGATGCCCCGCAGGCCCGACGCGTACCCCTGACCGACCGCGCGGAACTTCCACTCGTTGTTGTAGCGGTAGACCTCGCCGAAGATCATCGCGGTCTCCGTCGAGGCGTCCTCGCTCAGGTCGTAGCGGGCGAGCTCCTGGCCGTCGGCCTGGTTGACGACGCGGATGAAGGCGTTGCTGACCTGGCCGAAGGTCTGGCCGCGGTTGTCCGCGTCATGGATCGAGACCGGGAAGACGATCTTGTCGACGGTGGCCGGCACCTTGGAGAGGTCGACCAGGATCGACTCGTCGTCGCCCTCGCCCTCACCCGTCAGGTTGTCGCCGGTGTGCTCCACGGAGCCGTCCGGGCTCTTGAGCTGGTTGTAGAAGATGAACCACTCGTCACCGAGCACCCGGCCGCCGTTGCACAGCAGCGCGCTGGCATCGAGGTCGAAATCGGCTCCGGTGGTGGAGCGCGCGTCCCAGCCGAGCCCGATCATCACCTGCGTGAGGTTCGGTGCGGCCTTCGAGAGGGAGACATTGCCCCCCTTGGCGAGCGTGACGCCCATGATGCTGGTCCTCCCCGAGGTCTGTCTTTCAGTTGTGCAGCGGGTCCGGCACCGCACGCAAGGGCGCGGTGCCGGACCTCGGAGCCGAAGGCTGTACGACTCAGACGTTCACACCGAAGTCCTGCGCGATGCCGCGCAGACCCGAGGCGTAGCCCTGGCCGATGGCGCGGAACTTCCACTCGGCGCCGTTGCGGTAGAGCTCGCCGAAGACCATCGCGGTCTCCGTGGAGGCGTCCTCGGAGAGGTCGTAGCGCGCGATCTCCGCGCCGCCCGCCTGGTTCACCACGCGGATGAAGGCGTTGCGCACCTGGCCGAAGGACTGCTGGCGGTTCTCCGCGTCGTAGATCGAGACCGGGAAGACGATCTTCTGGACGTCGGCGGGAACGGCGGCGAGATTGACCTTGATCTGCTCGTCGTCGCCCTCGCCCTCACCGGTGAGGTTGTCACCGGTGTGCTCCACCGAGCCGTCAGGGCTCTTGAGGTTGTTGAAGAACACGAAGTTCTGGTCGTTGGCGACCTTGCCCTGGTCGTTCGTCAGCAGCGCGCTGGCGTCGAGGTCGAAGTCCGTGCCGGTGGTGGTGCGGACGTCCCACCCCAGACCGACGATGACCGCGGTCAGTCCCGGGGCCTCCTTCGACAGCGATACGTTGCCGCCCTTGCTGAGGCTGACTCCCACGAGTCCTCCCAATGATGTCCAGGGGCGGGGAGCCCCGAAGTGCGTTGGTATCGGATCAACGTGTCGATCCTAGTGACGGGTTCCCGGACCCCGCAGGCCCTGGAACCGAACAAATCAGAGGGTGTCGAGCGCCTTGACGTACTCGTTCAGGTCGCGCGCGTCCGGCAGGCCGTTGACGACGGTCCAGCGGACCACACCCTCCTTGTCGATGATGAACGTGCCGCGCAGCGCGCAGCCCTTGTCCTCGTCGAAGACGCCGTAGGCGCGCGAAGTGTTGCCGTGCGGCCAGAAGTCGGAGAGCAGGGGGTACTCCAGGCCCTCCTGCTCGGCGAAGACGCGCAGGGTGTGGATGGAGTCGTTGGAGACGGCGAGCAGCTGGGTCTCCCGGTCCGTGAACTGCGGCAGGTTGTCACGCAGGGAGCACAGCTCGCCCGTGCACACGCCGGTGAAGGCGAACGGGTAGAAGAGCAGCACCACGTTCTTCTCGCCGCGGAAGTCGGACAGACGCACGGTGGCGCCGTGGTTGTCCTTGAGCTCGAAGTCCGGGGCCTTGCTGCCGACCTCGATCGCCATGGTCACTCGCTTCCCTTCCGAGGGTCTGTTCGGGTGACGACCACCCTACGCAGGGAGGCGCTCGCGACCCTGTGCGGGCGGCCCGCGCCCTGCCGAGGCCACCCGGGCGGCCCCTCGGCGCGGCCGGAACGAGCCTCGGCCCCGGCCGGCGAAGGCCTCCCGGGTGGACCGGCCCGGCCGCCGAAGCCCTACGCGCGGGCGAGGCCGGCCCGGCCGCCGACGGCCTCGGCGCGGGCGGGACCGACCCGGCCGACGGTGTCCGGCGCCGCCCCGGCGACGACGGCCCGGCCGCCGCTCCGGGGCATGCGTGAGGCCCCCGCCGGGTCGGTCCGGCGGGGGCCTCACGCGGTGCTCTGCGGAAGGCGGAGCGGGATCTCAGCGCTTGGACTTGGGCGTGCCCAGGCGGGTGCCCGACCATTCCTTGGCCACGGAGATGCTCTTCGTCTGGGAGAGGCCGGCCGTCTGTGCCGCATCGCTGATGTCGCTGGGCTCGACGTATCCGTCCCGGCCGGTCTTCGGCGTCAGCAGCCAGATCATGCCGCCGTCCTCAAGGAGACCGATGGCGTCCACCAGTGCGTCCGTGAGATCGCCGTCCTCGTCCCGGAACCACAGCAGCACGACGTCGGCGACGTCGTCGTAGTCCTCGTCGACCAGATCCTGGCCGATCAGCGATTCGATGCCTTCACGGAGCTCGTGGTCAACGTCGTCGTCGAAGCCGATCTCCTGGACCACCTGTCCGGGCTCGAACCCCAGCCTGGCGGCCGGGTTGGTCCGCTCCTCCGCGTGGTCCGCGGTCGCGCTCACGGCTTGCCTCCTGATCATGTTTCGGAATTAGGGCCTCCCCCGGCTCGTCAAGAACTCGGGGAAGTCTCAGCCACGCGCGTGCGCGAAGCATTGGCCGTAGTCCACACGGGCGGGGCGGATCGCGCAAGTACCCGGCCGTCGAGACCGCCGAAACGGTGACGATCCCGGCGCTGTCGACGCAACCCACGGCCCGCCGCGAGTACACCACGTGACACACACCACACCCTTCTGCCCCTTTTGTGAGTTTCGGAACCCCGTGGACGTACGAGAGCCGAACGACTTTGCGGAACGCGTCATGGAGTGAGCGTATCGTTACGTTTTGGTCCGGCACGTCCCGCCGATCTCGGCGAACGTGGCGGTTACCCCTTGGTAGAGATGACGTTTGCGTTCCCGAGGTACACGATGGGGAACGGTGAAATGACGGGGAAAAACCCACCGCAGACAGCCCTCTGACAGCGAAGGAACAGCGTGGCTTCCGGATCCGATCGCAATCCGATCATCATTGGCGGCCTTCCCAGCCAGGTCCCGGACTTCGACCCTGAGGAGACTCAGGAGTGGCTCGACTCCCTCGACGCCGCCGTCGACCAGCGGGGCCGTGAGCGCGCCCGCTATCTGATGCTGCGGCTGATCGAGAGGGCCCGCGAGAAGCGCGTGGCCGTCCCCGAGATGCGCAGCACGGACTACGTCAACACGATCGCCACCAAGGACGAGCCGTTCTTCCCGGGCAACGAGGAGATCGAGCGCAAGGTCCTGAACGCGACCCGCTGGAACGCGGCCGTGATGGTCTCGCGGGCCCAGCGCCCCGGCATCGGCGTCGGCGGTCACATCGCGACCTTCGCCTCCTCGGCCTCGCTCTACGACGTGGGCTTCAACCACTTCTTCCGCGGCAAGGACGAGGGCGACGGCGGAGACCAGGTCTTCTTCCAGGGCCACGCCTCGCCGGGCATCTACGCGCGCGCCTATCTGCTCGACCGGCTCACCGAGGACCAGCTCGACGGCTTCCGGCAGGAGAAGTCGAAGTACCCGAACGGGCTGTCCAGCTACCCCCACCCGCGCTCCATGCCGGACTTCTGGGAGTTCCCGACCGTGTCCATGGGCCTCGGCCCGCTCGGCGCGATCTTCCAGGCGCGGATGAACCGCTACATGCAGGCCCGCGGGATCGCGGACACCTCCAAGTCGCACGTGTGGGCGTTCCTCGGCGACGGCGAGATGGACGAGCCCGAGTCCCTCGGCCAGCTGTCGATCGCGGCGCGCGAGGGCCTCGACAACCTCACCTTCGTCGTCAACTGCAACCTCCAGCGCCTCGACGGTCCGGTGCGCGGCAACGGCAAGATCATCCAGGAGCTGGAGTCGCAGTTCCGGGGCGCCGGGTGGAACGTCATCAAGCTGGTGTGGGACCGCACGTGGGACCCGCTGCTGGCGCAGGACCGGGACGGCATCCTGGTCAACAAGCTGAACATCACCCCGGACGGCCAGTTCCAGACGTACGCCACCGAGACCGGCGCGTACATCCGACGGCACTTCTTCGGCGACGACCACCGGCTGCGCGCGATGGTCGAGCACATGACCGACGACCAGGTCCTGCACCTGGGCCGCGGCGGTCACGACCACAAGAAGATCTTCGCGGCGTTCTCGGCCGCCAAGGCGCACAAGGGCCAGCCGACGGTGATCCTGGCGCAGACGGTCAAGGGCTGGACGCTCGGCCCGAACTTCGAGGGCCGCAACGCCACGCACCAGATGAAGAAGCTCACGGTCGCCGACCTCAAGCACTTCCGCGACCGCCTCCACCTGCCGATCTCCGACAAGCAGCTGGAGGACGGCCCCCCGCCGTACTACCACCCCGGCCGGGACTCGGAAGAGATCCAGTACATGCACGACCGCCGCAAGGGACTCGGCGGGTACGTACCGACGCGCCTGGTGCGCGCAAAGCCCCTGGCGCTGCCCGACGACAAGACGTACGCGAGCGTGAGGAAGGGGTCGGGTCAGCAGTCGATCGCCACGACCATGGCCTTCGTGCGCCTGCTGAAGGACCTCATGCGGGACAAGGAGATCGGCAAGCGCTTCGTGCTGATCGCGCCCGACGAGTACCGCACCTTCGGCATGGACTCGTTCTTCCCGAGCGCGAAGATCTACAACCCGCTCGGCCAGCAGTACGAATCCGTCGACCGCGATCTGCTGCTCGCGTACAAGGAGTCCCCGACCGGCCAGATGCTGCACGACGGCATCTCGGAGGCCGGCTGCACGGCTTCGCTGATCGCGGCAGGCTCGGCGTACGCGACACACGGCGAGCCGCTGATCCCGGTGTACGTCTTCTACTCGATGTTCGGCTTCCAGCGCACCGGCGACCAGTTCTGGCAGATGGCCGACCAGCTGTCGCGCGGATTCGTGCTCGGCGCCACCGCCGGCCGCACGACGCTGACCGGCGAGGGGCTCCAGCACGCGGACGGCCACTCGCAGCTGCTCGCCTCGACCAACCCGGCCTGCGTCGCCTACGACCCGGCGTACGGTTACGAGATCGCGCACATCGTGCAGGACGGCCTGCGCCGGATGTACGGGCCAAACGCGGAGGACGTCTTCTACTACCTCACCGTCTACAACGAGCCGATCCAGCACCCGGCCGAGCCGGGGAACGTGGACGTCGAGGGCATCCTGAAGGGCCTCCACCGCATCGGCGAGGGCACCTCCGGATCGATCCCGGCGCAGATCCTCGCCTCCGGCGTCGCCGTGCCGTGGGCGATCGAGGCGCAGCGGATCCTCGCCGAGGAGTGGAACGTCAGGGCGGACGTCTGGTCGGCGACCTCCTGGAACGAGCTGCGGCGCGAGGCCGTCGAGGTGGAGCGGCACAACCTCCTGCACCCCGAGGAGGAGCAGCGCGTCCCCTACGTGACGCAGCGGCTGTCCGCCGTCCAGGGCCCGTTCGTGGCCGTCTCCGACTGGATGCGTTCGGTCCCGGACCAGATCTCGCGCTGGGTGCCGGGCACCTACCAGTCGCTGGGTGCGGACGGGTTCGGCTTCGCGGACACCCGCGGCGCGGCCCGGCGCTTCTTCCACATCGACGCACAGTCGATCGTGGTCACGGTGCTCACGGAGCTGGCCCGTGAGGGCAAGGTGGACCGCTCGGTGCTGAAGCAGGCGATCGACCGCTACCAGCTGCTCGACGTGGCGGCGGCCGACCCCGGCGCCGCGGGCGGCGACGCGTAGACCGTCCGTACGGCGACATGAGGGGCGGCGGGGCATCGGCTCCGCCGCCCCTTCGCCGCTTCTACGATGCGGGCATGAAGGATGAATCGGCACAGGCCCGCTGGGAACAGCACACCCAGCGTCCCCTGCTCGCGCTCGCGGTGGCCTTCGCCGTCGCGTACGCCGTGCCGATCGTGGACAACGACGCCGGCCGGTCGCTGGAACTCACGTGCACGGTGGTGGAGTGGACGGTGTGGGGGGCCTTCGCCGCCGACTATCTGGTCCGGCTGGTGCTGGCCCCTCGGCGAGGCGACTTCGTGCGCGGGCACTGGCTCGATCTGTGCGCGGTGGTGCTGCCGATCATCCAACCGCTGCGGCTGCTGCGGCTCGTCGCCACCCTGATGCTGGTGGGCCGGCGGGCGCGGATGGCCTCACAGATCCGCCTGACGACGTACGTCGGCGGCGCGGTGATCGGGCTGCTGATGTTCGGCTCGCTCGCGGTGCTGTCCGTGGAGCGGGACTCGCCCGACGGGAACATCAGAACGCTGGGCGACGCGGTGTGGTGGTCGTTCACGACGATGACGACGGTGGGGTACGGCGATCACGCCCCGACCACCGGGATGGGCCGGGTGCTCGCGGTCGGCCTGATGCTCTCCGGCATCGCGCTGCTCGGTGTCGTGACCGCCAACATCGCCGCCTGGTTCATCTCCCGCTTCGAGAAGGACGACGTGGAGGAACGCCGGCAGACCGCCGCGATCGAGGCCCTCACCGAGGAGGTGCGGGCCCTGCGCGCGGAGGTCGCCGCACTGTCCGGCGGGGCGGCCACCGGTGTCCCGCACCCGGTGCCGGGAACAGTGGAGGATGCCGCGCACCGGCCCGCCTACATCACGGTGGACGGCCGTTCCGCCGGGGCGGACGGCCGTCCACCGAAGTGACGCCGCGCGGCGCGGCCGGTCAGAACAGACCGTTGCCCGGGCCCGTCGAGCCCGCCAGCCAGAGGACCGCGAGCAGTGTGTCGACGGCACCGAGGACCACGGCGGTCAGGGCCGGCCAGGATCCTGAGCCCGCCCAGCGGCGGCCCATGGACAGATAGCCGCAGACGATGGCCGCCGGGCCGAGGAGGATCCCCAGCGTGAAGAATCCGGCGACCGCGCAGACGAGGCCGATGATGCCAAGGGTCGCGCGATCCGGCCCGCTCCCTGACCTCGTACGGCCACGTGAACGGGGGTACCTGCGCGTACCGTGTCCGAAGCCCGCCATCATCAACTCCTGAACTCCCATGACCTTTCGGTCGGTTCGGGTCGATGCGTCGGGTACCCCCGTTCCTCACCTTCAGACCTGCACGCGCGCTGCCCCCCTCCGGCAGCGCGCCGCAGCTCCGGCCGTCCCCCGGGTCGTACGGAGGACTTGACCCACTGTGACCTGCGGCGCGGACCGAACGGGAGGGATCTTCGCCGCAGTCACCCTGATAGGCGAAACCGGCCGGGAGGCCCCGCAGGTCGACGGCTGCCGGACGACCGGTGTGCGATCGCCCGTCAGCCGTGGACGGCCCGTCAGATGTGCCCGGCGCCCGCCCCGACGGCCTCCGCGTTCTCGCCCCGCTTGGTGAGCATCGCGACGAAGACCGCCACGACGGCCACACCGGTGGCGACGAGACAGGCCAGGCTCATGCCGGAGATGAACGTGTCGTGGGCGACGTCGGTGATCTGCGCGGCGATCGCGGCCGGTGTGTCCTTGGTGACCGGCGCTGCACCGACCTGCACCGCCTCACCGGCCCGGTCGAGCTGGGCCGGGGTGAGCGGCGGGAGCTTGGCGTCCGCCCAGTTGCCCGCGAGGTCGCCGTCGACCTTGGAGGCCATGACGGCGCCGAGCACCGCCGTGCCGAGGCTGCCGCCGATCTGCATCGCGGCCTGCTGGAGCCCGCCGGCGACACCGGACAGCTCCATCGGCGCGTTGCCGACGATGACCTCGGTCGCGCCGACCATGACCGGCGCGAGGCCGAGGCCGAGCAGCGCGAACCAGAGCGACATGATGCCGCTGCCCGTGTCCGTCTTCAGCGTGGACATCCCGAACATGGCGATCGCGGTGAGGGCCATGCCGCCGGCCAGCGGGATGCGCGGCCCGGACTTGGTGATCAGCGCGCCGGCCAGCGGCGAGCCCACGATCATCATGCCGGTGAGGGGCAGCAGGTGCAGACCGGCGTCGACCGGGCTCATGCCGTGCACGTTCTGCAGGTAGAAGGTGACGAAGAACAGGCCGCCCATGAAGGCGATGGCCATCAGCACCATGAGGACGACACCGGCCGACAGGGCGACGGACCGGAAGAGCCCGAGCGGGATGAGCGGCTCGCCCACCTTGCTCTCCCAGACGGCGAAGAGCACGAAGCCCAGCACCGAGGCGCCCAGGAAGGCCCAGGTCGTACCGGCGCCCCAGCCCCAGGTCGGGGCCTTGATGAGCGCCCAGACCAGGCAGAACATCGCGCCGGACAGCAGCGCGATGCCGGGCAGGTCGAAGGAGCGGGGGGCCTTCTCGGCGCGGTGGTCGGTGAGGATGACCAGGCCGAGGACCAGCGCGACGGCGCCGACAGGCACGTTGATGAAGAACACCGACTGCCAGCTGACGTGCTGGACCAGCAGACCGCCGAGGATCGGGCCGCCCGCCGTGGAGGCGCCGATGACCATTCCCCAGATGCCGATCGCCATGTTCAGCTTCTCGGCCGGGAAGGTCGCGCGCAGCAGGCCGAGCGCGGCCGGCATCAGCAGGGCGCCGAACAGGCCCTGGAAGACGCGGAAGGTGACCACCAGGGCGATGCTGTCGGACAGGCCGATGGCCCCCGAGGCGGCGGCGAAGCCGACCACGCCGATGAGGAAGGTCTGCCGGTGCCCGAACCGGTCACCGAGCTTGCCCGCGGTGATCAGGGTGACCGCGAGGGCCAGGAAGTATCCGTTGGTGATCCACTGGACGTCGGCGAAGCTGGCGCCGAGGTCCTTCTGGATGGCCGGGTTGGCGATGGCGAC
Source organism: Streptomyces sp. 142MFCol3.1 (assembly GCF_000424945.1). Taxonomy (NCBI): domain Bacteria; kingdom Bacillati; phylum Actinomycetota; class Actinomycetes; order Kitasatosporales; family Streptomycetaceae; genus Streptomyces; species Streptomyces sp. 142MFCol3.1. The sequence goes on from NZ_AUKV01000008.1 coordinate 222,162, forward strand.
GATGGTGCCGTCCAGGGCCACCATCATGACCCCGACGGCCACGGTGATGAGGGTGAACCACGGATGGCCGCGCAGCCCCTTGGCCGGAGCCTGGCCCGACGGGTCGAGCGGACTCCTGTCCCCCGGACCCGTCTTGTCGAGGGTGGTCTGACTAGTCATGCCCGCGAGGTTAGTGACAGCCGCTGACAGTTGACAAACCAATTCACAAGTCGGTAACTGTCACGTCACTCACGGATAGGCTGAACCGGTCGAACCGCACGGAAGCGAGGGTCATGGAGACGGCGGACACGATCGGGGCGGAGCCGCGCCCGGGCCTGCGCGAACGCAAGAAGCAGCGCACCCGGGACGCGCTGCTGCGAGCCGCCCTCGAACTGTTCACCACCCAGGGGTACGAGCGGACGACCGTCGACGAGATCGCCGACGCCGTCGACGTGTCCCAGCGCACCTTCTTCCGCTACTTCGCGGGCAAGGAGGACGTCGCCCTGTTCGTCCAGCGGCTCGCCGAGTCCCACTTCCTCGCCGCCGTGCGCGAACGACCGCCCCACGAGGCGCCGTTGGAGGCGCTGCGACGGGCCGTCCTGGAGAGCTGGGACACCATCGGCGAGGCGATCGAGGCGGTCGTCCCGATCGAACTGCACATGCGCACCTTCCAGTTGATCGAGTCGACCCCCGCCCTGCTCGCCGCCCACCTGCGCCGCTCCGCCGAAACGGAGGAGGAGATCGCCGGGGTGATCGCCGAGCGCGAGGGCCTGGACGTCGACGCGGACCCCCGCCCACGCGTGGCGGTCGCCGTGTTCGGCGGCGTGATGCGGGTCACAGGGCGGCTGTGGGGTGCGGGCGAGGACACCAGCGTCGAGGCGATCCGCGCGCTGACGGCGTCCTATCTCGACCATGTGGGGCCCGCGTTGGCGGAGAAGTGGCGCACGTAGCGTCACATCTCGCACAGGCGTCGCAGCAATTCGGCCACGTAGCGTGAGTATTTAACTCAAACTGAACCCGGTTTGCCCCAATTACCCCACCAGAAACGTGATCCCGCTCACTCGTTTAACGTGAGGCACTCCGCTTCTCCTAGGGTGTCCTCTCAGTGACTTCCTTCGACACGTCTCCCCAACTCAACGTCTGGCGCGCGCTGCTCGCGCTGGCCGTGGTGTTCGTGATGCTCGCCACAAGTGGCTGGACCGCTCTCCACAGCCACCGCGAAGCCACCCCGCTCCAGGCGTCCCGCGACGCCTGGGGGCACGGGCACATCGCCGGACGGCCGCTGCCCGACGCCCAGTCGGCGCCGGGCGTGGTGGCCCGCTTCTTCGCGACGCTCGACGCCCAGCAGCGCACCCGGCTCGCCCACCGCTACCCGCTCGCGGTCGGCAACATGAACGGCGCGCCCGTGACCCTGCGCTACCGGGCGAACCGCATCGCCCTCGACCAGCAGCGCAAGGTCGAGCGCAAGCGCATGCACGACAACCGGCTGTCGCCCCTCGGCCAGCGCGACGCGGGCCGCCGCATGCACCGCTACGAGGCCCTGCTGCACAAGGGCCGCAAGATCCTCGCCTTCGACCCCATCGGGTCGGGCCGGGTCGCCGAGGTCTTCGGCAGCCTCGACAAGGCGGAGCGGATCTCGGTCGTGGTGCCCGGCGTCGACACCGACCTGCTGACCTTCCAGCGCACCTCCAAGAAGTACTCGGCTCCGGTCGGCATGGCGCGTTCGCTGTACGCGGAGGAGCGCGCCGCGGGTCCGGGCACGCGTATCGCCGTGATCGCCTGGGCCGACTACACGGCGCCCAGCGGGCTCGGCATGGACGCGGCCACCGCCATGCGGGCGAAGGAGGGGGCGGTGCGGCTGAACGCGCTGCTGCGCGCCCTGCCGGGGGAAGCGCCGGTGGCGCTGTACTGCCACAGCTACGGCTCCGTGCTGTGCGGGGTCGCCGCCCACGAACTGCCCGCCCGGGTCTCCGACATAGCGGTGGCGGGAAGCCCCGGGATGCGGGCCGAGAAGGCGGCCGACCTGCACTCCTCGGCGCAGGTCTGGGCGATGCGGGACCGCGACGACTGGATCCAGGACGTGCCCTACCTGGAGGTCGGGGGTCTCGGGCACGGCGCCGACCCGGTGTCGAAGGGGTTCGGCGCGCGGGTGCTGTCGGCGGACGGGGCGCAGGGGCACGCCGGCTACTTCGAGCCGGGCACGGAGAGCCTCCGCAATTTCGCGGAGATCGGTGTTGGCGCGTACCGCTCGGTGAGCTGCGCACGTGACGATGAAGCGTGCCGGGCGGGTTTGTCCGACGCCGCGTCGGTCTGACGCGCGTAGAGAGCGAAAAACTGCGGTCCGTACGAGGAGGCGACGGAGGCTTGCGTGCCGCATACGATGGCCCGCATGGGTGACGTACTGGCCGGATTTCATGCCGCCTGGGAGTTCGAGTCCGACTCCGTGCTCATCCGCTTCGAACGGGGGATTCGTACGCCGAAGCTGTTCCAGGCGCTCGGTGAACGCCGTATCCCCCTGGAGGCGATCGCGGCGGTGACGCTGACGCCCGGGAAGCGCGGCACGGTCGTTCTGCGCGCCGCGCCACGGGCGGGCGCCGATCCGCTGATGGAGGCTGCCGCGGGACAGCTGAAGGAGGGGTGCGACCCCTACCGGCTGGTGCTGCCCGCGGACCGCGAGACCCTCGCCGAGTACTACGCGGACGAACTGCGCGACCGACTCACCACCGGCGACGAACCGGCCGACCGCTATCTGGTGGATCCGCCCGCGGGGCCGCTCCAGTTCAAGGCGTACGACGGGAAGGCGTCCTTCGACGGCAGGGCGGTGTCCTTCCGCTGGTTCTGGACGGGAGCCTCATCCGCGAAGTGGAAGGCCGGCGACCAGAGTTTCCCGGTGGCCGACCTGAGCGGGGTCGAGTGGCGCTCCCCCGAGGTCTTCGAGGGCCACCTGCGGCTCCTGCGCCGTACCCCCGCGGTCGAGCAGCCCGCCCAGGCCGACCAGGATCCGGCGGCCGTCGTCTTCGGCCTCGGCTACGGCCCGGTGCACGAGTCGCTGCCCTTCGCCGCCGCCGTGCTGGCCGCGGTGCGGTCCGCCGGCCCCGCAGCCGTCGCCGCACCGGCTCCCCGCCGCGATCCGGCCGACATCGCCGACCGGATCCGTCACCTCGGCGAACTGCACGAGGCCGGGCTCGTCACGGACGAGGAGTTCAGCAGCAAGAAGGCCGAACTGCTGGCGGAGCTGTAGGACAGCCCAGCCTCCGCACCCGGAGTGCCGTCCTGCCCGGCTCGCACCCATGTCCCGGGCCGGGGATATGCGGCCCGTCCGGCGCTTGAGGGCGAAGCCCTCCAGACCGAAGCAGGGGCCTGGGGGCGCCAGCCCTCAGGCCGCCGCGACGGGTCCGGCTCCTCGGGCCCGCGGCGCCGATTCTGGACCTTGCCGACGGTGCTGTCCGTCCTCAGGTCCTCTCCGACGCCAGGGCCCGCCCCGCGTCCGCATAGAAGTTGATCTTGTGGTCGAGCACCGCGAGCGTGTCCTGGAGCTCCGCGATCCGCGCCTTGACGTCCCGGCGCGTCGCCTCAAGGAGTTCGTAGCGCTCGATGTAGGTGTGATCGCCCTCGCGCACGAGTTCCGCGTACCGGACCATGTCGGCCACGGGCATCCCGGTGAGCCGCAGTTTGCCGACGAGGCCCAGCCAGTCGAGGTCGCGGTTGCTGTACCGGCGCTGCCCGGTGTGCGAGCGGTCGATGTGCGGCATCAGCCCGATGCGCTCGTACCAGCGCAGGGTGTGCGCGGTGAGGCCGGTGAAGGCGACGACCTCGCTGATCGTGTAGTTGTCCTGGCCGTCCGGGCGCAGGTGCCGCTCGGGCGGCGCCGCGCAGACGTCGGTCCTGCTCCTGGTGCCGGTCTCGGCCGCCTCGGCCGTGGTCTCCATCACCGTCATGACCCCCACGCTAGAACCTTGGAGTGCACTCCAAGCAAGCCGAATCAGGTGAAATTCCGGCGACTCGGCCCGGAGTGGGTGGCTACCGTGCCGATCATGAGTCTCGTACGACGTGCCGTGCCCGAGGACGCCAGGGAAGTACTGCGTCTGCGCCAGGTGATGATCGACTCGCTGGGGACCCCGGGCGACGCTCCGCCGGACGCCTCCGCATGGCATGCGGAGTCCCTCCCGACCGTACGCGGCCGGCTGGCCGACACCGACGGCACCTTCGCCGCCTTCGTCGTCGACCATCCCGACCGGCCCGGCGCCCTCGCGGCACTCGTCGTAGGGACCGTCGAATACCGGATCGGCCGCGCGGACAACCCGCACGGCCGGGTCGGCCACGTCTTCAGCGTCGCCACCGACCCGGACACCCGGCGCCGCGGTTACGCCCGCGCGTGCATGGAGGCACTCCTCGACTGGTTCCGCGAGCGGGGCGCCGCGCAGGTCGACCTCAACGCGTCCGCGGAGGCCGAGCCGCTGTACGCCGCCCTCGGCTTCGTGCGCAAGCCGGACCCCTCGATGCGTCTGCAGCTGTGAGCCGCTTAGGCTCGTAGGCATGTCCCTGCAGAGCCTGGCGCTGATCTCGAACTGGCCCGTTCCCACCGCCGCCGCGGCGGTCGTCCGCGCGGACGGCGCGGTACTGGGGACGCACGGCCCGCTGGAACACCGTTTCAAGCTCGCGTCGGTCACCAAGCCGCTCGCCGCGTACGCCGCGCTCGTCGCGTACGAGGAGGGGGCGATCGACCTCGACGAACCGGCGGGACCCGCGGGGTCGACGGTCCGTCATCTGCTCGCGCACACCTCCGGACTCGCCTTCGACGAGCACCGTACGACCTCCGCGCCCGGGGAGCGGCGGCTGTACTCCAACGCCGGGTTCGAGGTGCTCGGGGACCACATCGCCAAGGCGACCGACATCCCCTTCGGCGAGTACCTGCGCCAGGCGGTGCTGCACCCGCTGGGTATGACGTCGACCACACTCGACGGCTCGCCCGCCAAGGACGGCGTGTCCACGGTGGCCGACCTCGTCCGCTTCGCCGCCGAGGTGCAGGCGCCGCGGCTGCTCGACCCCCGGACGGTCGCGGAGGCGATGAGCGTGCAGTACCCGGGGACGAAGGGCGTGCTGCCGGGGTACGGGCACCAGAACCCCAACGACTGGGGTCTCGGGTTCGAGATCCGCGACCACAAGTCGCCGCACTGGACCGGGAATTCGTCCTCGCCCCGCACCTTCGGGCACTTCGGTCAGTCCGGCACGTTCCTGTGGGTCGACCCGGTGGCGGGCGCGGCGTGCGTAGCGCTGACGGACCGGGCCTTCGGGGCCTGGGCGGCCGAGGCGTGGACGCCGTTCACCGACGCCGTGCTGGCGGACCTCCGCCGCTGAGCCGGGCCTTCACCGCTGCACCGCTCGCCGGCCCGTCACCCAGGGGCTGCGCCCCGGACCCCGGTACCGCCCGGGACGGTCCCGTCCGCGCACGAACGCCGGACGGAACGGATCCGGGATCACGGCTCACAGCGCACCGCACACAGCTCACGGCACGGCTCACGGCTCATGGCGCGGTCATCTCCCACAGCAGGAGTTCCGCCGGGGCGCCCGCCACGGCCTCCAGGTCCTTCGCCTCGGTGATCCGCGCGGCGTCCCCGGCCGCCAGTTCCTCGCCGTCCAGGCGGATTTCGCCGCGCACGACATGCACGTAGACGAAGGGCGCGTCGGGGACCGCCGTGCGCTCCCCCGCCGTCAGCCGGCGTACGTGCAGCATGGCGCCCGCCTCTGGCACCGCGTACGGCGTGGAGTCCGCGATGCCGTGGACGATCTCGTACGCCGGGTCGCCGCCCGGCTCCAGCGGGGCCAGCCACATCTGCACGAACACGAGCGGTTCCGTGCCGTCGTTGCGTTCCGCGTGCCGGACACCGCCCGCGGAGCTCAGCCGCTGTACGTCGCCGGAGCGCACCACCGACTCGTGCCCGGCCGAGTCCCGGTGGGTCAGCTCCCCCTCCACCACCCACGTGACGATCTCGGTGTGGCTGTGCGGGTGCTCGTCGAAGCCCGCGCCGGGCGCGAGCCGCTCCTCGTTGCAGGCGATCACGGCGCCGAAGCGGAGGTTGTCCGGGTCGTAGTGCGGACCGAAGGAAAAGGCGTGGAGGGAGGAGATCCCGGCCTCCGGATCCCCTCCGCGGTAGCGCTCGTCGGCGCGGCGGACGTCCATCACGGGCACCACGGTAGCCGCCGGTCCGACGCCCTTCGCGCGCTTAGCGGTGACCCGCCGCCGCACGGCTCCGTCCTGATAAGGCAGTCTTGTCCCGTGCCCGAACCCGAAGCCAGCAACACCGACCGCCCGTCGCACGACGTCCACACCCACTCCGCGACCCTGAGGCGACTGGAGAAGTCGTCCGGAAGTCTCGCCGCCCAGGCCATCGCGCGGATGGACGAGACGCTGCCCTGGTACCGGGCCATGCCACCGGAGAACCGTTCCTGGATCGGGCTCGTCGCGCAGGCCGGTATCGCCGCCTTCACCGAGTGGTTCCGGCACCCGGACGCCCCGCAGGCCATCTCCACCGACGTCTTCGGCACGGCTCCCCGCGAGCTGACCCGGGCGATCACCCTGCGCCAGACCGTCGAGATGGTGCGGACGACCATCGAGGTCATGGAGAGCGCCATCGACGAGGTGGCCGCGCCGGGCGACGAGTCCGTGCTGCGCGAGGCGCTCCTCGTCTACGCCCGTGAGATCGCCTTCGCGACCGCCCAGGTGTACGCGCAGGCGGCGGAGGCACGCGGTGCCTGGGACGCGCGCCTGGAGTCGCTCGTCGTGAACGCGGTGCTCTCCGGCGAGGCGGACGAGGGCGCCGTCAGCCGGGCCGCCGCCCTCGGCTGGAACTCCCCCGAGCACGTCTGCGTGGTGCTGGGCACGGCACCCGACGGGGACAGCGAACTGACCGTGGAGGCGATCCGGCGGGCCGCCCGGCACGCCAAGCTCCAAGTGCTCACCGGGGTCCTCGGGGACCGCCTCGTCGTCATCGCGGGAGGCAACGACAACCCGCTCGCCGTCGCCAAGTCGCTGATCGGACCGTATGCCGCCGGGCCCGTCGTGGCCGGGCCGATCGTGCCCGACCTGCTCGCCGCGACCCGCTCCGCGCAGGCCGCCGCCGCCGGGCTCAAGGCGTGTTTCGCCTGGCAGGACGCCCCGCGGCCGGTTCTCGCGGACGATTTGCTGCCGGAGCGCGCGATCGCCGGAGACCCCTCCGCGCGCGAACAGCTGGTGGAGGAGATCTACAGACCGCTGGAAGAAGCCGGCTCCGCGCTCCTGGAGACCCTCAGCGTCTACCTGGAACAGGCGAGCAGCCTCGAAGGCGCGGCCCGCATGCTCTTCGTCCACCCCAACACCGTGCGCTACCGGCTCCGACGTGTGACTGACGTCACCGGCTGGTCGCCGTCGGATGTACGCTCCGCATTCACCCTGCGCATCGCGCTGATCCTGGGGCGTCTTACCGATGGAGATCCCCAGACCTAGCTTTTTGTCGGGGACCTACAATTCCCCTTCGTGTTCTTCGTCCCTGTCCCCACGGGCGGCCGTGGCCGTCCACAAGAGAGAGTGTGAGAGTGCTCGTACTCGTCGCTCCCGGCCAGGGCGCCCAGACGCCCGGCTTCCTGACTCCTTGGCTCGAACTCCCCGGCGCCGCCGACCGCATTGCCGCGTGGTCGGAGGCCATCGGACTCGACCTCGCCCACTACGGCACGCAGGCCGACGCGGACGCGATCCGGGACACGGCTGTCGCGCAGCCGCTGCTCGTCGCCGCGGGTCTTCTGTCCGCCGCGGCACTCGGTGACATCGCACCCGGTGCCGTCGCGGGCCACAGTGTCGGTGAGATCACCGCCGCCGCGTTCGCCGGAGTACTCGACGACACCGCCGCGCTCCAACTCGTCCGCAAGCGGGGCCTGGCGATGGCCGATGCCGCCGCCATCACGCGGACCGGCATGTCGGCGCTCCTCGGCGGGGACCCGGAGACGACGGTCCCGCACCTGGAGAAGCTCGGCCTCACCCCGGCCAACGTGAATGGCGCGGGCCAGATCGTGGCCGCCGGCACCCTGGAGCAACTGGCCACTCTGGAGGCGGACAAGCCCGAGGGCGTACGCCGTGTCGTCGCCCTGAAGGTCGCGGGCGCGTTCCACACCGCTCACATGGCCCCCGCGGTCGACGCGTTGGCGAAGGCCGCCGAGGACCTGACGCCGGCGGACCCGACGGTCCGGTACGTCTCGAACAAGGACGGCCAGGTCGTCGACAGCGGTGCCGAGGTCGTCTCGCGCCTGGTCGGCCAGGTCGCCAACCCGGTGCGCTGGGACCTGTGCATGCGGACGTTCGAGGACCTGGGCGCGACCACGCTGATCGAGGTGTGCCCCGGCGGCACGCTCACCGGACTGGCCAAGCGCGCGCTGCCCGGCGTCCGGACGCTGGCCCTGAAGACCCCCGAAGACCTCGACGCGGCTCGCGAACTCGTCGCCGAGCACAGCCCGGCCTAAGGAGCCCGAGAGCATGTCCAAGATCAAGGCACCCAAGGGCGCTCCTTTCGCCCGCATCCTCGGCGTCGGCGGCTACCGCCCCGTCCGGGTCGTGCCCAACGAGGTGATCCTGGAGACGATCGACTCGTCCGACGAGTGGATCCGCTCGCGCTCCGGCATCCAGACCCGGCACTGGGCCTCCGACGAGGAGACCGTCGCCGCGATGTCGATCGAGGCGTCCGGCAAGGCCATCGCCGACGCCGGGATCGACGCCGACCAGATCGGCGCCGTTGTGGTCTCCACCGTGTCCCACTTCAGCCAGACCCCGGCCATCGCCACCGAGATCGCCGACAAGCTCGGCACGAACAAGGCCGCCGCGTTCGACATCTCGGCCGGCTGCGCGGGCTTCGGCTACGGTCTGACCCTCGCCAAGGGCATGATCGTCGAGGGTTCGGCGGAGTACGTCCTCGTCATCGGCGTGGAGCGGCTGTCCGACCTCACCGACCTGGAGGACCGTGCCACGGCCTTCCTGTTCGGCGACGGCGCGGGCGCGGTCGTCGTGGGTCCCTCGCAGGAGCCGCACATCGGCCCGACCGTGTGGGGCTCGGAGGGCGACAAGGCCGGGACCATCAAGCAGACCGTGCCGTGGGACCGCTTCAGGATCGGCGACGTCTCGCAGCTTCCGCTCGACTCCAAGGGCGAGATCAAGTTCCCTGCGATCACGCAGGAGGGCCAAGCGGTGTTCCGCTGGGCCGTTTTCGAGATGGCGAAGGTCGCCAAGGAGGCGCTCGACGCCGCCGGACTTTCGCCGGACGACCTGGACGTCTTCATTCCCCACCAGGCCAACGAGCGGATCATCGACTCGATGGTGAAGACGCTCAAACTGCCGGAGCACGTCACGGTCGCCCGCGACGTACGCACCACCGGCAACACCTCGGCCGCCTCGATCCCGCTCGCGATGGAGCGGCTCCTGGCGACCGGTGAGGCGAAGAGCGGCGACACCGCGCTCGTCATCGGATTCGGGGCGGGTCTCGTGTACGCCGCCACGGTCGTTACCCTCCCCTAGGCACACCGTCCGGATCATCTCCGGCCGGAGTACCGCCACACCCTCTGGATACACACCGAAGGAGCGCCTGACATGGCCGCCACTCAGGAAGAGATCGTCGAAGGTCTCGCCGAGATCGTCAACGAGATCGCCGGCATCCCCACCGAGGACGTCCAGCTGGACAAGTCCTTCACCGACGACCTGGACGTCGACTCGCTGTCCATGGTCGAGGTCGTCGTCGCCGCCGAAGAGCGCTTCGACGTGAAGATCCCGGACGACGACGTCAAGAACCTCAAGACCGTCGGCGACGCGACCGACTACATCCTCAAGCACCAGGCCTGATCTACCGATCACCTGGGCTGGAGCCCCGGTTCGTCCGGGCTCCGAGCCCCGGTCCGCCTGGGCCGCATGCCCCGCCACCCGGCGGTGGCGCCGCTGAATCCTCGTATCCGTTGGAGAAAGAATTCCCGTGAGCCCGACCAATCACACCGTGGTCGTCACCGGTATCGGCGCAACCACACCGCTGGGTGGCGACGCAGCCTCTACCTGGGAGGGCCTGGTCGCCGGACGTTCCGGTGTCCGTCCCTTGGAGCAGGAGTGGGCCGCCGACCAGGCGGTCCGTATCGCGGCACAGATCGCCGTGGAGCCGGGCGAGGTCATCCCCCGCCCGCAGGCCCGCCGGCTGGACCGCTCGGCGCAGTTCGCGCTCATCGCGGCCAAGGAGGCCTGGGCCGACGCCGGTTTCACCGACAAGGCGGGCGAGGACGCGAGCGTCGACCCCGACCGGCTCGGTGCCGTCATCGCCTCCGGCATCGGCGGCGTGACGACCCTGCTCGACCAGTACGACGTGCTGAAGGAGAAGGGCGTACGCCGCGTCTCCCCGCACACCGTGCCGATGCTGATGCCGAACGGCCCGTCCGCCAATGTGGGCCTCGCCGTGGGCGCCCGCGCCGGTGTCCACACCCCGGTGTCCGCCTGCGCCTCCGGCGCCGAGGCCATCGGCTACGCCATCGAGATGATCCGCACGGGCCGCGCCGACGTCGTCGTCGCCGGTGGCACCGAGGCGGCCATCCACCCGCTTCCCATCGCCGCGTTCGGCAACATGATGGCGATGTCCAAGAACAACGACGACCCGCAGGGCGCCTCGCGCCCCTACGACGTCGACCGTGACGGCTTCGTCCTCGGCGAGGGCGCCGGCGTCCTCGTCCTGGAGTCCGCCGAGCACGCCGCCAAGCGTGGCGCCCGCGTCTACGCGGAGGCCGTCGGCCAGGGCATCTCGGCCGACGCCCACGACATCGTGCAGCCGGAGCCCGAGGGCCGCGGCATCTCGCACGCCCTGCAGAACCTGCTCGACAACACCGATCTGGACCCCGCCGAGATCGTGCACGTGAACGCGCACGCCACCTCGACGCCGGCCGGTGACGTGGCCGAACTGAAGGCGCTGCGCAAGGTGTTCGGCGACGACGCCGACCACATCGCGGTGTCCGCCACCAAGTCGATGACCGGCCACCTGCTCGGCGGCGCCGGCGGTGTCGAGTCGGTCGCGTCGGTGCTCGCGCTGTACCACCGGGTCGCCCCGCCGACCATCAACCTCGAGAACCTCGACCCCGAGGCCGAGGCCAACGCCGACATCGTCCGCGGTGAGGCGCGCAAGCTGCCCGTCGACGGGCGGATCGCCGCGCTGAACGACTCGTTCGGGTTCGGCGGACACAACGTGGTGCTGGCGTTCCGTACCGTCTGACGCCGGGTCTTCCTCTGCTGAACGGCGTGTGGCCCGTACTCCTTGCCGGGAGTACGGGCCACACGCCGTTCGTCGTCCGGTCCTCCGCCGAGTGCGGCTCGCAGGCTCGCAGGGGGCCTGTCGCGCGGTTCGCCGCGCCCCTCGGGCGCGCCGCGCCGCAGGACGTCCGCCGGTCAGACCACTTGGTGGAGCCAGCGGACCGGGGCGCCCTCGCCCGCGTAGCGGAAGGGTTCCAGCTCGTCGTCCCACGGCTTACCGAGGAGTTTGGCGATCTCGGCCTCCAGCTCGGTCTCGCCGCGCTGGGAGCGGAGCAGAGCGGCGCGCAGCCGGTCCTCGGGGATCAGGATGTCGCCGTGGATCCCGGTGACCGCGTGGAAGATGCCCAGGTCGGGGGTGCAGCTGTAGCGCTCGCCCTCGGCGGTGGGGCAGGGCTCGGCGGTGACCTCGAAGCGCAGCATCTGCCAGCCGCGCAGCGCGGAGGCGAGTTTGGAGGCCGTGCCGACCTCGCCCTTCCAGGAGAACTCCGATCTCCAGGTGCCGGGCGCGGCGGGCTGCCGGATCCAGTCGAGGTTCACGCGCGTGCCGAGGACCCCGGCGACCGCCCACTCGACGTGCGGGCACAGCGCGCGGGGCGCGGAGTGCACGTAGAGAACTCCACGTGTCGTCACTGGGGCCTCCGGACAGAGCGAGACATCTTGTAACTTAGCGGAACGGCAGTGGCAGGGCGGCCACGGGGCGAGGCTACCGTGCGGCGGCGCAAGGAGTGTGACGTACCGTCGGTCCCGACGCCCGGAAACACCGAGGTTTCACCCATGGGGACGCGGTGCTGCCGACCGGGCACGACGCGGTGCCACCAATGGCCTACGGCGCGACACCGACCGGTGCGCCCGAGGGGTGTGACCGACCCCGCACAACGAACGAGGGGACCTGGGGATGCGGAACCGCAGTCACCGTTCACGGGCCGTCGCCGCCGTCGCGGCGGCGGCCCTCCTGGGCGTCGCCGGGTGCGACGCCTCCGGTGGCGACTCCCCGGCGCCGAGAGACACGTCCACGGCGCATCCGTCCCCGAAGCCGACGCCGACGTGGAACACCAGCCCGCGGTCGCTGGCCGCCGTCGGCGACTCCATCACGCGGGGCTTCGACGCCTGCGCCGTGCTGTCGGACTGCCCCGAGGTGTCCTGGGCGACGGGCAGCGACGCGCAGGTCAAGTCCCTCGCCGTGCGGCTGCTCGGGAAGGCCGGGGCCGCCGAGCGCAGCTGGAACTACGCGGTGACCGGCGCCCGGATGGCGGACCTGCCCGGCCAGATGGCGCAGGCCGCGACCCGGCGGCCGGAGCTGGTGACGGTGATGGCGGGCGCCAACGACGCCTGCCGTGCTTCGGCCTCCGCGATGACGTCCGTGGCGGACTTCCGCGCCGGCTTCCAGGACGCGATGGACACGCTGCGTGCTGCCCTGCCCAAGACCCAGGTGTACGTGTCGAGCGTGCCGGATCTGAAGCGGCTGTGGTCCCAGGGCCGCACGAGCGCGCTCGGCAAGCAGATCTGGAAACTGGGGATCTGCCCGTCGATGCTGGGGGACGCCGACGCCCTGGACTCGGCGGCGACGCTGCGGCGCGCCAAGGTGCAGAGCCGCGTCGAGGCGTACAACGAGGTGCTGCGCGAGGTGTGTGCCAAGGACCGGCGATGCCGCTTCGACGGCGGGGCTGTCTTCGAGTACCGCTTCGACACGGAGCAGCTGAGCCACTGGGACTGGTTCCACCCGAGCAAGGACGGGCAGGCGCGGCTGGCCGAGATCGCGTACCGCAACATCACCGCACGCAATCCGGTGACCTAGGGTTCGCTCATGAGCGAACTTTTCAGCACACTTTCCGACGGCACCGCGGTCCATCGCTGGACTCTGGAGCGGTCGGGTGTGCGGGTACGGGTCCTGACGTACGGCGGGATCGTGCAGTCGGCCGAGGTCCCCGACCGGGACGGGCGGACCGCGAACGTGGTGCTGGGCTTCCCCGACCTCGCGGGCTATCTCTCGCACCCGCAGCCGTACTTCGGCGCGCTGATCGGCCGGTACGCCAACCGGATCGCGGGCGCCCGCTTCCCGCTCGACGGCTCCACCTACCACCTGACCCCGAACGACGGCCCGAACTCGCTGCACGGCGGCGAGTTCGGCTTCGACAAGCGGGTGTGGGACGCCGAGCCGGTCGACGGGGGCGTGCGGCTGTCGCGGGTCAGCCCGCACGGCGAGGAGGGCTTCCCGGGCCGGCTGGCGGTCTCGGCGACGTACACGCTCGACGCGGACGGTTCGCTGCGGATCGCGTACGAGGCGCGCACCGACGCGCCGACCGTGGTGAACCTGACCAGCCACACCTACTGGAACCTGAGTGGCGCGGGCAGCGCCGGAGGGCACGAACTGCGCCTCGCCGCCGCGCGGGTGACGCCGGTGGACGCGGACCTCATCCCGACCGGGGAGCTCGCCCCCGTCGAGGGCACGCGCTTCGACTTCCGGCAGTCCCGGAAGGTCGGCGCCGGGTACGACCACAACTTCGTGCTCGACAAGGGGGTGACGGACGCCCCCGTCGAGGTGGCCGAGCTGCACGACCCGGACTCCGGGCGCCTGCTGACCGTGTCGACCACCGAGCCGGGGCTCCAGCTCTACACGGCGGACCACCTCGACGACTCGCTCCCCTACGCGCCCGGTGACGGGATCGCGCTGGAGACGCAGCACTTCCCCGACTCGCCGAACCGGCCGGACTTCCCGAGCACCGAGCTGCGGCCGGGCGGGGCGTACCGGTCGGAGACCGTGTTCGGCTTCTCCGTGCGCGAACGGTGACCGTCCCCGGCACCGTCCCGCCCCGCGGTCCGCGCCGGTGAGAGCGGGCGCAGAACGAGGCGAGCCCCGGTCCGGAGGTCAGGTTCCGGGCCGGGGCTGGTCTTGGGGGGGCGGCTCGCGCCCGTCACGCCTCGATGATCGTGCTCAGACGACGGTCCGTGAGGGAACGGCCTGCCTGAACCTCGTACGAACCCTTCACAAACGCCCACGATGCGCTGTTCTCGTCCCAGATCTCGAAGGCGCGCCGCGGGAGTTCCACAACGGCCTCCACACTCTCGCCCGGTCCGGCCGCCACACCCGTGAAGGCGGCGAGCCGGCGGGCGGGCCGCCCGGGGTCGGCCTCCACCGGGGCGAGGTAGATCTGGACGACCTCGCGTCCGGCGCGCTCGCCGCTGTTGCGGACGCGGACCGTCGCGGTCGTCCCCTCGACCTCGATCGACTCGTACGTCCAGTCGGTGTAGCCGAGGCCGTGCCCGAAGGCGTACGAGGGAGCCCTGCCCTCCCTGTCCCAGGCCCGGTAGCCGATGAACAGGTCCTCGGTGTACGGGAGTGCGCCGCCGTCCGGGACGACCTGGGTGACCGGGGCCTGTGCGAGGGAGCCCCAGGTGGTGGGCAGGCGGCCACCGGGCTCGTGCGCCCCGGTGAGGACGTCGGCGAGCGCAGATCCGCCCTCCTGGCCGGGGAACCAGCTCAGCAGCACGGCGGCGACCTCGTCCCGCCACGGCAGCTCGACCGGGGAACCGGAGTTGACCACGACCACGGTGTTCGGGTTGGCGGCGGCGACGGCGTGCACCAGCTCGTCCTGACGGCCCGGCAGACGCAGGTCCTGACGGTCGAAGCCCTCGGACTCGACACGCTCGGTGGTGGCGACCACCACGACGGCCGTGTCCGCGGCGCGGGCCGCCGCGACGGCCTCGGCGATCAGTTCGTCGGGGTCGCGCTGCGGTTCCTGATGGGTCAGCGTGAAGGTGATCGCCTTCATCGGCACGCCCTCGGGGAGGGCCACGACCTGGGTGAGGGAGACCTCCACCGGCTCCCCGGCGGCGAGTTCGGCCCGGGCCCGGGGCACCGGGGCGCCGAAGAACGACAGGAACGGGTCGTCCTTGTCGGCGCGCTGGACGTCGTCGAAGTACGTGACGCCGTCGACAGTGAGGGTGAAGGCTCCCAGGCCCCTGATGCCGAAGGTGTGCGGGCCGCCGACGCGCGGGGTGAACCGGCCGGCCAGCTCGATGGTGTGCAGGGCGTCGTGGGTGACCCCGTCGGGCAGGTCGTTGCCCATCCACTGGATGTGGCCGTTGGGCGCGGAGCCGGTGCCGATGACCTCTCCGTGTGCGTCGCGGCAGATCGCGCGCAGTTCGAATCCCTGGTCGGCGACGGCGAGTTCCTCGTTCGGATCGGCGCCGAGGGCGTAGCTGAGGGCGCCTTCGGGCAGGGCGGCGGCCAGCCCGTCCAGCGGGGAGACCACGCGGGCGGGGAAGACGGTGGCGGAGCCGCCGCCGAGGACGCGGGCGTCGCGGGCGGCGACGCCGATCAGTGCCACCGTGCCCGGCCTCAGGGGCAGCGCCCGGCTTCCGTCGCGGGCCTCGTTGCGTACCAGGACGAAGGCGCGGCGGGCGATCTCGCGGGCCAGGGCCTCCCCGTCCACGGGGGCCGGCGGCTCGGTGACGACAGGCTCCGCGCCGTCGAGGATGCCGACGCGGGCGGCGAGGCGCAGGACGTTGCGGACGGCCTCGTCGACGGTGGACTCCTGGACCCGTCCGTCGCGGACGGCCCGGGCGAGCACCGCGCCGTAGACGGTTCGCGGGCCGGGCATGGCGACGTCCAGTCCGCCCTCGACGGCGGCCGTGGTGGAGCGGGCCGCGGTCCAGTCGGAGACGTTGAAGCCGTCGAAGCCCCACTCGCCGCGCAGGATCCCGTTCACGAGGTGGTGGTGCTCGGTCATAGTGGTGCCGTTGACCGAGTTGTACGCGGTCATGATGCCCCAGGGGCGGGCGTTCTCCACGATGGCCTCGAAGGGGGCCAGATAGAGCTCGCGCAGCGCGCGTTCGGAGACCAGGTTGTCCACCGTGAAGCGGTCGGTCTCGGCGTCGTTGGCGACGAAGTGTTTGACGGTGGTGCCGACACCGCCCGACTGCACGCCCCGCACGTAGCCCGAGCCGATGACGCCGGTCAGGTACGGGTCCTCGCTGTACGCCTCGAAGTGCCGCCCGCCTAGCGGGGAACGATGCAGGTTGACGGTGGGCGCGAGGAGGACGTGGACGCCCTTGCGGCGGGCCTCCTGGGCGAGCAGGACGCCGGCACGCTCGGCGAGGGCCGGGTCCCAGGTGGCGGCGAGCGCGGTGGGGGACGGAAGGGCGATCGACGGGTCGTCCGAGGTCCAGCGCACCCCGCGGACCCCGATCGGGCCGTCGGACATCACGAGGGACCGCAGTCCGATCTCGGGGAGCGCGGGCAGCGTCCACATGTCCTGCCCGGACAGCAGCCGGGCCTTCGCGTCCAGATCGAGCCTGCCGAGAGCCGCCTCGACGACGGCCTCACGGGCGTCGTCGTGCCTGTCGTGCCTGTCCTGTCCGGCCTGCCTGTCCCTCACGGTATCCGCCACCGCGGCACCTCCTCGTCGAAGTCCTGGACGCCCTCATCCTGCACCCACCGCCTGTAGAGCGGTAGGTTTCGTGACCTCGCCGTTACTTCTAGGGTGATCGGATGCCGTACGGTGACGCCATGGCGGCCAGGACCAGGAGCGAGGAGCGGCGTGCGGAGATCGTGCGCGCGGCCCTCGACGTGATCGCCGAGCGCGGCTACCGGGGCGCGAGCCTCGCCGCGGTCGCAGAGCGGGTGGGCCTCACCCAGCAGGGGCTGCTGCACCACTTCCCGACGAAGGAGGCGCTGCTCGTCGCGGTGCTCAAGGAGCGGGACCAGTGGGACGCCGTGCCCGACTCCCGGTGGCGGGCCGACCTGCTCGCCTCGCTCGTCGAGTACAACGCGATGCGACCCGGGATCATCCAGACCTTCTCGGCGCTGCTCGGCGAGAGCGTCACCGAGGGGCACCCGGCACGCGAGTTCTTCACCGAGCGGTACGGCGCGGTGCGCGCGAGCATGGCGTCGGTGCTGCGCGCCGAATACGGGGAGCGGCTCCCCGGCGGACTCACGCCGGAGCGCGCCGCCCCCCTGCTCGTCGCGGTGATGGACGGGCTCCAGTACCAGTGGCTGCTGGACCCGGAGTCGGTGGACATGCCGGCCGCCTTCCGGGACTTCCTCGCGCTGCTGGGCGAGGACCCGGGACCGGACAGGGCCTGAGCGCCGACCGCTCCCTGCCCGCCGGCACCGCCTTCGCCCGTGGCCGTCCCCTCCCCGGCCGCGGCTCTCCCGGCACGCCCTCACGGGATCGCCGCGACCACCTCGACCTCGACGAGGGCGTCCGGCTTGAAGAGGCGGGAGGCCTCGAAGGTCATGCTGGTGGGGGCGGTCCCGGTGAGGAACTCGCGCCGCACGGCGCCGTATTCGCCGATGCCGTCGATGTCGGTCAGATACGTCCGGATGTTGATGACATCGGCGAGGGTCGCGCAGTGAGCAGGGCGTCGAGCGCCTCGAAGACCCCGCGGCTCTGGGTGGCCAGGTCCGGGCCTTCCGCCACCTGCCCGGACACGTACAACAGAACGCCTCCGCCGTCAGTGGGACGGAGCGAAGGCGAGACTGATGCCGAGCCCGGCCAGGACGGATCCGATGACCTTGTTCAGGACCTTCTGGCCGCGCAGCATCAGCGTGCGCATCCGGTCGTGCGAGAAGAACACGGCGACCACGCCGAACCACAGCAGGTGCGCGAGGGACATGAACAGCCCGTAGCCCGCCTGCTGGTAGAGCGGCGTGCCGGGACTGACGACCTGGGCGAACGTCGACACCACGAAGAGCGTCGTCTTCGGGTTGAGGACGTTGGTGAGGAACCCGGTGCGCAGCGCGGCCGGCGGGGTCAGCTCCGTCTTGTTCTCCAGGTCCACCTCGACGTCGCCGCGCGCGCGGAACGTGCGTACGCCGATGTACACGAGGTACGCCGCGCCGATCAGCTTGATCACCGTGAACAGGGCGGTCGAGGACGCGATCAGCAGGCCCACACCCAGCATCGTGTACGTCACGTGCACCAGGACGCCGGCGGCGACGCCCGTGGCGGCCAGCAGGCCCGTCCTGCGGCCGTGGAGGTAGCTGTTGCGGACCACCATGGCGAAGTCGGCGCCCGGGGCGACGACGGCCAGGACGGTGATGACGGCGACGGCGAGTATCTCGGTCACGGGGTGACTTCCTCCTCGGGAGCGTCCGCTCGGGTCTCGGCGCTCTCCTCGTCGAGGAGTTCACGCGCCATCAGGGTGGCGCCGGCGACGGCTCCCGGCATCAGGAACACGGCCACGAACGGCACCAGGAACGCGAGGCCCAGCGGGGTGCCGAAGCCCCAGACCAGCATCTTGCGGGAGCGGAGCAGGGTGAGGCGTTCGCGCAGATCGACGCGGCGGCGTTGCAGGGCGACCGCGACGAGCTCCTCGGTGAGGAAGAAGCCGGTGACGAAGAAGCCGATCACCGGGACGACGGTCTGGCCGACGAAGGGCACGAAGCCCAGGGCGAAGAGCAGTACGCCCCAGACGGCGGCCCGTACGAGGATGCGGAGGCTGTCGCGCCCGGAGATCCACAGTTCCCGCCCGAGCGACAGCCCCGACTCGGGCGCCGTGCCGTCGGGAGAGACGTCCCGGTCGACCTTCTCGGAGAGGTTCTCGTAGAACGGCTGCCCCACGAGGAGGGTGACCGCCGTGAAGGTGAGGACGGCGAGGAGCAGGGCCAGAGCGACGAGCACGGCGGTGAGGAAGCCTCGGAACAGTCCCTGCCAGGGGCTGGTCCAGTCGTCCGCGAAGGGGGTCGCCCAGCCGACGAAGTCCTCGCCGTACAGGGCGAGAGAGACGAGGGCCGCCGCGTACAGGACCAGGGTGATGAGGCCCGGGAGCAGGCCGAAGCCGAACTGCTTCCCGTGCCCGGCCACCCATCGCTGGCCCCGCACCAAGTAACCGAAGCCCACCCCAAGATCACGCATGAAGGAACTCTAGCGGGGCGGGCCTGCGGGCCGGGGCGGGCCCGGTGGCCCCGGCGCCCGGTCCGGGGACCCCAGGAGGTACGACACGTGCGCCTGCCGAAGTCCGTCGCCGGATCCGTCCCGACGGCCGCCGTGACGGCGGCGGGTTCGCTGCCGCTCGCCGCGCACAGCGCCACCGCGGACCGCGGACGGCTTCCTGAGGCGGGTGGCGAAAAGGCGGAGGCCGCACCCCACGTCCCGGGGTGCGGCCTCCGTCGTGTGCAACGAGCGCCGTCAGGCGAGCGTCACGGTGATGTCGCCTCGGGTCGCCTTGGAGTACGGGCACACCCGGTGCGCCTTCTCGACGAGCGCACGGGCGGTGGCGGCGTCGGCGTTCGGGATGTCCGCGGAGATCTCGACGATGATCCCGAACCCGTCGTCGTTCCTGCCGATGCCGACCTTGGCCGTGACCGTCGATCCGGAGACGTCGGCGTTCTCCCGGCGGGCGACGACGCCGAGGGCGCCCTGGAAGCAGGCGCTGTACCCGGCGGCGAAGAGCTGCTCCGGGTTGGTTCCGGCGCCGCTGCCGCCCATCTCCTCGGGCGGGTTGACGACGACGTCGAGCTTTCCGTCGTCGGTGGCGACCCGGCCGTCACGGCCGTTCTCGGCGGTGGCGACGGCGGTGTACAGGACGTCGGTCTGCTGGATGGACATACGGTGCGTTCCTCCTAGGCCCGCCACGACTCGCG
Source organism: Streptomyces sp. 142MFCol3.1 (assembly GCF_000424945.1). NCBI lineage: Bacteria > Bacillati > Actinomycetota > Actinomycetes > Kitasatosporales > Streptomycetaceae > Streptomyces > Streptomyces sp. 142MFCol3.1. The sequence continues at coordinate 242,021 of NZ_AUKV01000008.1, forward strand.
CCCACGATCGCGACGACTTCGGAAAGAAGTTACCGCATGCCGGAAATCCAGGAAACAGGTCCCGGCCGGAGACCGCCACCGGCGGCCCCGGCGCCCGCGGGCCCGCGGGGCCGGGTGGTCACCACCGGCCCCCGCAGGCCGGGAGCCCGGCCGCCGCCGCGGCCGTCGTGGACTCAGAGCTTGACGATCATCTTTCCGATGTTGTCGCCGCGCAGGACGCCGAAGAACGCCTCCAGGTTGTTCTCGATGCCCTCGACGACCGTCTCGCGGTACTTGAGCTGCCCGGACGCCACCCAGGGGCCGACCTCCTGGACGAACTGCTGCTGGAGGTCGTAGTGGTCGCTGACGAGGAAGCCCTCGATGCGGCCGCGGGTCTGGATGAGCCGGGCGAGGTTCTTGGGGCCGGGAGCCGGCTCGGTGTTGTTGTAGATGGAGATCATGCCGCAGACGGCGATCCGGCCGTTCACGTTGAGGGAGCCGATGGCCGCCTCCAGGTGGTCACCGCCCACGTTGTCGAAGTAGACGTCGACGCCGTCGGGGGCGGCGGCCCGCAACTGCTCGGCGACCGGCCCGTTCTTGTAGTTGAAGGCGGCGTCGAAGCCGTACTCCTCGACGAGCAGCTTGACCTTCTCGTCGGACCCGGCGGAACCGACGACGCGCGAGGCGCCCTTGAGCCTGGCGATCTGGCCGACCTGGCTGCCGACGGCACCTGCGGCGCCGGAGACGAAGACGGAGTCGCCCTCCTTGAAGGACGCGGTGCGCAGCAGGCCGGCGTAGGCGGTGAGACCGGTCATGCCGAGCACGCCGAGGTACGTGGACAGCGGGGCGGCCGCCGGGTCGACCTTGACGGCCTGCTTGGCGGAGACGGTGGCGTACTCGCGCCAGCCGCCGAAGTGCAGCACGTGGTCGCCGGGCGAGATGCCCTCGGCGCCGGAGGCGATGACCTCGCCCACGGCGCCGCCCTGCATGGTCTTGCCCAGCTCGAACGGGGCGGTGTACGACTTGGCGGCGCTCATGCGGCCGCGCATGTACGGGTCGACGGACAGGAACGCGTTGCGCACGAGGACCTCGCCCTCCCCCGGCTGCCGGACCTCGGCCTCGACGAGGGCGAAGTCGTCGGCCTGGGGCCAGCCGACCGGCCGGCTGACCAGATGCCATTCACGGCTGACGGCGGGAAGCTGAGGGGTGTCGGTCATGAGGGTGCGCCTTTCCTGCGTTCTCACGGGCTCGCGTGCGCACCTGTCCGCACGCGTCCCCCGGTCAAATACTTCAGTACCTGAAACAACCATGCGCCTGAATATTTCAGGATGTCAAGTAACGCGGTAGCCTGGAGTCCATGTCCACTCAGAAGACCTCCCGGATCGACCCCCTCACCCTGGAGGTCGTCGACCTCATCGGCTCGGTGGTGGCCCGCTATCACGAGGAGTACGAGGAGGCCGCCGCGGAGCACGCGCTGACCGGCGCGCAGGCGCGGCTGCTGGGGCTGCTGTCGATGGAGCCGGTGCCGATGCGGCGGCTGGCACAGCAGCTGAAGTGCGAGCCGTCGAACGTCACGGGGATCGTGGACCGGCTGGAGGCGCGGGGCCTGGTGGAGCGGCGGCCCGATCCGGCCGACCGGCGCGTGAAGCTGGCGGCGGCCACCGCCGAGGGGCGCAAGGTGGCCCGCGGCCTGCGGGAGTCGCTGAATTTCGCGCGTGAGCCCCTGGCGGGCCTCTCGGACGAGGAGCGTCTCGCGCTGCGGGATCTGCTGCGCCGCATGCTCGACGCCTGACCGGCGCCCGCTGCGGACGGCACCGTCCGCCGGTCCCCGAAGGACCGCTGTCCGGATCGTGCCGAGTCCGCGACGCCCGGCGTCGCGCCCGCCGGCGGCCTTGTCAGCCGTCCGCGCTCCACGCGGCGGCGGGCCGCACGCCTCGGCCGCTGGGCCGTCCCGGCAGGCCGGGACGGCCGCAGGGCGTGTGGCGCCCGCCCGGTCCCAGAGCGCTGCCACGCTCGTCGTCCATGGATGTGAGCACCTTCTACGCCCTCTTCTCCGCCACCTGTTTCACCCTGGTCGGCCTGTGGTGGAACGTCGTCCAGAGCCACGACGACTGGATGCGCGACGCCGGGCTGCGCCGTGTCGTCGGCGGGGTCTACCTGTCCTTCCTGCTGCCCGCCCTGATGGGCCTGTTCGCCCAGGTGGGCGGCACCGAGCAGCCGATGATCTGGCGGACGGCCTTCATCGTTCTCGCCGCGGTCGGCTGCGTGTGCACCCTGCGGCTGCTGGCCCGCGCCCGCGGCGACCGCTTCGTCGTCCGGCAGCAGGCCGGCGCCGCGCTGCTCTACGCCCTGATCGCCGTCGTCGGCGCCTTCCCCGAACTCGCCCGCCACGCCGGGCTGAGCGGCATCCAGGCGGAGGCCGTGATGCTGATCGTCCTGGTCGCCCTGGGCCATGCCCTGGTCTGGCGGTTCATGGCGGGAGAGGGCCGCGCCGCGGAGGACTAGGGGGTGTCGTCCGGGTCAGGCCGGGTCCGCGGCGCCCGGCGCGGCACCTCGCGGCGTTGTCGCCTCACCCGAGTACGCCCAGTACGCGGGTGAGGCTCCGTCTCGCGATGCACCGCACCGGACGCCGCGGCCTGATCCGGCCTGACCCGAACGACACCCCCAGGGCATCACGTGCACCACCACAGGAACCGGTTGCACGTCTCGGACGGCGTCGGCGCCGGCGGCGGAGCGGACGTGGTCGGTGCGGTGGTGGGGGGCGCGGTCGTCGCGGGCGGCGCCTGGGACGCGGGCGCGGAGACGGAACCTCCGGGCGACGTGCCCGAGCCGGCCGACTGCTCCTCCTGGTCCTTGCCCTTGTCCTCGGCGGAGGCCGACGCGGAGGCGGACGCGGAGGGCGAGGCGGACGCGTCGACGGGGTCGCTCGCGGAGGCGCCGCCGGAGGCGCCGGTGTCACCCGGCCGACGCGTCGTCCCGCCGGGCTCCGGGGAGGCCGAACCGTCGGCGGAGTCCTCCCCGGCCGCCGCCGGCTTCTGGCTCAACCCGGGTGCGTCGATGCCGAGTTCGGCCAGGCTGAGCGCACCGGCCGCCAGGACGAAACCGGCGGCTATCAGCAGTGTCCTGCGCCGCCGCCGACGGTGCGCCGCGGCCTTGCGGTCACGCCGGCTGGCCCCGCCCGGACCGTCCGGAGCGTCCGGGACATCCGGGTCCTGCGCCGCCCCGCCCCGGCCGCGACCTCGCCGCCGGGCGGCCCGCCCGAGGTGCTCCTCCGGTTCGTCGTCGTCGCCGTAGGAGGTGTCGGTGTCGGCCGCGTCCACACCCGGTTCCGGATGCGGCTCGGGGCCCTCCGTGTGCGCGCGGAGTTCTTCGGCGGGGGTGCCGCACCCCGGGCAGGCAAGGGCGCCGTTGAGGTGCCGTCGGCACGGGTGGCAATAGTCCATGACGCGGGAAGACTAAGTTCCGCACACGTCACGTTCATAGGCACAGCTGTGAAAATTGTGTGGGGAAGCGGCCGTTCCGGCGCGCCGACTCTAGACACCCCCGACCATTCCCCGCCATCCCGATCCCATCGCGTCGAAACCGTTATGCGTTCGACCCATTGACACCTCCCGGGCCGCATCCTTACTGTCACGCCAACATTTCGAACGTGTGACGAAATTTCGAACAGATCCGAAGCACAGGGGGCAACTGCCGTGCGCATCACGGGAATCAGCACACACGTGGTCGGGACGCCCTGGCGGAACCTGACCTACGTCCAGGTGCACACCGACGAGGGCATCACCGGAGTCGGCGAGACCCGCATGCTGGGCCACACCGACGCGCTGATCGGGTATCTGCGGGAGGCGGAGGCCAATCACATTCTCGGCTCCGACCCGTTCGCTGTCGAGGACCTCGTGCGACGGATGAAGTACGGCGACTACGGCCGCGCGGGCGAGATCGTGATGTCCGGTATCGCAGTCGTCGAGATGGCGTGCTGGGACATCAAGGGCAAGGCCCTCGGCGTACCGGTGTGGCAGTTGCTCGGCGGCAAGGTCACCGACAAGGTCAAGGCCTACGCCAACGGCTGGTACACCACCGAGCGGACCCCGGAGGCCTACCACAAGGCCGCACAGGAGGTCATGGCCCGCGGGTACCGGGCCCTGAAGATCGACCCCTTCGGCACCGGGCACTTCGAGCTCGACCACGAACAGAGCCTGTACGCCGTCTCGCTCATCGAGGCCGTGCGGGACGCCATCGGACCCGACGCCGAGCTGATGCTGGAGATGCACGGCCGCTTCTCGCCCGCCACCGCCATCCGGCTGGCCCGCGAACTCGCCCCCTTCAAGCCCGCCTGGCTGGAGGAGCCGGTCCCGCCGGAGAACCTCAAGGCGCTGGAGAAGGTGGCCGCGAAGGTCGACATCCCGGTCGCCACGGGCGAGCGCATCCACGACCGCATCGAGTTCCGCGAGCTCTTCGAGAGCCAGTCGACGGACATCATCCAGCCCGACGTCGGCCACATCGGCGGCATCTGGGAGACCAGGAAGCTGGCCGCCACCGCCGAGGCGCACTACGTCCTGGTCGCGCCGCACAACGTCGGCGGACCGGTGCTGACCGCCGCCTCGCTCCAGGTCGGCTTCACCGCACCGAACTTCAAGATCCTGGAGCACTTCAACGACTTCGCGGACGCGGAGATCAAGAAGGTCGTGAAGGGGGCCCCGCAGGTCGTCGACGGCTACTTCCAGCTCTCGGACGCGCCCGGACTCGGCGTCGAGCTGGACACCGACGCGGCGGCCGAATTCCCCCAGCAGCAGGCCCGGTTCGACCTGTGGGCGGACGGCTGGGAGCAGCGCAAGCCGAAGGGGGCGCGGTGAGCACCGCGGTCGTCGTCGAGGCGCCGGGCAAGCACCGGCTGGCCCCGCACGAGCCGGTGCGTCCGGCGGCGGGCGAGGCCCTCGTGCGGGTGCACGCGGTCGGGATCTGCGGCTCGGACCGCGAGGTCTACCAGGGCAACCGGCCGGAGGGGTACGTGCGTTACCCCCTGACGCCGGGCCACGAGTGGTCCGGGACGGTCCAGGAGGTGGGCGACGGGGTTCCGGCCTCGCTCGTCGGCCGCAAGGTCGTCGGTGAGGGCTTCCGCAACTGCCAGGTCTGCGACCGCTGCCACGCGGGCGAGACCACGCTGTGCACGGCCGGGTACGAGGAGACCGGGTTCACCGAGCCGGGCGCGATGGCGGCCACACTGACCCTCCCGGCCCGGCTGCTGCACGTCCTGCCGGACGACGCCGACCTGACGGCCGCCGCCCTGCTGGAGCCGGCCGCCTGCGTCGCCGCCGCGGCGATCAAGGCGAACTCTCGGCCCGGCGAGCGGGTCGCGGTGGTGGGCACGGGGACGCTCGGGATGTTCGCCGTGCAGTTCCTCGCGGCGGGCTCCCCGGCCGACCTCCTCGTGGTGGGCACCCGCTCGGACCGGGCGGCACTGTCCAGGGACTTCGGCGCCACGGACTTCCGCACCCGGGACCAGGAACTGCCCGGTGACTTCGACGTCGTCGTCGAGACCGCCGGGTCGGCGTCCGCCGCGCGTACCGCCGCCTCCCTGCTCCGGCGCGGCGGTCGCCTGGTCCTGACCGGGATCCCGGCGCCGGGTGCCGAAGGACTCGACCCGACCGACCTCGTCGTACGGCAACTGGAGGTGCACACCGTGTTCGGGGCGCCGCCGGAGGCTTGGGCGCACACGGTGCGGGTGTTCGGCGCCGGACTGCTGAACCCGTTGCCGCTGGTCACGCACGAGCTGCCGCTCGCCGAGTTCCCGCAGGCCATCGAGCTGGTGGGCTCGGGCGACCCCAAGGTCGGAAAGGTTCTGCTGCGCCCCTGAGCGCGTCGTCCCGCGCCCCAGATCAGTACGCCGGTACGGGGTTCCTGACGCTCCGTACCGGCGTACACCCACCGACACGAACCTTGTTCGAGATATCGAACGTACGCATCGCACAACCGACGAACGCGAAGGACAGCTCGTGACCGACGCCGCACCCACGGCAGCCCGTCGACCCGGTGAGCAGGCGCTCGCCGCGCTCGGCCTGGGCGCGCCCGCCCCCTCACCCGCCGACGCCTCGCCGCACGCCTTCCCGGGGGGCGGCCGCTGGCGCACCGAGGTTCCCTCCGTGGAGGGGCCCGAGGCCCTCGCCGTCGTCCTCAAGGAGTCCTCGCGGCTCGACGTGCCGATCCACCGGATCAGCCAGGGCAGCGGCGTCTGGATGCTGACCGACGCCGAGATCACCGAGATGGTCGAGGCCACCGCCGAACGCGACATCGAGCTCTGCCTGTTCACCGGACCGCGCGGCACCTGGGACATCGGCGCATCCGTGCGCACCGACTCCCGCGGAGCCGGGCTGCGTGCCCGGGGCCACGACGCGGTCGCCGGCTGCGTCGAGGACGCCGTCCGGGCCACCGCGCTGGGCGTCAAGTGCCTCCTCGTCGCCGACGAGGGCGTGCTGTGGACGCTGCACCGGGCACGTGAGGCCGGCATCGTCCCGGCCGACACGACCCTCAAGGTCTCGGCACTGATCGGCCCCGTCAACCCGGCCTCGTACGCCGTGTACGAGAACCTCGGGGCCGACTCGGTCAACGTGCCCAGCGATCTGACGCTCGATCACCTCACCGAGATCCGGCGGGTCTCCGCCGCCCCCATGGACATGTACATCGAGGCCCCCGACGACCTCGGCGGGTACGTGCGGATGTACGAGGTCGCCGAGCTCATCCGGCGCGGCGCACCGCTCTACCTGAAGTTCGGTCTGTCCAAGGCACCCGGGATCTACCCGTACGGCACCCATCTGCGGGACCTGACCCTGGACACCGCCCGGGAGCGGGTGCGGCGCGGCCGGCTCGCTCTCGACCTGCTCGCCCGGCACGGCGCGGACGGCGACATGGCGCCGCTCGGCTCCCGGCTGCCCGGCCCGCTCAACCGCTTTCCCACCGACGTCTGACACGCCTTCACCGCCCTCTCAACGACGAGAAGAACAAGGACTGATCACCATGCGCAACCGCAGAGCCGCCCTCGCCGCCATCGCCGGAGCCGCCTCGCTCGCCCTCACGCTGTCCGCCTGCGGCCAGAACAGCGAGGGCGGCAGCAACGAGAGCAAGGGCAGCGCGAAGGGCGGCACCATCGGCATCGCGATGCCGACCAAGTCCTCCGAGCGCTGGATCGCCGACGGCAAGAACGTGGTCAAGAACCTGGAGTCCAAGGGCTACAAGACCAAGCTGGTCTACGGCGAGGACGACCCGGACCAGCAGGTCTCGCAGATCGAGAACCTGATCACGCAGGGCGTGAAGGCCATCATCGTCGCCGCGATCGACAACAAGTCGCTGAACAACGTCCTCCAGCAGGCCGCCGACGCCGACATCCCGGTCATCGCCTACGACCGGCTGATCCTCGGCACCAAGAACGTCGACTACTACGCGTCCTTCGACAACACCAAGGTCGGCGAGCTGCAGGCCAACTACATCGTCGACAAGCTCGGCCTGAAGAGCGGCAAGGGCCCGTTCAACATCGAGCTGTTCGCCGGCTCCAACGACGACAACAACACCAAGTACTTCTTCAACGGCGCCATGAGCGTCCTGCAGCCGTACATCGACAGCAAGAAGCTGGTCGTCCAGTCCGGCCAGACCGGTCTGACCCAGGTCACCACCCTGCGCTGGGACGGCGCCACCGCGCAGAAGCGCATGGACGACATCCTCACCAAGTCGTACCAGAGCAAGAAGGTCGACGCGGTCCTCTCGCCGTACGACGGCATCTCGATCGGCATCCTGTCGGCGCTGAAGTCGGACGACTACGACTCCAAGAGCAAGCCGCTGCCCGTCGTCACCGGTCAGGACGCCGAACTGGCCTCGGTCAAGTCGATCATCGCGGGCGAGCAGACGCAGACCGTCTACAAGGACACCCGTGAGCTGGCCAAGGTCGCCTCGACCATGGTCGACGACGTCCTGAACGGCAAGAAGCCGCAGACCAACGACACCAAGACGTACGACAACGGCGCCAAGGTCGTCCCCGCCTACCTGCTCCAGCCGGTGAGCGTCGACAAGAGCAACTACAAGCAGGTCCTCATCGACGGCGGCTACTACACGGAGGACGAGCTCAACTAACCGCCGGTCCCATCGATTTCCCACTGACTGGAAGGCACGACCATGGCGGGACCCGTCCTGGAAATGCGCTCGATCGTCAAGACCTTTCCCGGTGTCAAAGCGCTGTCGGACGTCACGCTGACCGTCCGCCAGGGCGAGGTCCACGCCATCTGCGGGGAGAACGGCGCCGGCAAGTCCACCTTGATGAAGGTGCTCTCCGGCGTCCATCCGCACGGCAGTTACGAAGGCGAGATCCTCTTCGAGGAGGAGCTCTGCCGCTTCAAGGACATCCGGGCGAGCGAGCACCACGGCATCGTCATCATCCACCAGGAGCTGGCCCTGGTGCCGTACCTCTCCCTCGCGGAGAACATCTTCCTCGGCAACGAGCACGCCAAGGGCGGGCTCATCAACTGGAACGAGACCCTGCGGCACGCCACCGAGCTGCTGCGCCGGGTCGGTCTCGACGACCACCCCGAGACCCGCGTCGCGGACATCGGCGTGGGCAAGCAGCAGCTCGTCGAGATCGCCAAGGCGCTGTCGAAGAAGGTCAAGCTGCTCATCCTGGACGAGCCGACAGCTGCCCTGAACGACGAGGACAGCGGCAAACTCCTGGATCTCATCCTGGAGTTGAAGAATCAGGGCATCACCTCGATCATCATCTCGCACAAGCTCAACGAGATCCGCCGGGTCGCCGACTCGGTGACCATCCTCCGCGACGGCCGGTCCATCGAGACGCTCGACGTGAAGGCGCCCGAGACAACCGAGGACCGGATCATCAGCGGCATGGTCGGCCGTGACCTGGACCACCGTTTCCCCGACCGCACCGCGTACGACGGTGAGGCGGACGCGGCCCCGGCCCTGGAGATCCGCGACTGGACGGTGCACCACCCCATCGACCAGCAGCGCAAGGTGGTCGACAACGTGTCGATCAACGTGCGGCGCGGGGAGATCGTCGGCATCGCCGGACTGATGGGCGCCGGCCGCACCGAGCTGGCGATGAGCGTCTTCGGACGCACCTACGGCCGGCACGCGGGCGGCACGGTCCTCAAGGACGGCCGGGAGATCCGTACGAAGACCGTCGCCGAGGCGGTCGGACACGGCATCGCGTACGTCACCGAGGACCGCAAGCACTACGGCCTCAACCTCATCGACACCATCAACCGCAACATCTCGCTGACGGCCCTGAAGAAGGTCGCCCGGCGCGGGGTGGTCGACGAGCACGAGGAACGGCAGGTCGCCGAGGGCTACCGCACGTCCATGAACATCAAGGCGCCCACCGTCTTCGAGCCGGTGGGCAAGCTGTCCGGCGGCAACCAGCAAAAGGTCGTCCTCAGCAAGTGGATCTTCGCCGGTCCGGACGTGCTGATCCTGGACGAGCCCACCCGCGGCATCGACGTCGGCGCCAAGTACGAGATCTACACGGTCATCGACCAGCTGGCCGCCCAGGGCAAGGCGGTCGTCTTCATCTCCTCCGAGCTGCCCGAGCTGCTCGGCATGTGCGACCGCATCTACACCATGGCCGCCGGGCGGCTCACCGGCGAGGTCCCGCGGGCCGAGGCCACGCAGGAAGTGCTGATGCGCCAGATGACGAAGGACAAAGAGGTAACCCGATGAGTACGGATGTGACCGCCAAGAGCCCGGCCCCGGCGCCGGCCGGGAAGAGCGGGGACTCGGCCGGGGGCGGCGGACTGCTCCAGCTGATGCTGGACGGACTGCGCCGCAACATGCGCCAGTACGGCATGCTGATCGCCCTCGGCCTGATCGTCGCCCTGTTCGCGGTCTGGACCGACGGCGACCTCCTGCTGCCGCGCAACGTCTCCAACCTGGTGCTCCAGAACAGCTACATCCTGATCCTCGCGATCGGCATGATGCTGGTGATCATCGCGGGCCACATCGACCTGTCGGTCGGTTCGCTCACGGCGTTCGTGGGCTCCTTCGCCGCCGTGCTGACGGTGCAGCACAGCGTGGCGTGGCCGCTGGCCCTCGTGCTGTGCCTGGTGGTGGGCGCGGTGGCGGGCTCGGTCCAGGGATTCCTGATCGCCTATCTCGGCATACCGTCGTTCATCGTCACCCTCGCGGGCATGCTGCTCTTCCGCGGCCTGACGGAGATCCTGCTGAAGGGCCAGACCCTCGGCCCCTTCCCGGACGGGCTGCAGAAGATGGGCAACGGCTTCCTGCCGGAGGTCGGCCCGGACACCAACTACCACAACATCACGCTGCTCCTCGGCCTCGCGCTGATCGTCTTCGCGGTGCTCCAGGAGGTCCGCGACCGCAAGCGGCAGCAGGAGTTCTCGCTGGAGGTGCTGCCGCGCAACATCTTCCTGCTGAAGCTCGTCGCCATCGTCGCGGCGATCCTCGTGGTCACGATGCTGCTCGCCAGCTACAAGGGTGCCCCGATCGTGCTGATCATCCTCGGCGTGCTGGTGGTCGGCTACGGCTATGTGATGCGCAACGCGGTCTTCGGCCGCCACATCTACGCGATCGGCGGCAACCTGCCGGCGGCGAAGCTGTCCGGCGTCAAGGACAAGAAGGTCACCTTCTACGTCTTCCTGAACATGGGCGTGCTCGCGGCCCTGGCGGGTCTGGTGGTCGCCGCCCGTCTGAACGCGGCCTCGCCGAAGGCGGGCCTGAACTTCGAACTCGAGGCCATCGCCTCGTCGTTCATCGGCGGCGCGTCCATGAGCGGCGGTGTCGGCACCGTCCTCGGCGCGATCATCGGTGGTCTCGTGCTCGGTGTGCTGAACAACGGCATGAACCTCCTGAGCGTCGGCACCGACTGGCAACAGGTCATCAAGGGCCTGGCCCTGCTGGCCGCGGTCGGCTTCGACGTGTGGAACAAGCGCAAGTCCGGTTCATAAGTCAGCTCGGGCCCCGCACCACGGTGCGGGGCCCGACCTTCATCGGGCGAGTGAGCCGAAGGGCCGTCGGCACCCCGCACGGACCCCCCTGAGGCGAACCGCCCCAAAAAGGGAGAGCCGCACAATGGAACTGAACAGACGCACGGTCATTGCAGGCGCGGCGGCCGCGGGCCTCGCCGCCACCACCCTCGGCACGGGCTCGGCCGAGGCCGCCCCGGGCGGCAGGAAGCCGGTCAAGGAGCTCTTCGGGAAGCTCGCCGACGGCACCAAGGTCCACCGCTGGTCGCTGGAGAACGGCGGCACCCGGCTGAAGGTCCTCAGCTGGGGCGGTGTCGTCCAGAGCCTGGAGCTCCCCGACCGGCACGGCCAGTACGCCAACGTCTCCCTCGGCTTCGACAACATCGACGACTACGTGGCGAAGACCCCGTACTTCGGCGCCCTGATCGGCCGTTACGGAAACCGCATCGGCAAGGGGCAGTTCACGCTGGACGGCACCGCGTACCAGCTGTCCGTGAACGACGGCGTGAACAGCCTGCACGGCGGGACCAAGGGCTTCGACAAGCACGTCTGGGACGTCGAGCCGTTCACCAAGGGCTCCGACGTGGGACTGCACCTGTACTACGTCAGCATCGACGGGGAGATGGGCTACCCGGGCACGCTCCGCACGAAGGTGACGTACACCCTCACCCGGGACGGCGACTGGCGTATCGACTACGAGGCCACCACCGACAGGGCCACCGTCGTCAACCTGACCAGCCATGTCTACTGGAACCTGGCCGGCGAGGGCAGCGGCTCGATCGAGAACCACGAGCTCGCGATCGCCGCCTCCCGCTACACGCCCACCGACTCGGGGCTGATCCCCACCGGTGAGCTGGCGAAGGTCTCCGGCACCCCCTTCGACTTCCGCCGGGCCAAGGCGATCGGCCGGGACATCCGGGCCGCGCACCCGCAGCAGGTCACCGCCAAGGGCTACGACCACAACTGGGTGCTGGACAAGGGCATCACGGCGCGGCCCGAGCACGTGGCGACCCTGCGCGACCCGTCCTCCGGCCGCACCCTGAGCATCGCCAGCGACCAGCCTGGCCTGCAGTTCTACTCCGGCAACTTCCTCGACGGCACCCTCGTCGGGACGGGCGGCCACGTCTACCGGCAGGGCGACGCGCTGTGCCTGGAGACCCAGCACTTCCCGGACTCGCCGAACCAGCCCGCGTTCCCCTCCACGGTGCTGCGGCCCGGCCGGACGTACCGGACGAGCACGGTCCACTCGTTCGGCTCGTGACCCGGCTTCACAGCGGGTTCACAATCTCCACACGACTTCCCATCGATTGAACAGCGCCACCCCCGTATCCGTATGGAAGGGCGGCCCGTGCTCCCCCGCGCGGGCCACCCACAAGACGGAGGGCCCGTTCTCCCCGACGGTCCGCCCCCTACGGAGGTTCCATGGCCGGCAATGTCACCTCGCTCTTTCGCGGCACCGCGGCGCACAGCCCGTCGATGGCCGCACTGACGCGGGAAAGTGACGGCGCCGGCCCCGTGGACTTCTGCATCCCGTGCAACCCGTACTTCCCCACGCCCGCGATGTTCGACGAACTGGCGGGCCGGCTGCGCGAGATCATCACCTACTACCCGAGCAGCGCCGACACCATCACCGCCGAACTGTGCTCGCTGCTCCAGCTCCCGCCGCAGTGCGTCGCGATGGGCAACGGCTCCACCGAGCTCATCACGTGGATCGACCACCTCCTCGTCCGCGAGTCCCTCGCGATCCCCGTCCCCACCTTCGGCCGCTGGACCGACCAGCCGATGGAGACCGGCAAGCGGGTCGACATGTTCCCGCTCCAGGAATCCGCCGGATTCGCCCTCGACCTCGCCGCCTACGCGGATTTCATCCGCGCCCGCGGCACCCGGGTCGCCGTGCTGTGCAACCCGAACAACCCCGACGGCGGTTTCCTGCAGCGCCACTCCGTCGTCCAGTTCATGGACGCCATGGCGGACCTGGACCTCGTCGTCATCGACGAGTCGTTCCTGGAGTTCGCCGACGCGGAGTCCGACCCCAGCGTGGTCGAGGACGCGGTGATGCGGCCCAACGTCATCGTGCTGCGCAGCCTCGGCAAGAACTTCGGTCTGCACGGCATCCGCTTCGGCTACCTCGTCGCCAACCCCGCCCTCGCCGGCAAGATCCGCTCGATGCTGCCCAAGTGGAACCTCAACTCCTTCGCGGAGACCGTGGTGTTCATGCTCAGGGAGCACGGCGCCGAGTACATGGAGAGCCTGCACATGGTCCGCCGCGACCGGCTCGACATGGCCCGCCATCTCTCCGCGCTGCCCGGTCTGACGGTCTATCCGTCCCAGGGCAACTTCCTGTTCGTGCGCCTGCCCGTGGGCGCCGAAGGCACCGTGGTCCGGGACCGGCTGCTGACCGAGCACCGGATCCTGGTCCGCGAGTGCGGGAACAAGATCGGATCGTCCAGCCGCTTCCTGAGACTCGTGGTGCGCCCCCAGGTTGACGTGCGTCGCCTGGTGTCCGGCCTGGAACAGGTGCTCTACGGGACCAGGAGGGGAGCCGCCGTGCCCGAGCTGGGCACAGGGACCAGCTACAGCTCGGGCACGGCGGCGGTGGACCGCCTCGTCGGCGCCACCAACGGGGGCGGGATGCAGGGGCTGGCCGCGCAGGCGAACGCCTGGCCGGGACCGGCCCCCGTCCAGCCCGGGCCGCCGCCCGTCCTGCCCGCTCCCCAGCCCGCCCCGAGCCTGCCCGCACCGCAGCCGCAGCCGCTGCCCCAGCCCCAGCCCCTGCCGCAGCCCGCTCCCCAGCCGGCGCCCGCGGCGGCGTCGAACTTCCCGGCCGCGCAGCCCGGCCCGCAGTTCCCCGCCCAGTCGACGGCCTGGCCGACGCCCGCCGCCGCGCAGCTGCCCGGCACCGTCGCGAGCCCGGCACCGGCCCCCGCGCCGGCCATGCCCGCCCCGGCCGAGGGGCTCCAGCCCATCGGCCAGACCGGCATGCCGGGGATGAACAGGGCGGCCTCCCCCCTCGGCGCGCAGGGCGGGCTGACGGCGGCTCAGGTCCGCGGCCGGACCCAGCCGGAACCACCACCCCGGTCACAGCCCCCGCAGACGACCGGCTGGCCCGCCGTGGGCGCCATGCTCTACAACCGGGCCGGCTGACACCCGAAGCCCGGGACACACATCCGGCCGGGCGTCGTCCCGCACCGTTTCCCTTCGGTGCCGCGGCGCGCGGCTGCACCGCCACGGGCTCCCGCTCCTCGGCCCGCGCCCGGCGGCACGCTCCCCGCGGTGGGCGCGCACCGAGTGGCCGAGGGCGGCGGCCCACAGCCCGAACAGCGCGACTTGGACCGGGCGCCGAAGGCGTCCGGCACGCCGGCCCACCCGCTCCCGAGCAGCGTGCGAACGTCGGTGACGACGATGACTTCGCCCCCGCAGGGGCGGGGAGAATCGGCCTGACCGGCCTCGTCCTCGAACGCCGGACGGGCCGAAAGGTGCTCTCCGCCCTCAAGGCGGGGACGGGGTTAAGGCCGGCCCCGGGCGGGACGGAGACCACCGCCGGACGGGCCAACGACTGGACCTCAGCCCCACTTCCACTCGCACTCCGCCCCCTCATCGAAGAGGCCGTGCCGGTGCGTCACATGCCCGGTGCGGACGACGACACGAACCCACCGCACCGACACACCGGACCACACAACCGCTGCAACGGGCGGATCGCCGGCGCGGACCCGACCCGCCCACCGGACAGGCGCCGCCACCCCCGCCCGGATCTCGGCCGTGGAAGGCGTGCAGGGGTGCGCAAAGGCGTGCGGGCGAGCGCGGGCCACGCCCGGCACCGGCCGCCGTCCCGCCGCGCGGAGGCCACCGGTACCGCCCGTACCGCGTAATCCGCCCGCGCCGGGAACCTCATATGACCAGTGTGGGACCCCCCGCTGTGGACAATGGCCGCACCCTCCCCCAGCCCTCGGTCACGCACGGACAGGATCGGGCAAACCAGGACAGGGGGATACCCGTCGCCGTCCCCGGGAGAACCCGCATGGTGTTGAGCAGACGTACCTTCAGCGCATTCGCCGGCTCGGCCGCACTCGGCTTCCCCCTGAGCGGCAGCGTGAGCAGTGAGGCGTCCGCGGCCGGAAGGGCGCCCCTCGCTCCCACAGGGCCCGCGCCGGGCCCGCCCGCGGCCGACGGCAGGACGCACACCGTCGGCTTCGACCGGTACTCGATGCTCGTCGACGGCAGGCGCCTGGTGCTCTGGTCGGGCGAGGTGCACCCCTTCCGGCTGCCCAGCCCGTCCCTGTGGCGGGACGTCCTGGAGAAGCTGCGCGCCCACGGCTACAACACGATCAGCGTCTACGTGTCGTGGAACTACCACTCCGCCGCCCCGGGGTCGTACGACTTCACGGGGGTCCGCGACCTCGACCTGTTCCTGCGGACGGCCGCCGAGACCGGCCTGTACGTCATCCTGCGACCCGGCCCCTACATCAACGCCGAGGTCGACGCGGGCGGCTTCCCCGGCTGGCTGACCGTCACCCCGGGCACCGCCCGCACCTCCGACCCGACGTACCTGAAGTACGTCGACGAATGGCTGACCGCCGTCGACCGGATCGCCGTGCGGCACCTCTACACCCACGGTGGCGGCACCGTCGTCCTCTACCAGCTGGAGAACGAGTACGCGGACAACGTCACGAGCCCCCTCGGCCGCGACTACATGACCCATCTGTACGCCAAGGTCCGCGCCGACGGCATCGACGTGCCGCTGTTCCACAACGACAAGGGCAGGAACGGCCACTGGGCGCCCGGCACCTTCGACACGACCGGCGAGACGGGCCGCTATCTGTACGCCTTCGACGGCTATCCCTCGCCCGCCGGCCAGCCGCCCGACTGGGGATACTTCGGCATCGGCGGCGCCAAGGGCGGCTCGACGGCGAGCCCCGAGACCCCTGGCTTCATGGCCGAGTTCGGGGGCGGCTGGTTCGACCCCTGGGGCGGGGCGGAGTTCGACGGGAAGGGTTACGCCGAATCGCGCCGGACCCGGGACGCCGCGTACGAGCGCCGCTTCTACCTCACCAACCTCGCCAACGGCATCAAGATCCACAACGTCTACATGACGTTCGGCGGCACGTCCTGGGGCTGGCTGCCCGCACCGATCGTCTACACCTCGTACGACTACGGGGCCGCCCTGGACGAGGCTCGCCGGCCCACCGAGAAGCTGATCCCGATGCACCAGATCGGCCAGCTCCTGCACTGTGTGCCCGACCTCGCCAAACTGGACCGGGCGCCGGACGTCACCGTCGGCGACGACCCCGCGGTCAAGGTGTATCCGCTGGTCAACCCGGACACGGGGGCGCGTTTCCTGGTGCTGCGCAACGACTCGTCCTCCGAGACCGTCGTCCAGGTGCCGCTCGCCGGATCGACGGTCCCCGTGCCGGTGCCCGGGCTCGACGCGCGCCTCGTCGCCACCGGGATCTCCCTCGGCCGGCGGACCCTGCGCCACTCCAGCGCCCAGCCGATGCTGTGGCTCACCGCCGGACGCCAGGACATCGCCGTGTTCACCGGACGGCCGGGCGAACCGACGCAGACGGCGATCGAGTGCGCGAGCGAGCCGACGGTCACCGTGCTGGAGGGCAACGCCGGACACGAGTACGCGGACGGCGTGCTCCGCGTGGACGCGCGCCTCGACGGGCTCACCCGGGTCCTCGTGAAGGGCGGCGGCACCGCGGCGCCCCTCCTGCTGCTGCTCGCCGACGACGCGGCCTCGGGCCGGCTGTGGCGGTACGACACCCCGTCCGGACCGGTCCTGGTGCACGGGCCCGCACTGCTGCGCTCGGCCGCCCTGCGCGGTACCGGCGTCCATCTCACCGGCGACACCGTCAAGGCGGCGGACCTGGAGGTGTGGGGTCCGCGCGGGGCGACCGAGGTCGTCTGGAACCGGCGCAGGGTGAAGACGCTGGCCACCCGGTCCGGCAGTCTGCGGGCCGTGCGGCGACTGCCGGGCGTGCCCGCCGTGCCACTGCCCGCACTGACCAACTGGCGCCGGGCCGAGGAGAATCCGGAGTCCGCGGCCGGCTTCGACGACTCGTCGTGGAGGACTGCCGACAAGAAGTCCTCGTTCAGCGTCACCCCGGTCCCCGCCGGGCAGCCCGTGCTGTTCGCCGACGACTACGGCTTCCACTACGGAGACGTCTGGTACCGGGGGCACTTCGCGTCCGCGGGAGGCGCGGAGTCCGTCTCCCTGTCGTACGTCACGGGCACGCAGGGGCTGCTGATGGCCTGGCTGGACGGCGAGCCGCTGGGAACCCACCGCATGCCGGTGCCGGACAGGAAGACGGTCCGGCAGGGCACGTGGGAGGCCACCGCCACCTTCCCCGTCGAGCCGGGGACGCGCGGCCCGCACGTGCTGTCCGTCCTGGTCCGCCGTATGCAGCACGACGAGGACGGCGCGGCCCGCGACACCCACAAGGTGGCCCGCGGGCTGACCGCGGTGAGCTTCGCCGGTGCCTCCCCGGCGCTCACCTGGCGGATCCGGGGCGAGCGCGCGCCCGACCCGGTGCGCGGCCCGCTCAACAACGGCGGCCTGTACGGGGAGCGCCACGGCTGGCATCTGCCCGGCTTCGCGGACGCCGGCTGGAAGGACGTCGATCTCCCGCGGTCCGAACGGCGCCAGGGCGTCGTCTGGTACCGCTCCGACTTCCGGCTCGCCGTCGACACCCGCGTGGACGCGTCGATCGGGCTCACCCTCACCGACGACCCGGCCCGCGCCTACCGGGTGCAGATCTTCCTGAACGGCTGGAACATGGGCCAGTACATCAACGACGTCGGCCCGCAGCACACCTTCGTCCTGCCGAACGGGCTGCTGCGCACCCGGAAGAGAAACACGCTGGCCCTGGCTGTCCTGTCCGACGGGACCACGCCCGCCGGGCCCGGCCAGGTGCGGCTGACGCTGCTCGGCAGCGCGGCCGGAGGAGTGCCGGTGGCCCCGGTGGACTCCCCCGGCCACGCGAAGCGAGGCGCCCGGCGGTGACCCCCGGCCGCGCGGGCCGGGCGGGCGGGTCCTAGCGCAGCCGGATCACGTTCCACGACAGCGGTTCCAGGACGGCGGTCAGCGTGCCGTCCCGGAGCGCCGCCCCGTCGACCGGGTGCGGGGTGACACGCTCCTGGTCGTCGGCGGTGTTGACGGCGTCGGGATCGGTGTCGGACAGCGCGGTGTGCTCGACGACGGTCGTCAGGTCCAGCCGGCTCAGGACGACTTCGAGCGGCAGCGGCGCGGTCCGGTCGCGGTTGACGGCGAACACGGTGACCGAGCCGTCCTCGGCGCGCACCGCGGTGGCGTGCAGCAGGTCCACCTCGCCGTACTTCTTCGTCCGGTACGTCGGCGAGTCCACCCGCACGTCGAGGACCTCACCGCGCCCGTGCTTCGACGCCTGCGCGAACGGGAAGAACGTCGTCTGCCGCCAGGCCGGTCCGTCCGGCTCCGTCATGATCGGCGCGATGACGTTGACGAGCTGG
Organism: Streptomyces sp. 142MFCol3.1; assembly: GCF_000424945.1. Lineage (NCBI taxonomy): Bacteria > Bacillati > Actinomycetota > Actinomycetes > Kitasatosporales > Streptomycetaceae > Streptomyces > Streptomyces sp. 142MFCol3.1. The sequence continues at coordinate 260,461 of NZ_AUKV01000008.1, forward strand.
GCGAGACAGGCGACGGTGACCCGGTCCGCGTGCCGCAGCAGTGCGATGAGCAGGGAGCCGAAGACGACGGCGTCCGTGACGGTGTAGACGTCCTCCAGGATGCGCGGTGCCTCCTGCCAGTCCTCGACGGGGTGCGGGTTGGGACGGCTCTGGTACCAGACGTTCCACTCGTCGAAGGAGAGGTTGATCTTCTTGGCGGACTTCAGCCGGGCCCCGACGTGGTCGCAGGTCGCCACGACGTTCTCGATGAAGGACTCGGTGTCGACGGCGGAGGCGAGGAAGGAGTCCCGGTCGCCGTCGGTCTCCTCGTAATAGGCGTGCAGGGAGATGTGGTCGACGAGGTCGTAGGTGTGCTCCAGCACCGTGGCCTCCCATGCGGCGAAGGTCTCCATGCCCTGCCCGGAGGAGCCGCACGCGACAAGTTCGAGGTCCGGTTCGATCTGCCGCATCGCGCGGGCGGTCTCGGCCGCCAGACGGCCGTACTCCTCGGCGGTCTTGTGGCCGGTCTGCCAGGGTCCGTCCATCTCGTTGCCGAGGCACCACAGCCGGATGCCGTACGGGTCCTTGGCCCCGTGCGCGATCCGCAGGTCGGAACGGGCCGTGCCGAAGGGGTGGTTGGCGTACTCCTGGAGTGCCAGGGCCTCGGCGACACCGCGCGTGCCGAGGTTGACCGCCATCATCGGCTCGGCCTGCGGGCCGATCTTCTTCAGGAAGGCGATGTACTCGCCGAGCCCGAAGCGGTTGGTCTCGGTGGAGCGCCAGGCGAGGTCGAGACGGCGGGGCCGCTCCTCGACCGGTCCCACCGAGTCCTCCCAGTTGTAGCCGGAGACGAAGTTGCCGCCGGGGTAGCGGACCGCGGTGACGCCGAGTTCGCGGACGAGCTCCAGCACGTCCGTGCGCAGACCCGCCTCGTCGGCCGAGGGATGGCCCGGCTCGAATATGCCGGTGTAGACGCAGCGGCCGAGGTGCTCGACGAACGAGCCGAACAGCCGGGGGTCGACCGCGCCGACGGTGAAGGCGGGGTCGAGGGCGAAGCGGGCGGTGCGGGGCATGGCTTCCCTCCGGAGAGCTGACGAGCGGCGGGGTCTCACTGGCCGGCGAGGCCGGTGTGGGCGACACCGGCGACGATCTGGCGCTGGAAGAAGACGAAGACGACGACGAGCGGGAGTCCGGCCAGCAGGCCCCCGGCGCGGTGACTCAGGGCCGCCGTCAGCCCGCCGGCGAACAGGTTGACGGTGGACCGGGCGGCCTGGGCACGGCCCCGGGCGACGCTGTCGGCCCGGACGAGCTGGGAGTGGCATGTCTCCGACACCGACGCGACCACGGTGTCCAGGACCTGGTCGTACTCCTGCCGCTCGGGCCGCTCGGGCCGCTCGGGCCGCTCGGGCCGCTCGGGCTCCAGCGTCGCCGGGTCCCCCCGACCGATCAGCAGACCGCGATGCCGGATTGCACCGCCTGTCACCCGGGGGGACGCAGACCTGTGCGTCAGTGTGCGAAAGGTGGCTGCGCCAGCCCCTTTCCGGCGCCGGGGACGACGAGCACCGAGCCGGAGAGCGGGTGCGGGGCGTCCAGGCCCGTGCGGGCCGTGGTGATGTACAGGTCGGTCAGGCCGGGACCGCCGAACGCGCAGGCGGTGGGGCGGCGGACGGGCAGGACGATCACCCGGTCGAGGGTCCCGTCGGGGGCGTAGCGGTGGATCGCCCCGCCGTCCCAGAGGGCCACCCAGACGCACCCCTCGGCGTCGACGGTGAGACCGTCCGGGAAGCCGTCCTCGACGGCCGCCAACTGCCGCCTGTCGTGCGGCAGTCCGTCCGCGTCCACGTCGAAGACGTCGATGCGCCGGGTCGGCGAGTCGATGTAGTACATCAGCCGGCCGTCCGGGCTCCAGCCCGTGCCGTTGCTGACGGCGACGTCGTCGAGGACCGTGCGCACGGCGCCGTCCGGGGTGATCCGGGACAGCGTGCCGCCGCGCGGTGCCTCGTCGTAGCGCATGGTGCCGAACCACAGCGAGCCGTCGGGAGCGACCGCCGCGTCGTTCGCGCGGCGGCCGGGGACCGGCTCCCGGTGCAGCCAGCGGAAGGCCTCCCCCGAGCCGGGCGGGCCGTAGAGCCCGACGCCGTCACGGAGGTTGACGACCAGGCCGCCGCCGGCGCGCGGCTTCGCCGCGCCCACGTGCTGCTCGGTGGTCATGACCGTGCGGCGCCCGGAGGCCGGGGCGTAGGTGTGCACCCGGGACCCGAGGATGTCGACCCAGACGAGCCGCTGGGCGCCCGCGTCCCAGGTGGGGCCCTCTCCGAGGGCGGCGTCCGCGCGGACCGCGACCTCGACGGCGCTCATCCGATGCTCCGGTGACCGAGCCGCTCGGACAGCTCGGCGGCGCCCTTCGCGGCGAGCTGCTCCAGCTCGCCGCGGCGCTCGTCGCTCCAGCGGATCATCGGTACGGAGATGGAGAGCGCGGCGACGACCTGTCCCGTGCGGTCGCGGACGGGGGCGGCGACGCAGCTGACGTCCGGGTTGGACTCGCGGCTCTCCACCGCGATGCCGCGCCGGCGGATCTCGGCGAGGGCCTCGCGCAGGGCGGCGGACTCGGTGATGCTGTTGGGCGTCATCGCGACGAGTTCGGCGTCGTCGGGAACGCGCGAGGTCAGCTCCGGCTCGGAGAGCGAGGCGAGCAGCATCTTGCCCACGGAGGTGCAGTGCGCGGGCAGCCGCCGGCCGGCCGCGGACACCATGCGCACGGCGTGCGTGGAGTCGACCTTCGCGATGTAGATGACGTCGGTGCCTTCGAGGATGGCCACATGCACGGTCTCGTCGCAGGTCTCGGCGACGGAACGGGCCACCTGCTGCCCCTCGGCGGCCAGGTCGAGCTGCTCGGCGTAGCGGCTGCCGAGCTGGTACGGGCGCACACCGAGCCGATAGCGTCCCGGCTGCCCGGGCACCTGGACGATGTACGAACGCGCGGCGAGCGTGGTGACGAGCTCGTGCACGGTGGTGCGGGGCAGTTGTAGTTTGCGCACGATGTCGGGGGCGGAAAGAGTCCCGTCCCCGTCGAGGAAGAGCTCCAGTATGTCCAGAGCCCGGGTCACGGCAGGTACGAGGCGTCCCACAACCGACCCCTCCCTATGTTCGAAATTTCAACAGACGATCGGCATGACGAACACAGGCTAGTCACGTGGGCTCGGCCGGGCAATGCCCGGTGCGGTGGTACCACCGATACCGGGCCGCGGCCGGTGCGACGGCAAGACACCGCCGCCGGCCGGACGGCGGCACGCGGCCTGACCGGCCGGCCCGTCACCCGTCCTCTGCAGGGTGTCCGCTCGTCGCCGGCAACGACGAACGCGCCGCCGCCCTGAGGGACTTCCTGCACATCTACAACCACCGCAGCCGCACCGCGCTCCGCGGCCACCCACCGGTCAGCCGTGTGAACGACGCTGCGGGTCAATACCCCTGGCGGCGGGCTCGGGGGTCGCCGAGTTCGCCGCGCAGGCGCTGGGCCCGCAGTACCAGCTCCAGCTCGAAGCGCCGGTCCGGGTCGTCGATCTCGTCGCCCCACAGTTCCCTGATCTGGCGCAGGCGGTAGCGGACCGTCTGCGGGTGGACGCCGAGGCGGGCGGCCACTTCGGGCGCTCCGCCGCGGGTCTCCAGCCAGGCCAGCAGTGTCTCGGCGAGACGGCGGCCGTGGGTGGGCCCGCAGTGCTCCAGCGGAGCGAGGCACCGCAGCGCCAGGTCGTCGATGAGCTCCTCGGGCTGGAGCAGGACCAGCGCCTCGGTGTGCTCCGTGCAGTGCAGAACCCCTCCGGCCGGCAGCAGCCCCCGCTCCATGAGCCGTACGGCGGCCTCCGCCCAGCGCAGCGACTTCGCCGCTTCGGCCAGCGGCACCGGCGGCCCGATCGCGCCGGCCCAGCCGGTCAGCGCCCGGTCCAGCAACTCCGGCCGGCCGGCGGCGTCGGGCTCGGGCACCACCATGCGGGGCTGCTCGTACTCCATGTCGAGCAGCACGCTCTGTCCCACGGCGGGCGCGACCGCCTCCCTGGCCGGACGCAGCAGCACGCCCACGGCGACCCGGTCGGGCAGGGGCCAGCCGACACGGGCCGCGCGTTCGACGAGCGCCTCGGCCGGGTCGCCCCGGTGGTTGTGCTCGGAGAACAGCAGCTCCATCAGGCGCCGCTGGAGGCGCAGCCGCTCCCCCGCCTGCCGCGCCGCGGCCTCGGCATAGCCCCGTACGGACTGGTCCACCAGGCCGTCCAGGTACTCGTATCCGGCGTCGACGAGCTCGTACATCGCCGGTGGCGGGATGTCGACGCGTTGCCCGATCTCGGCGAACCGCCGCCAGGCGAGTCTGACCCCCAGCCGGTAGATCGCCTGGAGCGAGTCGAGAGTGCGGCCGTGCAGGCCCTCGCCCCGGCCGAACTCCTGGAACACCTCCGGGGGGACGCGAGGCCTGCCCTCGGCCGCCTCCAGTTGCTGCACGAAGACCTCGATGGCACGCCGGATGCCGACGAGGGCCATCGGCTCGCCGGAGTCGTCCAGCACGAGCGGCAGATGCGGGTACTCGCGGCGGATCTCGCGCAGGATCTCCTCGGCGAGCGCGGGCGCCTCGGCCATGGCGATGGCCGCGAACCGGCGCACCTGGAGCCGGGGAACGTCACGCCACGCCGAGCGCACGGCGAGGGGCCCGGGGCGTATCTGCACCACGCGCTCCGCCTCCGGCGCACCTCTGCGGCCCGGCACGGTCAGCGCTCCTGGCCGGCGTGCTCGTAGGTGATCAACGGAGTGTTGGGCTGGTCGGGCGTCGCGTCGAGCAGCGCGACGATCCCGAGCGCGGCACCCACCGCCAGCAGGGCGGCGGCGACGACGGTCAGCGCGGCGGCGAGCAGTCTGGACATCGCAGGGTCAGCCTCTCTGTCGGAGGTCGTCCCCACCCGGACCCGTGCGGCCACCGGTCGAGTGGTCCCACGGTCACTGCCCACGCCGGCCCCGTCCGGCAGAGCCAGTCTCGACAATGCATTGACACTCCGTCAAGGGTGCGCCTACGGTTCCCGGCCCATACCGCACGTGCACTTTCCCTCCTGGTGTCGACGCACCCGTATCGCCTCGAACCACCCGATAAACCCCGTGCGTCGAGCCTCCTCACGCCCCTGGAGTGCCCGGATGCGCCGCAAGGTCTCACCCCTCTCGCTGATCCTCCTGGGTCTCGGCACCTTCCTGCTCGTGCTGGCCCCGTTGCTCGCCTGGTACGTGGAACCACGCGCCGCCGTGAACCCCATCGACATCGACACGACCGCCGTCTACACCGGCACCGGCAGCGTCTTCGACGTGGACGAGGCCAGGACCGTGACCGACCGGAGGATCACCGTCACCCAGCAGGTGCGCGGCGACGTCGCCGACAGCGGGCGCAGCGGCAAGGCGGTCTGGGACGTGACGACCACGGTCGACACGGACAAGTCGCTGCCGGCGGCGGACCCGCACGACGCGCTGGAGTTCGTGCCGGGCCGCTGGGTGACCGACCGCCGGACGAACGCTCCCGCGCACTGCTGCAAGGAGCACCCGTACTTCGAGGGCGAGGCCTACCTCAAGTTCCCCTTCGACGTGCAAAAACGCGCCTACCGCTGGTGGGACAACTCCCTGGGCGCGACGGTCACGCTGCACTACCGGGGCGCCAAGAAGATCCGCGGGTACGAGGGCTACCGGTTCACCGGAACGGTCCCGGCCACCCGGACCGGGACCCGGCAGGTGCCGGGCGTTCTGGTCGGGGAGCCCGAGCGCAGCCAGGTGCTCGCCGAGGAGTGGTACGCCAACCACCTGATCGAGCTGGTCGTCGACCAGCGCACCGGACGGGTGATCTACGCGCAGGTCGGCCCGCGCCGGACGCTGCGCGCCCCCGGCGGCACGAAGGACGCGGCGGTGCTTCTCGACAGCCGGAAGCTGGCGTTCGACACCGCGACGCAGAAGGACCAGGTGAAGCAGGCGAAGAGCGAAAGCGGCCGGCTGCGCATGGTGGGGCAGACGGTGCCGATCGGTGCCGGTGTGCTGGGATTCGTCCTCGCCGCCGCGGGGGCCCTTTTGGTGGCACGCGGGCGATCTGGTCCCGATACGCCCGACTCTTCCGACCCTTCTCTCACGATGTGATGTTCCGTCAGCTCCACAAAGGCCTGAAATTGTCACCCCGGTGAGTAGCCGCGGGGAACGGCTGGGCGAAAACTGTCCACCCCACCCGAGCACAGCCCGCCCACATCCCCGTTACAGCGAACCCCCACGTCCCCCACGGTTCGTCGGATCGTGCGCGTCGTCCACAGGAGGAATTGCGGAAGACGCGTCACCGGACCGGAAGGTGTGAATCCGCACCGAGCCCCACCCCCCACGCTGAGTTCCGCACCCTGAGACGAGTTGGAGCACCCATGCCCCAGCACGTGCCCTCCCCGCTGCGCACCGCGTTCCCGCGCTCCGCGCAGTACCCTCCGGCGCTCCCCCCACATCCGCGCCGGATCGTCTTCCTCGCCCGCCGCGACCTCGGCAATCCGGCGGCGGGCGGTTCCGAACTCCTGGTCGACCGGCTGGCCGGAGGACTGACCCGGCTCGGCCATCAGGTCACACTGCTGTGCGGCGGCCCGGCCGCCTACCGCGACTACCGGGTCGTGTCCGCGGGCGGCGACCTCGGCCACTTCCTGCGCGCACGGCCCGCGTTGCACCGCCAGGTCGGCGACTGCGACCTGCTGGTGGAGGTGTGCAACGGCCTGCCCTATCTGGCTCCGCTGTGGCACCGCGGGCCCACCCTGTGCCTGGTCAACCACGTCCACACCGACCTGTGGAGGATGCGGTTCGGCGGACCGCTGGCCCCCGCCGCCCGACTCGGACGAAGACTCGAACACTGGGCCCTGGCCGGTGCGCAGCGCGGCGGTCTGCTGGTCGCCGTCTCGCCGTCGACCGCACACGCCCTGCGCGCGATCGGCGTCGAGCGGGACCGCATCCGGGTCGTGCACAACGGCGTCGAGGAACCGGGGCCCTGCGCCCCGCGGTCGCCGGAACCGCTGTTCGTGGCGATGGGCCGGCTCGTCGAGTACAAACGGATCGATCTGCTGCTGCGGCTGTGGGAGCGGGTGCGTCCCGTCACCGGCGGCCGGCTGGTGATCGTCGGCGACGGGCCCGAGCGGGAGCGTCTCGGACAACTCGCCGGTCCCCACGTGGAGTTCACCGGACATGTCTCGGAGACGGAGAAGCACCGGCTGCTGTGCGCGGCGTGGCTGCTGCTCCACCCGTCCGCCGTCGAGGGCTGGGGCCTGGTGGTCACCGAGGCCGCCGCCCGCCAGACCCCGGCGATCGCCTTCGACGTGCCCGGGCTGCGGGACTCGATCGTCGACGGCCGGACGGGCCTGCTGGCACGCGGCGAGTCCTCCTTCGCCGCTGCCTGGTGCACGCTCGCGCTGTCCACGGAGCGTCGCACCCTGATGGGCAGGGTGGCCCGCGACCACGCGGCCCGCTACCGCTGGAACCACACGGTCCGCCGGTTCGGAGCGGTGGCCGCGGAGGCGGTGAGGGGCTGGACACCATGACGTCCCCCTGGACCGGGCCCGACGCACAGGCGGCCGGTGCGGCGCACACCCCGCAGGCGGGGCGACCGGCCGGAGCCCCAGGGCCCGCCGGGGCGCCGCACGCCTCAGGAGTCCCGGAGACCGCCGAGAGCGCACAGGCCCCGCGAGCGGCGGGGGTCTCGACAGCCCCGGACACGGCACACGCCCCGGGGGCGGCTCCGGCGGCGGGAGCCGCCGGCGTCCCGGAGAGCGCGCGGACGCCGGACGGCACGGAGGCGGCGCGGGGTCCGAAGACAGCCGGGGCCGCGCACGCCCCGCGGACCGCGGGAATCCCTCAGGCCACGGAGACGGCCGCCCCTCGGACGGCCCGGGCGGCGGGAGCCGCCGGCGTCCCGGAGAACGCGCGGACGCCGGAGACCGCGGAAGCGGCGAACGGCCCACGGACGGCGGGGGCGACACGGGTTCCGCAGGCGCATGCGCCGGAAGCGGCGCGCCCCTCGGCCGCGGTGCGGGACCCGGAAACCGGAGGGGCGGCGTACGCCCCGGCCGCCGCGCAGGGCGCAGAGGCCGTCGGGGCGGCGACGCGGACCCCCCAGGCACCACACGCGGCGGACGGCACGGGAAACGCGATGGCCGGGGCGGCACCGGGCGGGGACGCCGGGGGCCGACGGGCGGCGTACGGCGAGGTCGGCGAAGGTGCCGAGCGCGCCCGGGGCGCCGGGTTCAAGGACCCCTCGCTGCGGCGCTCCCTCGCGCTCTTCCGGGCCTTTCTGCGCGAGCAGGAGGACCCCGAGTCCTGCTACACGCTGCTCGCCCGGGACGCCGCGGACCAGGTCGAGGCGTACGGCCCCGTGGAGGGCCGCGTCGTCGTCGACGTCGGTGGCGGCAGCGGGTACTTCACCGAGGAGTTCCGGCGGCGCGGCGCCCACGCCTACCTGTTCGAGCCGGACGTCAGGGAGCTGGGACCCCCGTCCCCCGGCTCGACGGTCGTCGCGGACGGCTATCTGCTGCCGCTGGCGGACGGTGTCGCCGACGTCTGCTTCTCCTCCAACGTGCTGGAGCATGTGGCCGATCCGCAGACGTTCCTGAGCGAGATGGTCCGGGTGACCCGCCCGGGCGGCCTGATCTATGTGTCGTTCACGAACTGGCTGTCCCCGTGGGGCGGCCACGAGTGGGCGCCCTGGCACTACCTCGGCGCCGAGCGGGCCCGCGCCCGCTACCGCCGCCGAACCGGAAGGGACGCCAAGCACACCCTCGGCGAGAACCTCTTCGCCGTGCACATCGGCAGCACCCTGCGGCAGGTGCGCGCCCGCGACGACGTCACGGTCGTCGCGGCCCGCTCCCGCTACTGGCCGTTCCTCGCGTCGGCCGTCGCGAAGACGCCCGGACTGCGCGAGTTCGCCACCTGGAACCTCCTCCTCATCCTCCGGCGGTGTCCACCATGACGAGCACGGTCCAGGCTCCTCCCCCGGCAGCCGTCCGCCCCGCCACGACCGCGGCCGGCCCCCCGCAGGGGCCGCGCTCGCGCCGCTGGCTGCTGGGTTTCTGGGCCGTGGTGTTCGTCCTCTTCCTGGCCGTGCATCCCGGACGGGCGACGTTCGACACCAAGCTCGGCGTGGCACTCGACCCGTGGCAGTTCCTCTCCGACCTGGGCCAGTTGTGGCACGACCGGGGCGGCTTCGGCGGCCTCCAGGACCAGTACGTCGGCTACGCGTGGCCGATGCTGCCGTTCTACGGTCTGTGCAGGCTGATCCACCTGCCGGTGTGGCTCGCGGAGCGGCTGTGGCTGTCGCTCGTGGTGTCCGTCGCCTTCTGGGGCGCGCTGCGGCTGGCGGAACGACTGCGCGTGGGCGGCGCCGCCTCCCGGCTGCTCGCCGCCGTCGCGTACGCGCTGTGGCCGGTCTTCACGATCGTCGTCGGCTCGACCTCCGCGGCGGCGCTGCCGGGTGCCTTCCTCCCCTGGGTGCTGCTGCCGCTCGCCGACGAGCGGTACGCCGCACGGATCGCGGCCCTGCGCTCGGCGCTCGTCGTCCCCTTCATGGGCGGGGTGAACGCGGCGTCGACCCTGGCGTCGCTGCTCCCCGCCGGCCTGTACCTCCTGTCCCGCCCGCGCGGGCCCCGGCGGCGCAAGCTGATCGCCTGGTGGGTGCCGGGCGTGATCCTGGCGACGGCCTGGTGGTGGATCGCCCTGCTGGTGCTCGGCGTCTACGGCGAGAACTTCCTTCCCTACGTGGAGACTTCGGCGACGACGACCGCCACCATGTCGGCGACCGAGTCGCTGCGCGGCGCGGGCAACTGGGTGGCCTACCTGAACTTCGGGGAGGCCTGGCTGCCGGCCGGCTGGACCGTCGCGTCCTCCGTGGTCGTGATCGTCTGCTCGGCGCTCGCGGCCGGTCTGGGCCTGGCCGGACTGGCCAGACGGGACATGCCCGAGCGGCGCTGGCTGGTGCTGACGGTGCTCACGGTCGCGCTCGTCACCCTCGCCGGGTACGGCGGCTCGTTCGGCGCGCCGTTCCACGGGGTGGTCCAGGACTGGCTGAACGGCTGGCTCGTCCCCTTCCGCAACATCTACAAGTTCCAGACGGGGCTCGCCCTCGCGCTCGTCCTCGGCCTGGCCCATCTGGTCGCGGTCGCGGCCGAGACGCGCGGCGCCCGCCCGGTGCGCGGCCGGCGCTACGCCCCGCTGATCGCCGCGGTGCTGGTGCTGCCCGGGCTCGCCTGGCCGTATCTCAACGGGTCGGTCCTCCAGCCCGGTTCGTTCCGGGAGCTGCCCAGGTACTGGCGGACCACGGCCGACTGGCTGGAGAAGTACTCGCCGGACTCCCGCGCCCTCGTCGTGCCCGCCACCGCGCACGGCATCTACACCTGGGGCTCCCCGATCGACGAGCCCCTGGACGTGCTCGCCGGCTCCCGCTGGGCCGAGCGCGACTACGTGCCCTTCGGCACCCCGGGCAACCGGCGCGCCATGGACGCGGTGGAGCAGGCACTGACGACCGGTGGACAAGTCCCGGGCCTCGCGGACTACTTGAGCCGGGCCGGCCTCTACTACGTGGTCGTACGCAACGACCTGGACCCCGACCAGCTCGGGTACGTGCCCACCGCCACGGTGCGCCGCACCCTGGAGCAGTCCGGGTACCGACGGGTGACCGGATTCGGTCCGGTCACGACCGGCGGGCGGATCGCGAACGACACCCCCCTCCAGGTGGAGGGTCTCTACCCGCGCGGGCGGGCCGTGGAGATCTACGAGCCCGCCGACCGGGACGTGCCGCGGCCCGGCCAGGCCGGACTGAAACCGATCGCCGGAACCGCCGTCGTCTCCGGCGGTCCCGAGGCGCTGCTGCCGCTGGCCGCCGACCCGGCGGCACGGGGCCGGGCCGCCGTGCTCACCGGCGACAACCACCCCGGTCTCGGCACACCGCAGGTCCAGGTGGTGGGCGACGGACTGCGGCGCGCCGACACCCGGTTCGGCCTGGTCGACGCCAACACCTCGTACACGTACACGCACGACCAGCGCAACGACAGCGACAGCGTGCAGGACGCGGGGAGGAAGCCGCACCAGATCCTGCCGACGAAGGGCATCGAGCACCAGACGGTCGCACGGCTGCGCGGCGCGCGCTCGGTGACCGCGTCCTCGACCGGCAACTGGCTGTTCCACCTTCCGCAGTACGACCCCGTGAACGCCTTCGACGGCAACCCCGACACGGCCTGGGCCGAGGGCGCGGCGGGCTCGGCGGACGGGCAGTGGCTGCGGATCCGCTTCGACGGGTCCGTGGACGTGCCCTCGTCGTTCGAGGTGACACCGCTGGCGCAGGGCGGCGTGCGCGCGGCGGCGACGCGGATCCGGGTGGAGACGGAGAAGGGTTCCGTCACCAGCTATCTCCAGCCGAACGGCATGAAGCAGACGGTCAGGGCGCGCCCCGGGTCCACGGGCTGGCTGAAGATCACGATCGTGGACTCGACACGGCAGCACGCCGGTCTCACCGGCGCGGGCTTCGCCGAGATCGCCCTCCCGGACGTCCAGGTCACCCGTCTGCTGCGGCTGCCCGCGGACGCCTCGGGACCGGAGGCGTCCGCGGCGTCGGCCGAGGTCGTCTCCCTGCACCGCACCACCGACCCCACCGGGCTCTCCCCCACCGGCACGGAGGCGGGACTGCACCGCAGCTTCGCCACCTCGACGGCGGGGACGTACGCCATGAAGGCGAGCGCGGTCCCGGTCCCCGGCGCCGAGCTCGACGAGCTGCTCTACGAGGTGGCGCCCGACCAGCAGAGCCGGATCACCGCGACGGCGGACTCCACCGCGCGGCTCGGCGCCGGTCTGTCCGCGCGCAATCTCACCGACGGCGACCTCACCACGGCGTGGATCGCCGGCGGCAACCCGACGATCCACCTGAGCTGGCCGGACAAGCAGCCTGTCTCGTCCCTCGTGCTGGCCCCGGCGGGCGGTCTGTCGACCCGGCCGGCCAAGGTCGAGATCAGCTCCCCGGACGGAGCGGCCGTCGTCGGCGTCGACGAGAACGGCTGGGCCCGCTTCGACCCCATCACCACCGACCGCCTCGACATCACCGTCACCGAGACCGCTCCGCTGACCGTCCACAACCCGGTCGCCGACGCCGATCTGCAGCTGCCGGTCGGCCTAACGGAGGCGTACGTTCCGGCGCTCGACCGGTACCGCACCCCGCAGCCGTCCGGCACCCGCCCGTTCTCGCTCCCGTGCGGGAAGGGCCCGGTCGTCGCGGTCGACGGGAAGCTGTACGAGACCGCCGCGAAGGGCACGGTGCGGGACCTGGTCGAACGCCGGGGCGTCGAGGTGACGCTCTGCCAGGAGGGGCGCGCGGACGCGGCGCTGGACTTCGCCGACGGCTCCCATCGCGTCGAGTCGGGGGACGCCGGGCCGCTGGCGCTCACGGACGTGACGCTGACGCGCGGGACGGTGGACGAGGCGGCCGGCGCCGGACGCGAGCTGACGATACGGGACTGGCTGGGCGACCGCCGCACGGTGACGGTCGGCTCCGGCGCGGCCTCGTACCTGACGACGTACGAGAACTACAACGACGGCTGGAAGGCCACGCTGAACGGCCGGGAACTCACGCCGGTACGGCTCGACGGCTGGCAGCAGGGCTGGCAGATCCCGTCCGGCGCGGGCGGCACGGTAACGCTGTCGTACGAGCCGTCGACGACGTACGAGGCGGGGCTGATCGGTGGCGGCGTCGCGGTGGCCGCCCTCGTGGGCCTCGTGCTGTGGCGGCGCCGCGCGCCCAACCCCGACGCACCGCAGCCGGACGCCCCGCTGCCCGGTCTCTGGCCGGGTCTCGTCGCGCTCACCCTGGTCGGCGTGGTCGTCGCGGGCTTCTTCGCCCTGCTGGTGCCGGCGCTGGCCCTGCTCGCGCGACGGCGGCACACCCTGCTCGTCCCGATCGCGTTCCTCGCGCTCGCCGGCGCCGGGATCGCCGCGGCGACGTGCGCCGGTTCCCCGGTGTCCGCGGACGAGGGAGCCTTCGGGCCGACCGCCCAACTTCTGGCACTCATCGGACTGTTCGCGGGCCTGGTGAGCGTACGGGAGCCGGGGTCCGGCACCGACCCGGCCGCGCGGCCGGCACAGCCGCCGGCATCGTCGGAGGCCCCGACGGCACCACTGCCGCACCGGGTGCGCGGGACGAGCGGGGGGCCGGGGAGCGGAGCCCCGGCCGGTCCGCTGCCCGGAGGCTTCGAGAAGAAGGCGCGGGCCGACGAGCCGGGTACCGGCTCGGCCGCGCCGGAGCCGGGAACGGCCGAGGGGTCCGCTTCGGGCGGGGAGCGGTCCGGTGCGGCGGAAGGGGGGCGGTCCGGTGCGGGAGGGGAGCGCCGGGTCGCGTCCGGTCCGACCGTCTCCGCCCGGGGGCCGGGGCCGGAGAGGGCCGAGTCCGACCCGCCGACCGCGCGCATCGCTCTGCGCAAGCCGCGGTTCAGGGTCACACCGCCCGAGGAGCCTTGTCCGCGCACGGGCCAGGACACGAGCTCGGGCACGAGCCGGGACACGAGCACGGGCACGGGTACGGGCACGAGCCAGGACACGAGCACGGGCACGAGCACGGGTACGGGGAGGGGCGACACCGCATGACGGCTGTGGAGCATCCCCCGCGGGACGGCGCGGGCGGGCCGGCCCGGCCACCCCTACGCGTCCCGTTCCCCGTGGTGGACGAGGTCGCCCGGCACTGCCTCCAGGAGGAGGAACCGGAGACGGTCCACATCGAGGTCCACCTGCCGGGGCGGCTCGAACCGGAGCGGCTGAGGGCGGCGTTCGCGGAGGCACTCCGCCGCCATCCCCGCATCCTGATGCGCGAGGCTCCGCGCCCCTGGTACCGGCGGCGCTACGAGTGGGAGCTGACCTGCGAACCCGACCTGGACGTGGTGGCCTTCCCGCTCCCCAGCCGGGACGCGCTGCGCGACGCGCGGACCCGGGCGCTGCTGACCGCGCCCCCGCTGACCGCCTCCCCGCCGATCCGGCTGGAGGTGGTCGAGGGCGCGGGCCCGGCGATCGGCAGCGAGGCGACCGACGCGGTCGGCCGGACGGGCGCGGCCCTCCCCACGACAGCGGCCGTCCCCACCGGGGCGGACAGCGGTCCCGCGGCGGGAGAGGGCCCCGTGCCGGGGGACGGTGCCGGTGCCCCGGCCCACGGCGTCGCGGACCGCCCCCACGGCGACGGGAGCGGCGACGACAGCCGCGCCGCCGCGACGGGCACCGGCGGCACCGCGACCGGCGCGGGCAGCGGCGACGACAGCCGCGGCCCCGACGCCACCGCGGGCAGCGGCGCCCGGGCGGGAGACGGCGGTCCCGATGCCGGCGCCACCGGTGCCCGCACCGGGGCGGCAGCCGGTGCCGGCCGTGGACGGCCGGGAGGGAAGGGCACCGTCCTCTTCCTCACCATCAACCACACCGCCCTGGACGGCCCCGCCTGTCTGCGCATCCTGGCGACGGCGGCCGAGCTGTACGGCGGCCGGGACAACACCCCGACGGCACCCCCGGTGCGGACACCTGAGGCGCCGGGGGCGGAGGAGGCGGTGGGCCCCTCCACCTGGACCCCGCCCGCCCGGGTCGCCCACGGCACCCCCGAGCCGTCCGCGGGCAACGGCCTGCTCGTCACCGAACTGAGCGTGCCGCGGCGCCCCAAGGGCTCCCCGTACACGGTGAACGACCAGCTCATGGCCGCGACGGTGCTGATGGTCGCCCACTGGAACCGGGAGCACGGCGCGCGGCCCCGCCCGCTGCGCGTCACCATGCCGGTCGACGACCGTACGAGGGACGCGGACATGCCGATCGGCAACGGCACACGGCTGGTCGAAGTCACCTTCGCGCCGGACGAGGTGAACGCTGACCGGATGGCCGAGCTGCTGCGCCGCACCGCGAACCGCACCCGTGCCCTGAAATCCGTGGACCGCCCCCAACTCGGCCACGGCGCGGCCCTGCTGACCGCTCCCGTGGTCCCCGTCGCCTGGCGCGCCGCGGTCACCCGGGGGCTGCGCCGGGCCGCCGGGTCCTGGACGTCGACCGTCCTGCTGAGCAACATCGGCCGCATCCCGTACGCCCTGGACTTCGGTGAGGCGGCCGGCCGCGCCCACGCGGTCTGGTTCTCGGCGCCCGCCCGCATGCCGCGCGGCCTGACCGTCACGACGGCGTCCACGGCGGGCCGTCTGCACCTCGCCCTGCGCTGGTCGCGGACGCTGCTCAGCCATGGTGACGGCGCCCATCTGCGTGACCTCTTCGAGCACTATCTGCACGCCACGGAGCTGAGAGAGGCGAACGGCGCATGACGACGACAGCACCGGCCCCCGGCGGGCTGCGCGACTTCTACGAGGACCCCTCCGTCCCCGTCGCCTCCGGCACGCCGCGCAGCCTGCGGCAGGCCCGCATGCTGGCCGCCGCGCTCGGCCCGGCCACGGCGGCCCCACGGACCGTCCTGGACCTCGGATGCGGGGACGGCACCGCCGCCGCGACCGCGGCCCCGCTGCTCGCCGGGCACCGCCTGGTCGGCGTCGACTGGTCGCAGGACGCGCTCAGACGCGCCCACGCCCGGCTGCCGTACGCGGTCCGCGGCGAACTCGGTGACGGCGGGCTGCCGTTCGCGACCGCGTCGGCCGACGCGGTGCTCTTCAGCGAGGTCGTCGAGCACCTGGCCGACCCGGACTCCGCCCTGGACGAGATCCGCCGCGTGCTGCGCCCCGGCGGCCACCTGATGCTCTCCACCCCGAACCTCGCAGCCTGGTACAACCGGGCCCTGCTCCTCGCCGGTGTCCA
The DNA here is from genome assembly GCF_000424945.1 of Streptomyces sp. 142MFCol3.1. Classification (NCBI taxonomy): domain Bacteria; kingdom Bacillati; phylum Actinomycetota; class Actinomycetes; order Kitasatosporales; family Streptomycetaceae; genus Streptomyces; species Streptomyces sp. 142MFCol3.1. Next base: position 276,262 of record NZ_AUKV01000008.1, read on the forward strand.
GCCCGTCTTCTCCGAGGTGAGCCTGCGGGCGATCCACGGCCGCCCGGGCAAGGAGGTCGTGGGCCACCTGCGGCTGTACACGGCCCGCGCGCTGCGGGAGTTCGTGACCGCCTCGGGCTTCGAGGTCGTACGGCTGGCGGGCGCCCCCTTCCACGGCGTACCGCGTCCGCTGCGCCCCCTGGACCGGCTGGCCTGCGCCGTGCCGTCCCTGTCGTCCATCCTGCTCCTGCACGCACGAAGGACGTAGCCCATGTGGTGGGGAGTGGCCGCGGCACTGCTGGCGAACGTCCTGTACAGCACCGGATTCGTCCTGGAGAAACGCGCGCTGGCGGCCCTGCCCGACGTGGACGTCCGCCGCCCCGCCCGGCTGTTGCGGCTGGTGCTGGGCAGCCCGCTGTGGATCGGCGGCTCACTGGCCCTGGCCGCCGGGTTCGCCGCCCAGCTCGCCGTCTACCGCACGCTGCCGATCGCCGCGGCGCAGGGCATCTTCGTCTCCGGGCTCGTCCTGCTGGTCCTGCTCTCCTCCCGGCTGCTCGGTGAGGAGACCACGGGCCGCGAGCGGTACGCGCTCGGCGCGATCCTCGCCGCCCTGCTGATGGTCGTGCTGTCCCTGAACGAGGACTCCGACACGGTCAGCCGCGGCGCGCCCGCCCCGCTGATCCTCACGGTCTGCCTCCCGACGCTTTCGCTGGGCGTCTGGCTGTACGGAGCGGCCGAGCGCCGGTCCCGGAACCGGCACCGCATGCCGACCACCGGCGTCGAGTACGGCGTGGCGGTGGGTCTGCTGTACGGGGTGAGTTCGCTGGCCATCAAGGGCGTGTCGAGCCGCCTGACCGCCCACGACCCGGCAGGAGCCGTCCTCGCCCTGCTCCGTTCTCCCTACCCCTATCTGCTCGTGTTCACCGGTGCGTTCGGCCTGGTCATGTCGCAGGCGGCGCTCCAGCGCTGCCGGGCCTCGCTGATCGTGCCGGTCTGCACGACGGTGACCTCTTTGTTCACCGCGGTGCTCGGCACGCTCGCGTTCGGCGAGGCGCTGCCGCACGACCCGGTCCGGCTCGCCCTGCGCCTGGCGGGCACCGCTCTCGCGGTGGCCGTCCTGCTCGCCATGCCCAAGCACGACGAAGCACCCCGCCCTCCCATCGGTGCCAAGGAGTTGACACCCCCATGAACCCGGACGACCCGCTGCTGAGGATTCTGGCCTGCCCGCTGGACAAGGGGCCGCTCCACCTGCTCGTACCGGACGAGTCGGTGGCGGCGGAGGAAGCGCTGTACAACCCGAGACTGCGTCGCCGCTACCCGGTCGTCGACGGCATACCGCAGCTGCTGCCGTCCTCCGGGGTGCAGGTCACCGAGGACGAGCACGAGGAGCTGCTGAAACGCGTGGCCCCCTGAACCGGCCACGGAGCGGTCCGGGTGGGCGACGATGGACCCATGCCGGCCAAACGCCCCACCGCCCCCTTCACCCCGCTCGACTTCCAGCTGGTCCTGCTGCGCCGTATGGCCGACCACAACCCCGGACTCGTCGAGGACGCCCGCCACCGGCTCGGCGTCGGTGTCGCCGACATGCGCGAGGCCAACCGCCGCTGGCAGGCGATGCTGCACGCCCCGCGCTCGCGCTCCGCGGTCGCCCGCTACCGCTCGGTCCTCGGCGAGCCGGAGTCAGTCACCCCGCGCCGGATCGGCGACCTGGACTGCGAGGCCCTGCTGTGGCCCGTCCCGCTCTGGCCCGAGCTGCGCTTCGAGGTCCTCGTCGCGCCGAACGGCGTGGCCTGGAACGAGTGGCTGGTGCGTGCCCCCGGTGCGCCCGGCCCCGGACTGCGCACCGTGGACGACCTTCTCCCCTGGTCCTGCACGGTCGACGAGGCGGCCCGCGCGTTCGCCCCCGTGCGCCCCCTGGAGGGCACGGCGCCGACGCGCTGGGGCCTGGCGTTCACGGCGCCGGACGCGTCGGGGGCCGCGCGGGAATGCGCTGCGGAGTTCACCTGGGGGCTGCTGCAGCGCGTCGCCGTCAGAGAGCGGCCCTGAGGACCGCCTCCGCGACGGCCGGCACCGACCCGGGGTGCAGCCAGAGGAAGAGGTTCGGCTCGATCAGTTCCAGCTCCATCACCCGGGGCTCGCCGTCGTCGCCGTCGACGAGGTCGACCCGGGCGTACAGCAGCGCGTCGGGCCCGCCCGGCACGGCGGCCAGCGCCCGCCCGGCCACGGCCAGTTCGGCGGCGGACGGCTCCCAGACCTCCAGCCGGGGATGCGGGACCTTGTCACCGTCGAAGGGCGTCCCCGGCTCCAGCACGGCCCCCTTCCGGCTGGCGTGCAGCAGCCGTCCGCCGTAGAACTGCAGGGCCCGCTCGCCGCGGACGTCGACGCCCTTCAGGTACGGCTGCACCATCGCGGTCAGGCCTTCCGCGTGCATCCGCACGAGCTGCCGCACGGCCGTCTCCCGCTCCTCGGGCAGGTACCGGGCGGCATACCGTGCGCCGGCCCCGGCGGTCGGCTTCACGACGAACTCCGTGTCGCCGGGCAGCTCGACGGGGTCGCCCGGCGCGAGGTACCGGGTGGGCACGACGGGCACCCCCGCCGCCGCGAGGTCGCCGACGTACCGCTTGTCCGAGTTCCACCGCACGACGTCCGCCGGGTTGGCCAGCCGGGTCACCTTCGCGCAGCGCTCGACCCACGCCACGAATTCCGCCAGGCGCCGGCTGTAGTCCCAGGTGGACCGGATCACGACGAGGTCGAAGGCCGCCCAGTCGACCGCGGAGTCGTCCCAGTGGACGACAGCGGCCTCCGCACCGCCCTCCTCCAGGGCGGCCCTGAGCACGGGCAGGTCCCGGTCCGCGCTGATCTCCCCCTCCTCGGGCCGGTAGGTGGCGAGCGCGATACGGGCGCGGTCGGCTGTGCGGGCCACGGCGGACTCCCTCTTCGTACGACTGGTCCCCGGGGAGGCTAACAACCACCCGGGCGCCCGCCCCAGGCCTTTCGACCTCCCCCTTCCACGGGGGCGGACGCGGCACCCGCGGGCCCGGTGCCCGGACGGGCCGGCCCGCGGGCGGGAAAGATCGTTCGGAAAACCCTGGCACGGGCCGGAAGGGGCCCGTACTCTCGGTGACGTGTGAGAACTTGACGCATCAACAGCCGGGAGCCCCTTGGTGAGCCAGTCCCCGCCGACCCTGCGCGAGACGCTCGCACGTCCGCGCGTGAACCGTGCGGAGCCAGGCCGATGAGACTGGCCGGCGGCATCCGCAGGCTCGCGGCGGCCCTGCGCTCGCCGGTGGCCGACTCGGAGATGCACGCCCTCGCCGTGGAGCTCAGCCGCGCCCTGCGCGGGCGGATCGACGCCCCGGTCGACGTACGGGAGTTGGCGGACGCCCTGTGCGCGGAGATGAGCAGACGCCGCGACGGCCGCCCCGTCCAGCTCCGCTTCGAGCGCTTCCCCGACGAGATCGAGGTCACCGGTCTGTGGATGGAGTTCCACGACTTCGATCTCGTCATCGTCGAGGAGCGCGCCGAGGCCGTGCAGCAGCTCGTCATCCTCGGCCACGAGCTGTGGCACATGAAGGAGGGCCACCGCGACCACCACGTCGCCGGCGCCGCGGCCGCCGCGCACGCCCTGTCGGAGCGACCCGACTGGCAGGAGGTCGCGCTCACCGTCGCCGCCCGCAACGGCTCCCACGCGACGGACGAGGCGCAGGCCGAGGACTTCGGCCTGCATCTCGCGAGCGTCTTCCGCTCCTGGGTGACAGGCCCCCGGAGCAAGGGCGCCGGCGGGCCCGTGGACCCGGTGGGCCGCGCCATCCAGGCCTCCCTGGGCTACCGCGGCCCCCAGGGCTGACCGGCGATGAGCCCCGCCCGCCTCGCCGACGGCCTGTACATATCCTTCTGGATACCGGCGGCGGTGCTCACCGCCGCGCTCGCGATCAAACTGCCCAGCATCATCAAGCTGTGGAAGGACCCACTGCTGCGGGCCGTCGGCGGTCTGCTCGTGCTCGCCTGCGCCGCCTTCGTCTTCGCGGCGCCACCGACCATCGCCCGGGTCAACCGCGCCACCGGCGTCCCGAACTTCTCGGCGCCCCTGGTCTACAGCCTCATCACCGCCTTCTGCGGGTCCTGTCTGCTGCTCATCACCGCCTGGCGCAACGGCATCTCCGACCGCTCCGCGACGACCCGCCGCGCCACCCGGTGGGTGGTGAGCGTCTACTCCTGCGTGGTCGTCGCGCTGTGGGTGCTGTTCGCGTTCGCCGACGCGCCCGTCGAGCGGGTGCGCGACCTCGACACCTACTACGCCACCACCCCGTTCATGCGCGAACTGATCGTGCTCTATCTGCTCGCGCACACCGTGGCCTGCCTGATCAGCTGCCGGCTCATCCGGAACTGGATCCGCGCCGACGGGCTCGACGCCTGGCTGCGCGGGGGCCTGAAGCTCCTCGGCGTCGGCTACGCGACGAACCTGGCCTACGACGCCGCCAAGGCCGCGGCGGTCGGCGCCCGGTGGACCGGGCACGACCTGGACTGGCTGAGCACCTCGCTGGCACCGCCGGTCGCCTGCGTCTCCGCCATCCTCATCGCGGCGGGCTTCATCCTCCCGCACACCGGCCAGTACCTGCACCGCCGTGGCCGCACCCGGCTCAGCCACTGGCGTCTGCGGCCGCTGTACCGGCTCACCCGGAACGCCACCGGAGGCCGTGTCCCCTTCAAGCTGCGGGCCACCCCCGAACTGCGCCTCACCCGGCGCGAGACGTTCATCCGGGACGCGCTGCTCCATCTCGCCCGGTACATCGACAGGGACCTGGACCGGCGGGCCTACGGTGCGGCCGTGGACCTGGGCCGCGACGCCCGCCGGGCACGCCCGCTCGCCCACGCCGTGACCATCCAGGCCGCCGTCGACGCCAGGCGCCGCTCCCGCACGGAGGCGCCCGCGCCGCTGGACAGCCCGGACATCGAGGAGCTGCTGGAGGAGATCGAAGCCGTGTCCCGGGCGCTGCGCCGCACCGACGACATCAGGGCGGTCCGCGCACGCATGGCCGCGGCGGCACCCGCGCACCTCGGCTGAGGGCCGCCCGGCCGGACAACGTCCCGGCACGGGCCTCGACACGCGCCTCCACGTCCCCGCTGCGGCCGGACGGCCACCCGTGGGCGCGGCGTCATCGTGTAGGAACGGTGGTGACGGTCTCAGGCGGAACGTCCCTACTGGCAAAGGAGCACACGTGTCCTCCCTCTTCCCGGCCCTGGTGGGCGGCTCGGTCGCGGAGCGGTCCGCGCTGCGCTTCGGTGAGCGGTCCCTGACGTACGCGCAGCTCGCCGCCTCGGCCGGCGCCCTGGCCGCGCGGCTGGACGGTGCCGGGAGGGTCGCCGTGTGGGCGACGCCGACCCTGGAGACGGCCGTCGGCGTGGTGGCCGCGCTGCTCGCCGGAGTACCCGCGGTGCCCCTCAACGCGAAGTCCGGGGAAGGTGAACTGGAGCACATCCTGACCGACAGCGCGCCGTCCGCGGTGCTCGCCGCCCCGGGGGACGAACTGCCCGGTCCCGTCCGGACGTTGCGACGCATCGACGTCGTCGCCGAGCCGGCCGGCGGCGGGGCGGTGCCGGCGCTGCCGGCGGAGCCGGCGGGACCCGCGGACCCCGCGCTCGTCGTGTACACCTCGGGCACCACCGGCCCGCCGAAGGGCGCCGTCATCCCCCGCCGGGCGATCGCCTCGACGCTGGACGCGCTGGCCGAAGCCTGGCAGTGGACGGGCGACGACGTGCTCGTGCACGGGCTGCCGCTGTTCCACGTGCACGGGCTGGTCCTCGGCGTTCTGGGGCCGCTGCGACGCGGCGGTTCCGTGCGGCATCTGGGGCGGTTCAGCGCGGAGGGCGTGGTCCGGGAGCTGAACGGCGGGGCGACCATGCTGTTCGGCGTGCCGACGATGTACCACCGGCTGGCCGAGACGCTCGACGCGGATCCGGAGGCCGCCGAGGCCATCGGCCGGGCACGGCTGCTCGTGTCGGGTTCGGCCGCGCTGCCGGTGCACGACCACGAGCGGATCACGGCGGCCACCGGGCGCCGGGTCGTCGAGCGGTACGGCATGACGGAGACCCTGATGAACACGAGCGTTCGGGCGGACGGAAAGCCGCGGCCCGGGACCGTCGGGGTGCCGCTGCCGGGGGTCGGCCTGCGGCTCGTCGAGGAGGACGGCTCCGTGATCGCGGGGTACGACGCCGACGGCACCCCCACCGGCGCGCACGACGGCCAGAGCGTCGGCGAGATCCAGGTGCGCGGGCCGAACCTGTTCACCGAGTACCTGAACCGGCCCGACGCGACCGCCGCCGCGTACACCGAGGACGGCTGGTTCCGCACCGGCGACATGGCGGTCCTCGACACCGACGGCTCCGTGCGCATCGTCGGCCGCAAGGCCACCGACCTGATCAAGAGCGGCGGCTACAAGATCGGCGCCGGGGAGATCGAGAACGCGCTGCTCGAACACCCGGGAGTACGCGAGGCCGCCGTCACCGGGGAGCCGGACGAGGACCTGGGCGAGCGCGTGGTGGCCTGGATCGTGCCCACGGACCCGCACTCCCCGCCGTCCGCGGACGAGTTGGCCGACCAGGTGGCCCACAGGCTGGCCCCCCACAAGCGGCCGCGCGTCGTGCACGTCCTGGAGTCGCTGCCCCGCAACGACATGGGCAAGATCCTGAAGCGGGAGCTGAAGCGTGGCTGAGCGGATCCCGGCTCGCGCGGCCGTCGCCCTGCTCACCGACGACTTCGTGCCCTTCCCCGCCCCGACGGGGGCGCACCCGCCCGACGGTCCGCTGTCCTGGCGGGGATACGACGACGCGCGCGCCCGCGCCCGGGAGCGCACCGGCGAGGAGGAGTCCGTCGTCTGCGGCACCGCGCTCGTCGGCGCCACGCGGGCCGTGCTGGTCGCCTTCGAGTTCGGCTTCCTCGGCGGCTCGCTGGGGGTCCGCACCGGTGACCGGCTGGAGGCTGCGTACACGCACGCCCGCGCGCAGCGACTGCCCGTGGTCACGCTGGTCGCGACGGGCGGCAGCCGGATGCAGGAGGGCATGCTCGCGCTCACCCAACTCCAGCGGGTGGCACGGCAGTCGGCACTCACCCGGGAGGCGGGGCTCGCCCAGATCGCCGTGCTGCGGGACCCGACGACGGGCGGCGGCTGGGCCACGCTGGGGGCCGGCGCCGATGTGACGCTGGCGCTGCCGGGCGCCCAGGTGGGTTTCGCGGGCTCCCGGGTCCGGCCGCCCGGCGCGGACCCGGCGGCGTACACGGCGAAGGCCCAGCTGGCGGCGGGCGCGGTGGACGACGTCGTGCCGGCGTCGAAGCTGCGCGGCACGCTCGCGCTCTGGCTCGACCTGCTCACCAGGCCCTCCGCAGGGGCCGCGCCGCCGCCCCGGGCGCTGGGCGCGGCCGGGCTGCCCGCCACGGGATGGGACGCGGTGCTCCGGGCCCGTTCCCCGCGGCGGCCGCGCGCCCACGCCTATCTGGACGCGTACTTCACGCACCGGGTCGCGCTCCGCGGGGACCGCTGCGGGGGCACCGACGAGGGCATGCTGTGCGGTGTCGGCCTCACGCACGACGGACGGTCCGTCGCGTACGCGGCCCAGTGCGGGACCGCGACCCGGCCGGCCGGGTACCGCACCGCCGCCCGGCTGGTCCGTCTCGCGGGCCGGCTCGGCGTGCCCGTGCTGACGCTGGTGGACACGCCGGGTGCGGCGAACGACGCGGACGCGGAGCGGCAGGGCGTGGGTGGCGCCGTCGCGGATCTGTTCGCCGCGGTGGCGACGGCTCGGACGCCGGTGACCACGCTGGTGATCGGCGAGGGCGGCTCCGGCGGTGCGCTCGCACTGGCGGCGCCCGGCAACACCTGGGTCACGCCGGACAGTTACTTCTCCGTCATCGCCCCGGAGCTCGCCGCCGCCATCCTGAAGCGGTCCCCGGACGAGGTGCGTGGCACCGCGGACCAGCTCCGCGTGCGTCCGCAGGATCTGCTGGAGCTCGGTGTGGTCCGCGGCATCGTGGAGAGCGCGGCGGTCTGAGCGGACACGGCGGCGCCGGCTCCCTCCGAGGGGAGCCGGCGCCGTCGGTGCGGGGGTGGTGGTGGCCGGCGCACCCCGGTGGTGGCCGCACCCCGGTCGTGGCTAGCGCACCCCGGTCGCGCGGATGATCTCCTGGCTCACGAAACCGCCCCGGTCGTCGGCGGCGGAGGCCCGCAGCGAGACGTACGCGGTGCCGCGCGGCACGTTCAGCGTGCCCTTCCACGACGCCGTGCCGCCCGACAGCGGGACCGCCTTCCAGGTCCGGCCGTCGTCGTACGACACCTCCAGCTCGGCGCCGCCGACGGTCCCGGTGTCCGGTGCGCCCTTCACGTACTCCGCGTGCAGGCCGACCGGCACCCGGCCGTCGCGCACGTCTCCCGCGAGGTCGGTGTCGATGTCGTAGCCGAGGTTGAGGAGCGGCAGGAAGGTCCAGCGGTCGTCGGGGGTGGCCGCCGACCGTACGGTCCACTCGGAGTGGCCCTTGGTGGACAGTTTCCAGCGGTCGGGGTCGAGGGTGGTGTCCGTGACGACCTTGTAGGTGTGCTCGTCGGCGGGCGCGTTCCAGACGTAGGCGCCGGAACTCTTCCTGCGGTCGACCAGTGTGCCGTCCTGGTACACCTCGGTGAACTGGGTCATCCCGCTGTCGTCGCTCCACACGTCGCCGAAGCCGGTGTGGTCGGGCCCGGAGTCGCCCCAGCCGGGTGTGTTGAACTGGATCACGTTGCCCGAGCGCTGCTGCCCCCAGCCGAGCCCGGTGCCCAGGTACGGGTGCCAGACCGGCTTGAACCAGTCGAGCCGGGTTCGAGTGCCGCCCCGGTAGGCGATGACTCCGCTGCGCTCCTCCAGCGCGCCCGCGCCGGCGTTCACCGACTCGTGCCAGAGCTGCCCGGTGCCCGTGGAGACGTAGTCGGTCCGTTCGGCGGGGTGGTCGATGCGCTCCTGGAAGCCGATGCCGATGGGGAATGTGCCGGTGATCGAGTAGCGGTACTCGCTGCCCGGCACGGGCTTCGCGGCATGGAACCGGGTGTCCAGCGTGGCGAGTTCCCCGGCGCCGGGCTCGTAGGTGAGGTCTCCGCGCGGGACGCCGCCCGGGTGGCCCTGCGCGAGGTCGTACACGTACGGCGTGTTGCGCGTCCCGGTCATGGCGACCTGTCCGGCCGCGCGCAGCCGTGCCGCGTCCGCGGCGTCGACCGTGGCGATCTGCAGCGGCCGGTCCGTGTTCTCGTCCGTGCCGAACCAGGCGTTGAGGCGTCCCGCGGTGTCGTCGGTGACGAACAGGGCCGCGGCTCCCGCGTCCTGCGCGGCCTGGGCGAGGGCGGCGGGCTCGACGCCGTCGGCGAGGCGGGCGAGCACGGCCTTGCCGCGCACACCGGTGAACGGCCCGGTCCCCACGTCGGCCAGCGGCAGCCTGCTGCGTCCCTCGATCAGCGTGCCGCCCGGCTGGACGACCGCCTCGCGGACGCCGTCGACCTCCAGCAGCGGCTTGCCCAGCCGCCACACCGTGCGGTACTCGAAGCCGCCTTCGGTGACCTTCCCGGTCGGCGCGGCGAACACGCTGTCGTACTTGACGGGCACCTGGACCGCGCCGAACAGGTCGGAGCCGCCGCCGCTGCGGTCGTACTCCATCAGCAGCTGCCGGGTCTCGGTGCGCCGGTCGACCTTCGCCCTGATCTCCTCCAACCGCCTCGCGTCCAGGGTGACGTCCCGGTTCCGGTCGAGCCGCACCTGGGGGGCGGCGAGGAAGCCGAGGCCGAGGGAGTCCGTGCCGCGGCCGCCGCGCACGTCGAGGAAGGACGTCAGGCTGTACGTGCCGGGCTTCAGGCGCAGTTCCAGGGTGCCGGAGTCGCCGACCGTCACGGGATAGGGGTCGACGCCCTGCGCCAGCTGCTGCACCGCGAGGTCGGCCGCCGTCGGCGCCCCGTCGCGGTCCTTGACGTGGACGGTGAGCGTGTACCGCTCCTCCTCCTTGACCAGCCCGAACACGGTGTGGGCGACGGGGGTGCCGGCGACCGAGGCGACGATCTGCCCGGAGGTGTTGCCCACGGGCGCCTTGCCGGCGTCGCCGGTCACCGTCGTGGACGCGGTGCCCTGCGCGGGCACGGTGAGCGTCCGGTCGGCGAGGGAGGCCACCCCGTCGGGACCGCCCTGCACGGCGAGCGCCAACTCGACCGGCTGCTGCGAGGAGTTGGCGTAGGTCAGGGTCTTCGTGACGGGCTTGTCGTCCTCGTAGGGCCAGCTGTGGAAGCCGAGGTCGGCGCTGCCGGTGGCGGTGACCTCCGCGTCGACGGCGTCCGGCACGCTGACCCGGCCCGCGCCCAGCACGTAGGCGGACGCGTCCAGTTGCTCCGACGTCGACATCAGCGCGTCCTTGAGCCGGGCGCCGGACCAGTCCGGGTGCTTCTCTGCGAGCAGTGCGGCCACGCCCGCGACGTGCGGTGTCGCCATCGACGTACCGCTCATCGAGGTGTAGGGGCCGCTGCCCTCGACGAGCCCGGAGCGGGCCGCGAGGATGTCGACGCCGGGTGCGGAGAGGTCGGGCTTGAGCGCGTTGTCGCGGTGGCGCGGTCCCGCGCTGGTGAAGTAGGCGGCCTCGTCGGCGGAGTCCACCGCGCCGACGGTGAGCGCGGAGTCGGCGGCGCCGGGGGATCCGATGGAGGAGGGCGCGCCGGTGTTCCCCGCGGCGATCACGAACAGCGCCCCGGTCTCCGCGGAGAGGGTGTCGACCGCTTCGGCCATGGGGTCGGTGCCGTCGCTGGCCTCGGTCGAGCCGAGGCTCATGGAGATCACCTTCGCGTGCACGTCGCGCGCGGCCCACTCCATGCCCGCGATGATCTGCGACTCGCTGCCCGAGCCCTGGTCGCTGAGGACCTTGCCGACGGCGAGAGTGGCGCCGGGTGCGACCCCCTGCTCCTTGCCGTCGGAGGCGGCTCCGGTGCCGCCCACGGTCGAGGTGACATGGGTGCCGTGCCCGTTGCGGTCGGCGACCTCCTGTCCATCGATGAAGCTCTTGCTCCGGGAGACGCGCCCGGCGAGATCGGGATGGTCGGCGTCGACCCCGGTGTCGAGGACGGCGACGGTGACCCCCTTGCCGGTGAGTCCCGCCTCCCAGGCCTTCGGGGTGCCGATCTGGGCGTTGCTCTCGGCCATGTCGGCCTTCACGCGCCCGTCGAGCCAGACCTTGCCGATGCCCGCCTGGCGGGTCACGGCCCGCCAGAAGGTGCGGCCCTTGTCCGCGTCGAGGGCAGCGCCGCGGATGCTGGGCAGCTCCCGTGTCCGCTCCGCGCCGGACGGGGTGGCCGTGCGCGCCTTGCGGTCGTAGGTCACGATGAGCGGCAGCTCGTGCGTCTGCCGGTCGGTCAGCCCCTGACGTATCAGCTCGCTCACGTCGAACAGGCGCCGGTCCACGGTGCCCGCCCGCAGGTAGGGCAGCGCCTCGTCCGGTACGACGGTGACGGCACCGTTCGCCACCTGGGTGCGCACCGCGCCGGTCGCGCCCCGCGGGCGCTCGACGGACACGGTCTTCCTCCCGCCGCCCAGGTCGGTGACGGTCACCTTGTCGCCGGTGACGAGGGTGACGGTGCGGGCGGCGGACGCCGCCCCGGCCGGCTCGGGGGTGGCGGTCCCGGTGCCGAGCGCGCCCGCCCGCCCCATGGGCAGCAGGGCGAGCACGAGCGCGGCCGACAACAGCGCCGCCCCGCGTCTCGCTGGTCCTCTGGTCGTCATCTCTGCCCTCTCTCCTCGGCTCTGCTCCGGCTGGGTCCGTGCTCCGCTTCCGCTGTGCCCGGCTCCGCTCCCGCTCTGCCCCCGTGCGGGGCGGGCGCTGCGAAGAGTGTCAGGGGGCTTGTGTTGCAGGGGAGTTGACGCGACCTGGCGGGAAGGTGCCCTGGCGGCTTCCCGCCAGGACAGGCGGGTACGAGCCGCAGAAACCGGGACAGCGCCGAGCACCGTCCGTAACAATGGGGACGGCCGAGGGTCACGACGGACGGGGGAGCCGACGCCATGGACGGACTGGTGGAGTTCAAGACGGACGAGGGTGCGCTGGTCGTCGTCGAGGGCGTCGACGACGAGACCGGATCGCGGCTGGTCGCGCGGGACGACGGGACCGTACAGGCGGCCCGCACCTTCGAGGGCTCGCTGGAGGGCGTACGGGCCGCCGCCCGCTCCGCGCTCCGGGTGTTCCGCGACGGTCTGAACCCCGATGCCGTGGAGATCGAGTTCGGCGTCAAACTCACCGCGGAAGCGGGCGCGTTGATCGCCAGGAGCGCCGTCGAGGGCCATCTCGTCGTCAAGCTCTCCTGGTCGCCGGGACAGTCCGGGGGCACCGGCTCCGCGGAGACCGCCGCACAGTCATGAGCAGCGCCGCGTGGCACGCCAGGATCAGCTGCGGGCGGGAGACGGGTGCCGGGTTCCTCGTCACCGAGCGGCACGTGCTGACCTGTGCGCACGTGGTGGCGCGCAGCGGCACCGAGGAGGTGCGCGTCCGCTTCGGACCGGGCGTGCCCGACGGGCGCGACGGCGACGGGCTGCCCGCGAAGGTCGTCGCGCACGGCGGCTGGGACGGCCGCGACACGGACCCCGGTGACGTCGCCGTCCTCGAACTCGACCGCGCCGTGACCGTCGAGCCCGCGCGGTTCGCACCCCCCGCCGACGCGTACGGGGACCCGCCGCGCAGGCTCCTCGCGTACGGCTTCCCCAAGCGGTACGAGGAGGGGACGCTCGCCGAGTACCGGGCCACGGCCGATCAGCTGATCGCGGGCGAGTGGGTCCAGCTGGAGGCGTGGGCGGCTCACGGCCAGCCCCTGGTACCGGGGTTCAGCGGCGCCGCGGTCACCCTCGCGGACACCGGCCGGGTGGTGGGCATGGTCTCCGCCGCCGCGCGGGACCCCCAGATCCGCAACGGGCGGATGCTGCCCGCGCACGTCATGGCCCGCTACTGGCCGCGGCTCGGCGAGCTGATCCCGACGCCGGAGTACGGGCGGGCGGAGAAGGAGCGGCTGCGGGAGCTGGTGCAGGGGCGCGGCCCGGAGTTCGAGGGCCGCTCCGAGTGCAGCCCCGAGCGGCTCTACAGCGACGCGGTGGGACCGTTCGGGCCGCCGCTGCCGGCCCGGCGGTTCGGCTCGCTGTGGGACGCGGCCTGGTACCTGCTCTCCGAGGTGCCCGACACCGGCGCCGTCGCCCGGTTCGCCGCGCGGCTCGCCGACTTCGTGGAGGACGCGCCGGCCCGCGGCGCGCTGCGGTCCTGGCCGTCCCGGCCGCACGACCGTCACCCGCGGCCCCCGCTGCCCGGTCCCCCGGCGGCACACCGCCCGGCGGCGGAGGGGCAGCCCTGGTCTCCGATCCTCGTCGAGATCGCGCCGAGCGGCTCGGGCGACCACCACTTCCTGGTCGAGGTGTCCGCGTACACCGGCCGGCACCGCCGGGTCGTCGGCTCGCGCGCGCTGCCCGCCGACCGGGTCCGCGGCTACGCCCTCCAGCGCATCGACGAGGCCTACCACGAACTGGAGCCGGAGGCCCGGGAGCTGATCGCGTTCGTCCTGCCCCGCCGCTGGCTCAACACGGACGTGGCGCACTGGCAGCGCAGCGCCGACGACGACAGCCCGCTCGGCTCCTTCGCCCCGCTCGTCGTGATGGACCTGGAGCGGCGGCGCAGCGGCGGACTCCAGCACAAACTGCTGCAGAAGTGGCAGCGCCTCGACGTGCAGCCCGCGGCACGGCTGCACCGCATCGGCTGCGGGGCCCTCGGCCAGGACCCGGTGCGGCTGACGATCGGGCTGCGGCGCGGCGCGGACATGGTGGGGTTCGCGGCCCCGCCCCGCGCGGGCGGCACCCGACGGCTGTTCCAGGCGAGCCTGAACGCGGCGGTGCCGGTGATGTTCTGGCCCCGTACCGGGTGCCGCGGGGACCATCGCGGGGCGGCGCACGAGGACTGCACGGGTGCGGCGTTCCTGGACCGGCTCGCGGAACACCTCGCGGACCTTCCGCCCTCCGAACTTCCCTCCCACATCCACGAGTTGCGCGAGGCCGCGTACGCCTCCGACGCGTCCGAACCGCACTGGGCGTACGACCTGGCGCTGCTCTGGGAGGACCCCAGATGCCTGCCCGACCCCGTCGGCTATCTGCACTCGCCCGTCGGCTGAGCACCCGTCCGCCGTCCGGCCGGCCCGCTAACGAGGAGAGACCATGTCCCTGTGGCCCGTCTACACGGGTGGGAGCGAGCCCCACGACGGCATCGCGAAGCTGCCGGCGCCGCCGCCGTGGCGCGACTTCGACGGCGGCCCCGAGCTGGACACGCCCGCCGTGGACGACGACACCTCGGCGGCCTCCCCGGACCGCAGGCACCGCGCCCGCACGTACCGCGCCACGGACCGTGCCGTCCAGCTCGTCAACGCGGCCCTGTACCTGCGCCGGCCGCTGCTGGTGACCGGCCCGCCGGGCAGCGGGAAGTCGAGCCTCGCGTACGCGGTGGCGCGCGAGCTGCGGCTCGGGCCCGTGCTGCGCTGGAACATCACCAGCCGCACCATCCTGCGCGACGGGCTCTACCAGTACGACCCGCTGTCCCGCCTGTACGCCGCGGGCCGCGCCGCCGCGCACGAACCGTCCGCGGACGACGGGCTCCAGGACCATCTGCGCCTCGGCCCCCTCGGCACCGCCCTGCTGCCCTACCGCCGCCCCCGGGCGCTGCTCATCGACGAGATCGACAAGAGCGACCTCGACCTCCCGAACGACCTGCTGAACATCCTGGAGGAGGGCGAGTACGAGATCCCCGAGCTGGTCCGCGCGGCCCGGCACACTCCCGCCGCCGAGGTGATGATCGCCGGAACGGACGACCGCGTCGCGGTCCTGCGGGGCCGCGTCCGCTGCCGGGCCTTCCCCTTCGTGGTGCTGACCAGCAACGGCGAACGCGAATTCCCGCCCGCCTTCCTGCGCCGCTGCGTCCGCCTCGAACTCCACCAGCCGCGCGACGCCCACCTGGAAGCCATCGTCCGTGCCCACCTCGGCGAGCCCGACGCCTACGCCCGGGAGCTGATCACCCGCTTCCTCTCCCGCGGCACCGGCGGTGAACTCGCCACGGACCAGCTCCTGAACGCCATCTACCTGACGGGTGCCGCGGGCATCGACGCCACGTCACGGGACGACCTGGCGGAGCAGCTGATGCCGTACCTGAGCCGCACCCAGGACGACGATGAGTTCTGACCCCGCCGACGCGACCGGCACACCCGGCACTTCGGACGGCGCGGCCGCCGAGGGGTCCGCGGCGGGACCCGCCGCGCTCGCCCGGCTGCTCGGGGAGGTCACCGGCGGGGAGCCGCCGGGCTCCGTGGAACTGGCCGAACTGCTGTGGCTCGCGGGGCATGCAGAAGGGCACTCGGCACCCGTGCGCGCGCCCCGGCCGCCGTCCGCCGGACGTGAGACCTCCCGCGACCCGGCCACGCCGGGAACTCCCCCTCCGGCCGGGCCGCCACCGTCCGCGCCCCCGGCGGGCCCAGGGCCCGAACCGCCCGCAGGGCCGGGACACTCCGAGGACCGTGTCCCCCTCCGACTGCCCGTCAGCGGCGACACGGCCGGAAGCGGCGGACCCGGCGACGACGACGGCCCGCACACCAGGCTCCTCGCCCCCGCGCCCCCGATGCTGCCCCACCCGCTCGCGCTCCAGCGCACCCTGCGGCCCCTCAAGCGCCGGGTGCCCGCGCCCGTCGGCCACGAACTCGACGAGGAGGAGACCGCGCACCGCATCGCCCGGCTCGGCGCCGCACCGCCCTGGTGGATGCCCGTGCTGCGCCCGGCGACGGAACGCTGGCTGACCCTGCACCTGGTGCACGACACCGGGCCCACCATGCCCGTCTGGCGCCCGCTCGTCCGCGAACTGCACACCGCGCTGGCCCAGTCGGGCGTCTTCCGGACGGTGGAGCTGCACCGGCTCACCGCCGGCGGAACAGTACGGCGGCCGGGCTCGCAGGAGGCGTACGCCGACGGGCGCACGGTCACCCTGCTGGTCAGCGACTGCATGGGCCCTCAGTGGCGGGGCGGGCCGCCGGGCGCCCGCTGGTACCGCACGCTGCGCCGCTGGGCGGCCCGGATGCCGGTGGCCGTGCTCCAGCCGCTGCCCGAACGCCTGTGGCGCACCACCGCCCTCCCGGCGACGACCACCCGGATCTCCGCCCCATGGCCCGCAGCCCCCAACTCGGCCTACTCCGTGGACTCCTGCACCGTCGCGGACCCGCACGGCTCCGGGCCGCTGCCGCTGCCCGTCCTGGAACCCTCGGCGCCCTGGCTGGCGAACTGGTCGGCCCTGGTCGCCGGTTCGGGTCAGCTTCCCGGTTCGGTGGCGCTGCTGGACACCGCTCCCCCGCCGGCCCCGCTGGACGAGCAGGGCCGCGGCGACGTCGAGCAGCTCTCCCCGGAGGAACTGGTCCTGCGCTTCCGGTCCATCGCCTCGCCCGAGGCCTTCCGCCTCGCCGGACATCTCGCCGTCGGGCGGGCCGAACTGCCCGTCATGCGGCTGGTCCAGGCAGCGATCGAGCCCAGCCCGCAGCCGCAGCACCTGGCGGAGGTCATCCTCAGCGGAGTGCTCAGCAGCACACCGGGCCCGCCCGGTTCGTACACCTTCCGCCCCGGTGTCCGCGAGCTCCTGCTGGGCACGCTGCCGCGCACCGCACACACCCGTACGGCCGAACTCCTGTCGCGGGTGGGCGCGTTGATCGACGTGCGGGCCGGGGTGGCCGCCGGGGAGTTCCCCGTGCTCGCTCCCGGGCGCGGGCACGAGCGGGGCGGCGGCGAGCCGATCGCGACGGTGCGGGAGGAGAGTCTCAGGAGGCTGGGCGGTGCGACGCCGCCGCGCTCCGGAGGTCTGGTGCTCGGCCGGTACCGGCTGGTGCGGCGGCTCGGGACGAGCGGCGGACACGCGCTGTGGCAGGCGATGGACACCGCGGCGGACCACACCGTGACCGTGCACCAGTACCCCGCCCCGCCTGCACGGCACCAGTTGTTCCTGGAGCGCGCACGGGCCCTCGCCGCGGTCGGGCACGCCCATGTGATCGCCGTGCGCGACTACGGGATCGACGACGGACTGCCCTGTCTCGTCACGGAGTTCGTCGAGGGGCTCACCGTCGCCGAGCTGACTGCGGAGGGCGGCTTCGGGCTGCCCTTCTCGCTCCTCGCGCCCCTGGCGCAGCAGGTGGCGGACGGTCTGCGGGCCGCGCACGAGAAGGGCGTCGCCCACGGCCGGCTCACCCCGAACGCGCTGCTCGTCGCTCCGGACGGCACGGTGAAGATCACCCACTTCGCGCTGGACGCGGAGCAGCCTCCCGAGCAGTCGCAGGACCTGAGCCGGTTCGGTCATCTGCTGCGGCGGCTGGCCGGAGGCGGTTCGACGCCCGAACTGGGCGCCATCCCGGGCGAGTTCAGGGCGTTCTTCGACGACGCCCTCACCCCGCTCACCTCCTCGGACCTGGCGGCCCAGCGACGCGGCAGGGACCTCTTCCTCACCCCCTCCTTCGCACAGGTCCTCCAGGCCGGGGAGGCCGCCCGGTTCCGGTACCGCCTGCTGGGCCCCGTGCGGGTCAGCCAGGGCAGCCGCCCCCTGGCCGCCGGTGCGCCCCGGGAACAGGCGCTGCTGTGCATGCTGCTCCTGCGCCGCGCGCGGACGGTGACGCACGAGGAACTGATCCAGGGCCTGTGGGGGCGCCGGCGCCCGCAGCGCGCGGCACGGCTGCTGTCCACCTACGCGGCCGGTCTGCGCAGGACCCTGGGCCCCGGCGTGCTGGCCACCACCGCGGACGGCTACGCCCTCCTCGCGGACCCCGGGGGTGTCGACCTGAACCGCTGCGAGGAGCTGATCGCCCGCTCGAAGGCCCTTCGGGACGAGCAGGACCCGGCGGGAGCGCGCGCCGCCGTCCGTGAGGCGCTCGCCCTGTGGCAGGGCCAGCCCGTCGACGGCGTGCCCGGACCCGCCGCCGAGACGACCCGCGGCAGGCTGCGCGCCCTGCGCCTCACGCTCTGCGCCACCCGCGCCGAACTCGACCTGGAGCTCGGCCGCTTCGAGCGCGCGGTGGCCGACCTCACCGAACTGCTCCGCTCCCACCCCCGGCGGGAGGACTTCCGGCGGCTGCACATCCTCGCCCTCAAGGGCCAGGGCCGGATCGCCGAGGCCATCGAGTCGTACGAGGCGTTCGAGGAGGCCGGCGAGCAGTACGGCGAGCCGAGCGCGACGATGCTGGAGCTGTACCGCGAGCTGCGCGGCGCCCCGGAACGGGCCCGGCCCACCATCGTCGTCGAGTACCTCGATCCCGGCGAAGAGGCCGGGCAGCCCCGCGGCCACAGCGCCGTCGGCCGCACCCTGGCCTGGCTGCTCTCGCTGAGCGACATGGCCCCCCGCGACTACGAGCTGCTGTCCCGCGACAACGGCTACCTCGTGATCACCGAGCCCGAGGCGTCCGTACTGACCGCGCTGCATGCCGTCATGCGTGAACTGCCGGGCGCCCTGCTGGAGATGGAGGATCCGCCGCGCCTGTCGGTCACCTTCTGGCACACCGCGCAGTTCACGCCCTCGGACCGTGCCGCGACCCTGACCGCCGACGTCGGCTCCGGCCACGACGTCGTCGTCGTCCTGTCCCCTCCGCTGCACGAGGAGCTGAGGGGCGGCGGCACGGCCGTCACCGACGCCTCCTTCCTCCCCCTGCGCTGGGAGGGATCGGGCCCGCCCGTGGCCTGGTACTGCCCGCTGGACCTGCCGGAGCGGGCGCCGGAGACCGTGCCCGAGCGACGCGACCTGGTGCGCGGCCCGTTCACCACGCGCAATCTGGAGGAGGTCGTCACCGCGGAGTCCTCCCTCACGGCCATCGTGCACAACGGCCGGCCGGACGGGGCACTGGCCCTCCTGGACCCGGCCCAGCTCCACCGGCCGCCGGGCCGGCGCGCCCTGTGGCCACTCGTCACGTACTACGAGGTCGACCTCACTGTGCATCAGGCCGCCCACGAGCTGTCCGTGCCCAGCTCGGGCGGCGGCGCCTTCGCCGCGTCGCTCTGGCTGTCCTGGCACGTGGGCGACCCGGTCGCGTTCGTGCGCGGCAGGACGACCGACGTGTCCGCTCGTCTGCTCGCCCACTTCCTCAAGGAGGCCGGGCGGATCACGCGGCGCCACCCCCTGCGCCGGGCCGGCGCGGCACAGCACGCGGTGCACAGCGCGCTCCGCAGATGGCCGGTACCGGGGTTGTCGGTGACGTGGTCCGTAAGGCTGGCCCCCGAAGGCGAACCGGCGGCCCCGCCCTCCGGGCCGCGCCCCTCGCCCACGCCGGCCCGGGCGACGCCCGCACCGGCCGCGGAGACACCGACGACTGCCGGGACGTCGTCCGCCGTCGACGCCGCCGAAGCACTGCTGCTCGGATTCGACGGCCCCCTCGTCCGGCTCTACTCCACGGAGACGGCAAAGCAGGTCACCCGCGAACTCGTCGCGCGTTTCGTCGAACTCCGCCATCCGGACGAGGCTCTGGGCGGACAGCGGCTCCTGTCGGGCGAGACGCCTCTGAACACGGCGGCCAATCCGCTGGATCTGCTGCGCGCACTGGCGCGGCACCGGCTGAGCGACGACCTGCGCCGGGAACTCGACCTGATCGAAGAACGGGCCGTCCGTCGGGCGCGGCCCACTCGGCACGCCGACGCCCTTGTCCACGCACTCGGTGCCCTCGGTCCGCGGGCGGCCGTGGTCTCGGATCTCTCCCCGAGCGCCCTGAGCGCGTACCTGGCGCAACGGGGCCTCACCGACTCGGTGGCAGGCGGGTCCCACGGCCGCGCGGACGACCTCGCCCTCCTCATGCCGGCCCCCGATTGCCTGCGGCGCGCCCTGGACCGGCTCGGTACGGCTCCGTCGGACGCACTGCTCGTCACCTCCTCCGTCGCCGAGGTCGGCGCGGCTGTGGCCATCGGCCTGCCGGTGCTCGGCTACGCCCCCGACGCACGGCTCAGGTCGCAGCTCGCACGGGCCGGCTGCGAGCAGGCGGTGACCTCGCTGGAGCCGGTCCTCGACGCCGTCCGCGCCGACTGAAACCGTCCCCCGAGTCACCCGTCCGGCGGCACCCCGCCCGGCCCCCCACAGAAGGCGTCGCCCCGGCGGGCCGCGCACGATGCGAAAGAGGACCGCCGCCCGGCGGGGCCCACGCTCTGCGCTCTCGGAGGACCTGCCATGACCGCCAGTCTGGAGCAGCTGCGCCGTTGCCACTTCGCCGTCGACCTGGGCGCCGCGCGGACCCGGGTGTACGTGAAGGGCGCGGGCCTGGTCGTCGACCAGCCGAGTGTCGCCGCGATCAACACGAAGACGGGCGCGCTGATCGCGGTGGGCGAGTTCGCCGAGAGGATGACGGGCCGTACGCCCGACTACATCCGTGTGGTGCGGCCGGTGTCCGGCGGCACGGTCGTCGACATCGAGATGGCCCAGCGGATGCTGCGCCAGCTGCTCGGCGACAAGGTCCGCCGCACGCTGCGCCGCAAGCCGCGCCTGCGAGCCGCCGCGTGCACCCCGCACGACGCGGACCCGCTGGCGCAGCGCGCCGCCGTGGAGACGCTGGTCGGGCTGGGCGCAAGGCGGGTCGAGCTCGTCGACACGCTGATCGCCGCGGCCGTGGGCTGCGAACTGCCCGTGGAACAGCCCGAGGCCACCATGGTCATGGTGTGCGGAGCCGCCGCGACGCAGCTCGCGGTGCTGTCGCTGGGCTCGATCGTCACCGCCGAGCGGGTCCCGGTGGGCGGAGAGGCCGTCGACCACGCGATCGTGCAGCACCTGCGCCACCAGCACGAGCTGATGCTGCCGAGCCAGGCCGTACGCCCTCTTCAGCTGGCCCTGTCGGGCAACGGGCTCACCGCGCAGGGCCCGACGTCCACGGAGATCCACGGCCGGGACGTGGCGACCGGCCTCGCCCGCTCCGTGCAGGTCGACACCGCCGCCGTGCGCAACGCCATCCAGACGCCGCTGACCGCCGTGCTGGACGGCATCGGCAAGGTGCTGCGCGTGTGCCCGCCGGACCTGGTCGCCGACCTCGCCGACCGCGGCATCATGATGGTCGGCGGAAGTGCGCTGCTCCCCGGGCTGGACCAGATGCTGCGGGAGGCGACGGGGATGCCCGTCCACATCGCGGAGCGGCCGGACATCTGTGCCGTGCAGGGGCTGGGCTACATGCTGGAGGGCATGATCCAGCCCATGGTCCTGGACCCGCTGGCGGGTTGACGGCCGACCGCCGAGGGCGCCGCATGACCGACCCGGTCCCCCGCCTCCCGTCCCTGCTGGAGGCCGTCCTCAGCGTCGGCACCGACCTCGATCTGCGCGCGACGCTCCAGCGCATCGTGGACGGCGCGGCGGAGCTGACGGGTGCGCGCTACGCGGCGCTGGGCATGACCGATCCGGGCCACGACGGGCTCGTCGAGATCCGTGCGGCGCGTCCGTACGCGCCCGGCACCGAGAAGGGCCCCGCGGTACCGACCGGTGACCGCCTGGAGGTTCCGCTGTGCATCGGCGACGAGGTGTTCGGGGACCTCTGGCTGGCCGGGAAGCCGGACGGGCCGTTCACCGAGGAGGACGAGCAACTGCTGCGGATCCTCGCCACCCAGGCCGGCATCGCGATCGCCAACGCCCGCCTGTACGAGACGGCACGGCAGCGCGAGCGCTGGATCGAGGGTGCCGCCGCCGTGACGACCGCGCTGCTGACCGCCGACGAGGCGTCGGACGCGCTGGCGATCGTCGCCGAACGGGCCCGGGTTCTCGCCGGCGCCACGGCGGGCGTCATCCTCCAGCCCAACCGGGCGGGCGGCATGGAGATCGTGACCGCGTCCATGCTCGGCGATCCCGGGAACATCGTGGGCGCCACCATCGCGCCCGGCAGCCCCGTGCTGGATCAGCTCCTGAGCGGTGAGCCGGTGTTCATCGACGACTCGGCGACGGACCCGCGGATGACGACGCACGTACGCACCAGATTCGGGCCGAGCATGATGCTGCCCCTGCAGGCGGAAGGCCGCCTGATCGGCACGCTGGCCCTGCCGCGCACGCGCGGCGGCCGGCCGTACACCCCGGTGGAGCGGCTGCTCGCCACGCAGTTCGCCTCGCAGGCCGCACTGGCCGTGGTCCTCGCGGACGCCCGGCACCGCCGTGAGCGGCTCGCGGTGTACGAGGACCGCGACCGCATCGCCCGGGATCTGCACGATCTGGTCGTGCAGCGGCTGTTCGCGACCGGAATGATGCTGGAGTCCACGCGGCGCAGGAGCGTCGCGGCGGGCGGCGAGGACGTGTCCGAGATGCTCGGCCGGGCGGTCGACGAGTTGCAGGCGACCGTCCAGGAGGTCCGGACCGCGATCTTCGCCTTGCAGCAGCCGCCCGCCGACGCCCCCACCACGTTCCGCGGAAAGGTGCTGCGCGAGGCCGCCGGCGCGGCGGCGGTGGTCGGCTTCCAGCCGTCCGCGCGGTTCACCGGTCCCGTCGAGAGCCGGCTCACGGAGCCGGTGGCCGGGCAGCTCCTGGCCGCGCTGCGCCGGGCGCTGGCCGCGGCCACACGCCGCGCCGGGGTGTCGTGGATCGAGGTGACGGTCGACGTGACGGCGACGCTGCCCGACGGCCGCCCCGGGGTCCGGCTGACCGTGCGCGACGACGGCGCCGCGGACGGCGTCCCCCCGGGAGCGGACCGCGGCGCCCGCACGGGTACGGACCACGGCATCCCCACCGGTGCGGACCGCGCGAGCGGGGAGGGCCGGGGCGGCGGCGAGGAGGGCGGGGGCGAGGCCGCGACCGGCGGACGCGGGGCGGGCGGGGACGGCGCGGGCACCACCGTCACCTGGCAGTCACCACTGTGACGTCGTGGCACCCGGCGAACTGACGTCCCCGAATGCCCCGGACGGCCCAGCGGCCCGCTACGGCTTGTCGCCACGCACAGGTCCCGACCGGCCAAGGCATTTTTCGGCCGCTTCCGACGAAGTGCTCGCCTCTTGTCGTTCCTATCGGGTAGAGTCCGCCGATCTCAGGTAGGGTCCGCGGTGGACGCAGTATTCCCCTATCCAAGAGTGGAAAATCCTCAAATGAACGTTTCGGTGATGCCGACGACGCGCCGCCCCGTCGCCGCCCGGCCCGTGCGCAAGCAGCACACTCCCCTGTCGGCCATCGACCCGCTCGGAACAGCCGCCGTGAGGTCGGCCGGACGAGTGACGGACATCCCTGGGCGGCGCCCCACGAAGCCGATCACTTTCGACTCGGCGCTCTAGCCACACAGACTTCGGACGGGCGCATCCGATGGCGCGGAAGCCGCACGGTGCGCCCGTCCGCGTGCGCCGGAGGCGTCAACCGGCTTGAAAGATCTGGGAGTTCGCGGTACAAGCAGCCCGCTGTCGGCACTACCCTTCACCAAGTGAAGCTTCAGCAACTGGTCCTCAAGATCCACAGTCGATGCGACCTCGCCTGTGATCACTGTTATGTGTACGAGCATGCGGACCAGAGCTGGAAAGGGCGACCCACCTTTATTTCCGAGGAAACGCTCGGGATTGTCGCCCGGAGATTCGCGGAGTATGCCGATGAGCAGAAACTCCCGTCCGTTTCCGTGATCCTTCACGGTGGCGAACCACTTCTCGTGGGACCCGTTCGCATGAGAAACATCTGTGCGGAACTCACACGCACTCTCAGCGCGGTCACGGAACTCGATCTCCGCATTCACACGAATGGCGTCCAGCTGAACACCCGGCATCTCGACGTGTTCAGGGAATTCGGCGTCAAGATCAGTGTCTCGCTCGACGGAGACCGCGCCGCGAACGACCGGCACCGGCTCGACCGCCGGCACCGCAGCAGCTACGACCGGGTGCTGCGCGCGCTGGCCCTGTTACGCGGACCCGAGTACCGGCACCTCTACAGCGGCCTGCTGTGCACGGTGGACGTGGCCAACGACCCCGTGGCGGTGCACGACGCGCTGGTCGCGCTGGAGCCGCCGCGCATCGACTACCTGCTGCCCCATTCGACCTGGGACAGCCCACCGCACAGACCCGTCGACTCGCCCACCGCGTACGCGCGGTGGCTGCTGCGGATCTTCGACCGGTGGGACGAACAGGGCCGCACCGTGGCGGTGCGCACCTTCGAGTCGGTCCTCAGCACCCTGCGGGGCGGTCCGAGCCTGACGGAGGCCATGGGGCTCGCGCCCAGCGACCTGGCCGTGGTGGAGACCGACGGCAGCTTCGAGCAGGCCGACTCGCTGAAGACGGCCTATGCCGGAGCACCCGCCACGGGCTACGACGTGTTCCAGCACAGTTTCGGGGAGCTCGCCCGGCACCAGGGCGTACGCGCACGTCAGCTGGGCCTGGCCGGGATCAGCTCCACCTGCAGACGCTGCCCCGTCGTCGAGTCGTGCGGCGGCGGGCTCTACGCCCACCGGTACAGCACCGGCCGCGGCTTCGACAATCCGTCCGTCTTCTGCGCCGACCTGCGCGCGCTCGTCGACGGCATCGCCGAGCGGACCACCGACCGCGCGCTGAGCCCGGCCGTCCACGACAGCGGTGAGCTGTGGTTCGCGCAGGGCGAGTCGATCCGGCACGCGCTGTCCCGCGCGATGGCCCGGCACACCGGGGAAGAGGACTGGGACGAGATGTGGCGGGCCCTGCTGGACCTCGACGGCAGCCCGGAGGGCCCGGCCCACGTCGACGACGTCCTCGCCCACCCCTATCTGTCCACCGCGCTCAAGGAGAGCCTGCACGACCGGCTCGACGGCCCGGCACCGCTCGCCTCGGCGATCGCCGCCGTCGCCGTCCGCGCCGGCGCCGACCTCAAACTCCGCTGGCACCAGAGCACCCGCGCGCTGCATCTGCCCACCCTGGGGACCCTCACCCTCCCCGAACCGGGACGCGTCGAGGTCTCCGTCACCGCCGGCCGGCTGCGGGTGCGCACCCACACCGGCGAGGAGCGCGCGCCCGAGGACGGCCCCTCGGTGTGGCGCCCGGTGCCCGCCACGACCCTGACGGACGGCACCGTCCTGCTCCTCGACGACGCCGATCCGCTGCGCGACTGCTTCCCCGTGCCCGTCGCGCCGCCGCTCGGCCCCGGACCGCTCGACGCGTTCGCCCGGCGGCTGCGCGGGGCGTTCGACCTGATGGACGAGCGCGCGCCCGGCTGGCGCACCGACCCGAACGCGTTGCTGGTCACCACGGTCACCCCGCTGACGGAGGGCTCGGGCGTGCGGCTCGGAGCCCACGGCCTCGGCGCGCTCGGGGTGGCCGTCGACTTCGATCCGGAGGAGTTCGTGCGGGAACTGCCGCGCACCGGGCGGCGGGCACGTCTCACCGCGCTGCGCGGGACGGCCGACCTGAACGTGCCTGGCAACCGTGCCGGCCGGCTGCTCGACGAGGCCAGCCGGGCGCTCGGCAACGCCACGTACTTCGCCGGCGACGCGGCCCTGCGGGCGGCCGCGCTGGAGCGCGCGGAGCGCGCGCTGGAGCAGCTGGGCGAACGCCCGAAGGACGAACTCACCGAGACCGGCGTGGTGCTGGCCGAGCAACTGCGGGCGGAGTGGACGGTCCTGTCGTGACCTCCCCTACCGAACTGGCGCGATTCTTCACGGAGTTGGGTGTGCGTCCCGGCGGTGTCCTCATGGTGCACGCCTCGCTCCGCGGTGCGGGGGTGCGCGCCGCCGACGTACGGGACGGGCTGCTCGACGCGCTCGGTCCCGACGGCACACTCGTCGTGCCCACCTTCACGCCGGAGAACTCGTTCACCTCACGTGCGTACAAGGCGCTCACCGCGGCCATGTCGGAGAGCGAGGAGGCGGCCTTCCGGGCGTCGGTGCCGCCGTTCGACCCGGCGACGACGCCCTGTCCGACGATGGGCGTGCTCGCCGAGTGCGTGCGCACCACACCAGGCTCGGTGCGCAGCGTGCATCCGCACACCTCGTTGGCCGGTCTCGGCCCGCGCGCCGGGGAACTGCTGGACGGGCACGACCCGCACTGCCACCTCGGCGAGGGTTCCCCGATGGCCAAGCTGTACGCGGCCGACGCACATGTCCTGCTGCTACGGGTGGGGTACGAGGTGTGCAGCGCCTTCCATCTCGCCGAGTACCGGCTGCGTCCCTCGCCCGCCCGGCGGTCCTACCACTGCGTGGTGGGCGGTCCGGGCCGCTGGACGGCGTACGAGGACATCGTGCTGGACGACGGGGACTTCGGGGCGATCGGGGCGCGTCTGCCGCGTGATCTTTGGACGGAACGGGAAATGGCGGGGAGAGCGGTGCTGCTCTTCGGGGTGCGGAAGGCCGTCGACCTGGCGGGTGTCCAGATGTCTGGATATCGACATGGTTTGACGTGAAAGAGGCGACCCGTGCGGGCCCTCGGTCGGGAAGATTGTGGGTTCCGGCCAGGTGAACATCCCGTAGGGGCACATCCACAGGCAGGGGGGCGCGTGGACATACCTGAACGGGCATCGGACAACCGGCCGTATTTCTTCCTGAGTTACGCCCACACACCGGCGTGGGGGTCCGGCGGCGGCGATCCGGACCACTGGGTGCACGTCCTGTTCACGGATCTGTGCGACCACATCATGGCGCTCACGGATCTGCCCGCGGGCGCGCCCGCGGGTTTCATGGACCGCGAGATGCGCGCCGGGGACGGCTGGCCGGAGAAACTCAGCGAGAATCTCGCCACGTGCCGGGTGTTCGTGCCGCTCTTCTCGCCGCGGTACTTCACGAGTGAGAGTTGCGGCCGGGAATGGTTCGCCTTCAACGAGCGGATCGTACGGGCGCGGGCCACCGGCGCCGGCGCCATGTCGGCCATCGTCCCCGCCCTGTGGACGCATATCGACTACGCCCAACTCCCTGATTCCGTACGGCATATCCATGTCGACCAGGCACAGTTCGGCGACCGGTACGCGGCCAACGGGATCTACGGCCTGATCAAGCTGAACCGGCTGCACGACGAGTACGAGGAGACCGTGCTCGGGCTCGCCCAGCGGATCGTGCGGCTCGCCCACGAGTCGCCGCTGCCGTCCAGCAGGCCCCGCCCCTACGAGAGCACGCCCAGCGCGTTCAAGCCGCGTGGCGAGGGTCCCCGGCGTATCCATCTGACCGTGGCCGCGCCGACCCGGCACACCATCCCCGAGCACCGGGACACCCGGCCCTACGGCGAGGACGCCCAGGACTGGAACCCGTACCACTCGGAGTCCACCCGTTCGCTGCCCGCGCTCGCCGAGGAACTGATCCGCTCCCTGGACTACCGGATCACGGTGTCGTCCTTCGACGACGAGGACACCGGCGAGAACCTGGTGGCGGACGACTCCGACAAGGCGGCGCCCAGTCACCCCGGCATCCTGCTGGTCGACCGGTGGGCGCTGACCGACGAGGAACGCAAGCGCAGACTCGCGGCCTTCGACGCCAACGCCCGGCCCTGGGTGAGCGCGATCGTTCCCTGGAACCGTGCCGACATCCAGTGCCACGGGGACGAGGGCCGCAAGCTGGCCGCGGACCTCGAACAGACGCTGCCGCTGATCCTGGACCGGGGCCGGCGCGCCGACTGCCGGGCCGCCGTCAACGGCGTCCCCACGCTGAAGGCCTTCACCGACGTACTGCCCGCCGTCGTCGCGCACGCGACCCGGCAGTACCTCAAGCACGCGGAGGCGCATCCGCCCGCGGGCCCGCCGATCCGCAGGCCCCGCCTGCTGGGCCCCATCCAACCGCCACTGGACGAAGGCGGAGCCGACGACGGAGGAGAAGAAGCATGACGGCCGTGCAGGACGGACGCATCATCACCTTCTACTCGTACAAAGGGGGCACCGGCCGCACCATGGCCCTGGCCAACACCGCATGGATCCTCGCCGCCAGCGGAAAACGCGTACTGGCGGTCGACTGGGACCTGGAGGCCCCGGGCCTGCACCGCTTCTTCCATCCGTTCCTGGACCTGAGTGCGCTCGCGGCCACCACCGGCGTCATCGACATCATCAACGAGTACGCCTGGGCCTCCACCACGGGTACCCAGCGCTCCGGGCCCTGGCACCTGGACTACGCGCGCGTCGAACCGCACGCCATCTCCCTGACCCCGGAGCGGCTCGGTCTGCGTTTCCAGGAAGGCGGCTCCCTCGACTTCCTGTCCGCCGGGCGCCAGGACCGCTCGTACTCCGCGACCGTGTCCTCCTTCGAGTGGGACAACTTCTACGAGCGCCTCGGCGGCGGTCAGTTCCTCGACGCGCTGCGCGACGACATGAAGGCCTCGTACGACTACGTCCTGATCGACAGCCGCACCGGGCTGTCCGACAACGCCGACATCTGCACCATGCAGATGCCCGACGTGCTCGTGGACTGCTTCACGCTCAGCGACCAGTCCCTCGACGGCGCGGCGGCCGTGGCCCGCAGCGTCGAGGACGGCTACCGGGACCGCAAGATCCGGGTGCTGCCGGTGCCTATGCGCATCGACGAGGGCGAGAAGGAGAAGGTCGACGCGGGACGCGCGCTCGCCCGGATGAAGTTCGACGGACTGCCCAAGGGCCTCGGCGGCGAGGACCTCGCCTTCGAGGAGATGACCGCGTACTGGGGGAACGTCGAGATCCCGTACCGCCCGTACTACGCGTACGAGGAGACCCTCGCCACCGTCGGCGACGAGAGCGGCATCGCCAACTCGCTGCTGTCCGCGTTCGAGCGGCTCACGGCCGTCATCTCGGACGGCGAGGTCACCTCGCTGCCGCCGGTGCCGGAGCCGGTGCGGCTGCGCTGCCGCGACGCGTTCCTGCGGCGCCGGCCGATGACGTCCGTGGCCGACGTCTCCATCGTGTACGCGGCGGAGAACCGCATGTGGGCGGACTGGACCGAGGCGCTCCTGAAGCGGGCCGGCTGCAACATCGTGCCGCACGACATCTCCACCGGCCCCGTCGAGCAGCCCGACCCGGCGACCCGCACCCTCGTGCTGCTGTCGAACGCCTTCCGCAAGTCCCGCTACGCCGACGCCGTCTGGCGCACCCTCACCGCGACCGACCCGGACACCCCGCACAGCCCGCTGGTCGCGCTGCGGGTCGACGAGGTCCGGCTGCCCGACT
The DNA here is from genome assembly GCF_000424945.1 of Streptomyces sp. 142MFCol3.1. NCBI lineage: Bacteria > Bacillati > Actinomycetota > Actinomycetes > Kitasatosporales > Streptomycetaceae > Streptomyces > Streptomyces sp. 142MFCol3.1. The sequence continues at coordinate 305,303 of NZ_AUKV01000008.1, forward strand.
CCTACCTCGACCGCAACCCGGTGGACCTGCACCGTCTCGACGAGGCCCAGTGCATCACCTCGCTGCTGAACGTCCTGGAGCTGCCGGGCCGTCCTCTCGACAGCGGACCCTCGGGCCCCCGCTTCCCCGGCAGCACCCCGGGCATCTGGAACGCCCCGCAACGCAACAACACCTTCACCGGCCGCAACGTCATCCTCGACCACGTCCGCGACCAGCTCAGCGGGGGCATATCGGTCGTCCTGCCGCAGCCCCAGGCGCTGTTCGGGCTGGGCGGCGTCGGCAAGACGCAGGTCGCGCTGGAGTACGTGCACCGCTTCATGGCGGACTACGACCTCGTGTGGTGGATCTCCGCAGAGGACCCCGGCAACGTCGTCTCCTCGCTCGCCGAACTCGCCGCCCGCATCGGCGCGCCCGGCGGCGAGGACATCAACGTGGCCAGCCAGGAGGCCGTGCAGATGCTGGGCCGCGGCGCGCCCACCAAACGCTGGATCCTGGTCTTCGACAACGCCGACGATCCCGCGAAGCTCACCCGCTTCTTCCCCACCGGGGGCGGCGGGCACATCCTCGTCACCTCGCGCAACCAGGCCTGGGCGCAGGAGGGCGCCTCCCTGCCCATCGACGTGTTCCTGCGCGAGGAGAGCATCGAGCACCTCACCCGCCGCGCCTCCGGGCTCACCACCGAGGAGGCGGACCAGGTGGCGACCGCGGTGGGCGACCTGCCGCTCGCGGTCGAGCAGGCCGCCGCCTGGCTCGCCGAGACGGCCACGCCCATCGACGACTACCTGCGCCAGCTCGCCGAGCAGACCACCGAGGTCCTCGACCTCAACCAGCCCGCCGACTACCCCAAGACGGTCGCGGCGACCTGGAACATCTCCATAGCGCGGCTGCGGGAGAACTCCCCCGCCTCGGTACGGCTGCTCCAGCTGTGCGCGTTCCTCGCCGCCGAGCCGATCTCCGTCCACCTGCTCTACAGCAAGGAGATGATCGACGCCCTCAGGCCCTACGACCCCGCCCTCCAGGAGAGTCTGCTGCTGGGCCGGGTCATCCGGGAGATCGGCCGGTTCGCGCTCGCCAAGGTCGACCAGGTCAGCAACAGCATCCAGGTCCACCGGCTGGTGCAGGCGGTGATCCGCTCCCAGCTCACCGAGGAGGAGCAGCGCCACGCCCGGCACATCGTGCACACGGTCCTGGCGGGCTGCCGGCCGGACGGCGACGAACCCATCGACGACCCCGAGACCTGGGCGAGGTTCGCGGTCATCTGGCCGCACCTGTCGGCGTCCGACGCCCGCAACTGCACCGAGGCGCCGACCCGCAGGCTGCTCATCGACCGTGTCCGCTACCTCTGGAAGCGCGGCGAGTTCGCGGGTGCCCAGGCGCTCGCCGAGGACCTCCTGGAACACTGGAAGCCGGCCCTCGGCGAGGACGACGTCCAGTACCTCTACCTGCGCTGCCAGCTGGGCAACATCCTGCGCTCGCAGGGACGTTACGTGGAGGCCCGGGAGATCAACACCGAGCTCCTGGAACGCCAGAAGCGCGTGCTCGGCCCCTCGCACCCGCACACGTACGTCACCATGTCCGGCCTGGCCAGCGACCTCGCGGCGCTCGGTGTGTACGGCTCGGCGGTGGAGTTCGCCCGCGAGGCGCACGAGGGCTTCAGCCAGATCTTCCACGAGTCGCACCGGCGCACCCTCAGCGCGGCCAACAATCTCGCGCTGGCGCTGCGCATGGTCGGCCGGTACGGCGAGGCGCGCGCCATCGACCAGGACACCTACGACCGGCGCATCGAGGTCCTCGGCCCCGACCACCCGTACACGCTGGCCTCGGCCGCCCGGCTGGGCCGCGACCTGCGCGAGGTCGGCCGGTACACCGAGTCGGTCTCCCTGCTCTCCCGCGCCTACGACGCCCACAAACGCATCCTCGGCAAGGACTTCCCGGGCACGCTGAGCTGCGCGAAGTCGCTCGCCGTGTCGCTGCGCAGGGCAGGCCAGTTCGAGGACGCGCGCCGGCTGACGACGGCCACCCGCGCGCAGTACCGGGCGCAGTACCCGGCGCCGACGCCGGACTCGCTCGCCTGCGACCTGAACATGGCGGCCGACCTCTTCGCCGCCGACGAGCGGGAGGCGGCGCGCGATGTCGCCCGTGAGGCGCTGACCGAGTACATGAAGGTGCCGGGCGAGGCCCATCCGTACACCCAGGCCGCCCTCAACAACCTGGGGATATTCCACTGGGGCTGCGGCGACGCGGAGGAGGCGGAGACCGTGTTCCGCCAGGTGCTGCGCCGCATGGGCGACGTGCTCGGCGAGAAGCACCCGCACACCCTGTTCACCGGCATCAACTACGCCAACGTCCTCGCCGACCAGGGTCAGCTCGGCGAGGCCCGTGAACTGGAGGAGAAGGCCGTCGTCACCCTGCGTACCGTCCTCGGTCCGCACCACCCGGAGACGCTCGCCGTCGTCACCAACTACGGCCTCACGCTCGCCGAGCTGGGCCGCAAGGACGAGGCCGGGCGGCTGCGCGACGAGGCCCTGTCGGAGCTGCGCGACCGCCTCGGCGACGACAACGGCATGACCCGGGTGGCGGCCGAGGGCCGCCGTATCTACCGGGACCTGGAACCGCTGGCGGTGTGAGCGGCTGCCGTGCCGGACGGGCGTGGGTCCAGCCCGTCCGGCGTCCGGGGCGGGGCCGTTCAGGCCGACGCGGGAGCCTGGGGGCGGCCGTCCCCGGAGGGGGGCAGGGCGGCGGAGACGCTCACGGGCCTGCCCCGCCGGTGCGCCGGCCAGACCGGCACGTCCGCGAGCAGCCAGGTCAGCACCTTCGGCAGGGCCCGCAGCGCGGCGAAGTGCGCCGCGCTCGGCTCCAGCACGGCCGTCGCACGGGGAATCCGCGCCGCCATCCACGAGGAGTGCGACGCCGGTGAGAAGACGTCCTTCACCCCGTGCCACAGGAGCACCGGCACCCTGATGTCCGCCGGGTCGAAGCCCCAGTTCCCGGTCAGCGCGAGCGCGTCGTCGATCCACCCGTACGGCGAAGTGCGCAGCGCCTCACGGTAGTTGCGCAGCAGCATCGAGCGGATGGTGTTGTCGGAGACGATCTGCCGGTCGTCGTCGGTGAGGTCGTGCCGCAGTTCCTCCAGCAGCCGCACGGGATCGCGGCGGATGGCGGCCGACCGTGGGATCAGCCGGGCCACGAAGCGCTCCGGGTCGGTGAACGCGGTCCGGAACTCGTTGACGTTCGACGGCGCCATTCCCTTGAACCAGTCGAGCCCCTCCGCGTTCCGCGGCGCCAGCCCGACCAGTGCGGCGGCCCGGGTGACCCGCGCCGGCATCAGCGCGGCACAGGCCAGCGCGTGCGGGGCGCCGCCGGAGCGCCCGGCCACCGCGAACCGGTCGATCCCCAGGGCGTCGGCGACCTCGGTGACGTCCTGCACGACGTCGACGACCCGGCGCCCCTGCATGCGGTCGGATCCCCCGTACCCGGGTCGGTCGTAGCTGATGAGCCGGGTGCCGCGCTGGTAGAGGAACATGGAACGCGGCCTGGGTCCGACCCTGCTGCCGGGCATCCCGTGCAACAGGAACACCGGGCGCCCCCCTGGATCCCCCGAGACTTCCACGCGCAGCTGCCGTCCGTCCGCCGTCCGCACATGATCGCGCACAGCGCCCCCCTTCCTCGGTCCATGGACCGGGACAAACGCTGCCCCATCCTTGCCCAGCGGGCCGTGCCACGAAACGAATGCGCAGGTCAACATGGCTTCATATCAAGTCACTTGACGCCACTGGGCGGTCTCCGTAGCGTCTCCGTCCATATGTGGACATGACCAGGATTCACATCTGAGGACAACGACGAGACGGGCGGGGTGTCCATGAGCGGGCGACGTGTGGTGGTCTCCGGCGGCGGGACCGGGATCGGTCTGGCGACGGCGGAGGCGTTCGCAGCGGACGGGGACCGTGTGGTGCTCCTCGGCCGCCGCGAGGACGTACTGCGCAAGGCCGCCGACTCACTGGACGAGCGGCACGGGGCGGGCACCGCCTCCTGGTACGCGGCGGACCTCGCCGACCCCCGACAGGTGGAGTCGGTCCGCGAGTTCATCACCGGGAACGACGCCCCGGTCGACGTCGCCCCGTCGACCCGGATCCTGATCAAGATGCCCGCGGGCACCGAGGTGACCAAGACCGACGGCTTCTGCAGCAAGGTGGGCACCGGCACCTAAGAGTGCGGCACCTCGCAGGCCTGGGTGGAGGCCGCGTACGAGGGGACGTACGACTTCGAACTGAAGATCACCAAGGCGGTCGCCGGGGCCAAGGGCTCCGTCGCGCTGGACGGGCCGGCCCGCCCGTTCGACGAGAACAAGAAGAACGACAAGGCCGCCATCACCCTCGCCGTCGCGGGCAGCGGCTCGACCGGTGGTACCGGCGGCTCGACCGGCGGCAGCGGTTCGACCGGCGGTGACGGCTCGTCCTCCGCCGGCGGCTCCGGCTCATCGTCCACCGGCGGATCCGGTTCACCCGTGGCACGGGGGATCGTCCACGAGCGGCACCTCGGGCGATTCCGCCGTCGACGGCGACCTGGCCAGCACCGGCTCCGGTCCCGCCCTGCCCCTCGCGGGTGCCGCCGCCGCGGCCCTCGCCGTCGGCACGGGCACCGTCGTCGTGATGCGGCGCCGCGCGGACCGTCGCTGACGACCGCACCCCGTCATCGGAGCCGGCCGGCGCCCACAGCCCGACCGGCTTCCGCTTGCCCCGGCCCGCGAAGACCGGGCCCGGGCAAGCCGGGCCTTCAGCGACCGGTCCTTCGAAGCACGGGCCGTCGGAGTACCGGTGCCGGAACCCGAGCCGGAGGAGCCCCTCCCGGCACTCGCCGCTCGGCTCCGGCCCCGGCCCTACGGATGGGAAGCCGAGGATGCGAGCTCCACCCACCGAGGCCGGAACCGGGATTCTCAGCGGCCTTCCAGGCCGTGTGGCCTGCCTTCCGTCAACCGACGCGGTTGATGGGCGGGCAGTGCCACCGCGCGTCGATGACCTCGGGGCGCGGGAGGTACATGCGCAGCGCGACGTACCAGATGCCCTGCTGCGGCGTGGGCAGCCAGTTGGACTCCAGCTCGGGCCCCGGCGAGTCGGGCTGCAGGTAGAGGGTCAAACCCCCGTCATCGTCCCTGGCCAGCCCCCGGGTGCGGTCTCCGACGGAGTACCGGTCGATCGGATTGGGGATCAGGTTCCGGTCCTCGTCATAGGCGGTCAGCGACCAGAACGCGTCGACAGGGGGCAGCGACCCCGCGTCGAAGCGCAGCTCGTAGCGGCCGGTGGTCAGCGTCTCGCCGGCGCCGTCGGTGAAGGCCGCCAGGTAGACCGCTTCCTCGGGATCGTTGATGGCGATGCCCACCAGGGACTGCTCCGCTGCCCGCTTGAGGAAGTCGTCCCCGTAGCGCCCGATCTCCGGGGAAGGGTAGCGCCAGCCGTTGATCTGCTCGGCCCACTGGCCGCTGAGCAGTTGCTGTTCGAGCATCGGCACGGCGGTGGCGGCGGCCCGGATCAGGCCCTCCTTCACCGACTCCGGCTGAGCCTCGACGTCCAGCCCTGGGCCGATGCCGATCTCCGCGAACTGCCGCAGCAGGACATCGTGGTGCTTCGGCAGCGGGTTCTCGGCCAGCACCGCGTTGAGCGTCTTCCACGGACCGAGCGGATCCTCGGCGGGGTCGACCGGCACCAGTACGTCGCGGCGTTCCGGGAGCCTGGCGCCCTCCTCGCCGAACAGGTGGAGCGGCGTCAGCCGGTACTGCTGCTGCAGCGCGTGGACGGCCGGGAGGTCTTCCTCGCCCTCGACGAGGGTCCGCCCGACCACCAGGACCCACGGGGTGGGGGCGTTCGCCGTGCGGCGCACGCCCTCCGGGAGGTCCCCGTTCCAGTCCGGACCGATGAGGGCGAAGTCACCGGCTCCTGGTCCGGTCGCCCGCATGCCCACGTAGTCGTAGTTGTCGGAGGTGAAGGCGACCAGTTCGAAGGTGAAGTAGCGGTCGCCCATGTCGGGGTGCGAGAGAATGAGGGGCTCCTCGCGCAGGTCCACCCACGCCCAGGAGTACAACGTGTCGTTGTTGGGGGACACGCCCTCCCGGTCCGAGGCGTCCCAGACCCTGCTCCCGTGCCAGAAGTGGTTGACGGCCGCGTAGGGTGTCGTTTCCCTCTCGGGCTTCTGGGTCACCCAACGGTGACGGAGCCCGGCGTTGTAGATGTAGGGGAAGCCGTAGATGAAGGCCTGCTCCCCCAGCGTGTACGCGTACTCGCGGCGCCAGTCGTCCACCCGGCCGGTCAGCGCCGGTTTCACCGAGTGCCATGCCCCGGGCAGGGCCCGCGTCATCTTCCTGGCGCGGTCGATGGTGTCCCCCGGGTGACGTACAGCGGTGACGGTGGCCTTTCCGGTGGCGGCCGCCGCCTCGCCGATGCCGGCTGCCGCCACGGCGAGATCGTGGCGCAGACGTCGCCCGGGACGGTTGCTGTTGACTGAGGATGCCATCACCGCGTTCCTCTCCTGAGGTTGAACACTTCGGGTTGCAGCCACCACGCGGACTCAGCGCGGGAACCGGGGAAACCGGCGACCGTCGACGACGCGTCCCGCCTCCTCCCGGTGCGCCACGCGGCGGCGTTCTGCGCGGGTGTCCAGGACGGGCATGCCGGGCGGTGGCTCGCCGTCAGGTCCCCGTCCGGCCGGATCACGCGGACTCCCCGTTGCGGCCCCGGCTCGTCGGGTGCTCCTGCGGGTCGCCCCGCACGCCGGTGCCGGGCAGCAGTCCCGGCCCCTGGCCGCGTACCCAGTCGGTCTCCGGCAGGGCCAGAAACGGCGTCGGCCCGTCAGCCGACGCGGCTGACCAATGGGCACTGCCAGCGCGTGTCGACGACTTCGGGGTGTGGGAGGTACATGCGCGGCGCGACGGACCAGATGCCCTCCTGCGGTGTGGGCAGCCGGTTGGCGGCCATCGCCGCGCTCCTCTCATGTGACTCGGCGGCGCGCGATACGGCCCCCTCCGGGCCGGGCCGCCGGCGAGCACCTCTGGCACTCCGTTGAGGACGGCGACTCCCACCCGCCGTACCGCATCGGATACGCGGCAGGCCGTTACATGCGAGTCGGGCCTAATTCGAGTAGATCACCGCAGCCACAGCCCGGCAACAGCACGTCGGTGCGGCAGGATCCTTCCGGCGGCTTCGGGGCCGTTGTCGTCGGCGTCGGCGGACCGGGCAGCGCGAGCAGGGGCCCGCGGACGGTCCGGGCCTTCTCGGCCCCCCGGTCGAACTCCTGGGACCGCGCCGTGAGTTCCGCGATGCGTCCCCGGTTCGCTTCGGCCTGCGCGGCGATCTCACCCTCCCGCTCCTCCGGGTGCGCCGGTAGGCCCGCCGCCCCTCGTGGACCGCGCCGGTCTGGAGCGGAGGCGGCGGTCAGCACCCGTACCACCGGTCGCTCACGGCCCAGTGCTCGACCCGTCGAAGCGGGCCGGCGCCCCTGGCCACGTGGGACTGATCCTCCTGGTCCGAACAGGTGTCGAGCCGCGTGCGCCAGTCCGGGGAAGGCGGACTGAAAGTGGCGGCCCGGTTACGGTCGGTCGACGAGCGGTCGGCGCCGGCCGACGTACGGGAGGTACTGCTGTGTCGACTGCGGAGCCGCGATCCGTCGTCGCGATACTCCCGATCATCTCGGGACTGGCCCTCGCCTTCACGATCACGGCCATCGACCCGCTGGTCCTCAGCCTGAACATGCCTCAGGTCAGCAGGGCGCTCCACGTGCCGCCCGAAGTCGTCGGGTTCCTGGGTGGCGCGGCGACGCTGGTCGTGGCCGCCGCCGTGCTCGCCGTGGGCAGTCTCGGGGACGCCTTCGGGCTCAAGCGGCTGCTGATGCTGGGGCTGGTCGGCGACATCGTCGTCAACCTGCTCTCCGCGATCCCCCCCGGCTACACGTTCTTGCTGGTGACGCGCCTCCTCGACGGTCTGGCTCTGGCCGCGGTCCTGGGCGTGTCGATGGCCCTGCTCAAGGCGTCGGTGCCGCCGGAGAGACGGCCGGCGGCCATCGGCATCTTCATGGCCATCGACATGGTGCTGTGCGGGGTGACCCCCGCGATCGGGGGCTGGGTGGCGGAGGCCGTCGGCTGGCGGTGGCTGTTCCTGCTCGCCCCCCTGCTGTCGCTGATCGCGCTCGGGCTGACGGCCCGGTACGTCACCGAGCCCCCCGTCCTGAAGCGCCTCGGAGTCGACGTCGTCGGCGTCAGCCTGGTCGGCGTCGCCCTGCTGACCCTCGTCCACGGCGTCGCCGGGGCGGAGAACGGGATCTCCCGGCTCCAGGCCTGGCTGCCGCTGGTGATCAGTGCGGTCGCCGGCGCGCTGTTCGTGCTCCGTGAACGCCGGACACCGAAACCGGTCCTGGACCTCTCGCTGTTCCGCAGCGGTCCGTTCGCCGTGGCCGCGATGGCCAGCCTGACGCTCAACTTCCTCATCGCGGGGTTCAGTTTCACCCTCGGGCAGTTCGGCAGTGTGATCCTCTCGCTGCCCCCGCGCACGATCGGCCTGCTGTTCCTGCCCGGCACACTGGCGATCGCAGTCGCCGTCATCCTCGCCGGGCACCTGATCGGGAAGTACGGCCCCCGGCCGGTCCTTGTCACCGGCCTGCTGGTGATGGTCGCCGGCGGGCTGCTGATGGCGGCCACCGCCACGCCCACGATGGCTCTGTGGATCGTCGTACTGGCCACCTGGCTCACCAACCTCGGCTCGCTGGTGACGTCCTCCGCGGTGGCCGAGACCATCCTTTCGCACGCCCCGCCCGGAAAGTCCGGAGCGGTGGCCTCTGTCCAGCCCGCGTTCGGAATGACCGGCTACGCGCTCGGCCCCGCCGTCTACCTCCTGCTCCTCAACCTCTTCTTCCAGCGGCAGTGGCTCAACGACGCCGAAGCGCGCGGTATGTCGGTGTCCGAGGCCGAGGAGGCCGTGGACGCGACGCGAAGCGCGATGGCGCACAGTCCGGGCACCGCCGGATACGACCCGAACCTGCTTCGGCAGTCCGGATTGGACCTCGGGCTGGACTTCACCAACGGCCTGCGGCTCACCATGCTGGTCGTGAGCCTCCTGCCGCTCGCCCTGGCAGTGACGGCCCACCTGCTCATGCCCCGCCGGCCCCGGACCGCACCGTAGGAGCCGTCCGGATCACCGCCCGTCAGACCTCGGACGCGGCGCGGCACGCTGCCACGGCCGCCGGGCGACGCGCCCCGCCCCGCCCGGCCCGCCGAGAGGTCGGCACACCGATCGTCTCCGCCTCCGTCTGATCCCGGCAGCCCCGACCGGACGTCGAGCTGGCCGGGGCTGCTCCATGACCACCGTGCGGGTGATCGTCGGCCTTTCTGGCCGGCAGCGGACCGGCTGGCGTTCTCCAGAAGCACTGAAGCCCCCTCCGCCGGGAGGGGGCTGACGGGCTATCGCAGGTAGAAACGTTCCTGCGCTACAAGCCTTGGGTGGGGCGGGTGGGACTCGAACCCACGGCCGACGGATTATGAGTCCGCTGCTCTAACCGGCTGAGCTACCGCCCCGTACGGCGTGTCGCGCACATTTGTGCGCGCCGTCTGCCGCAGCATAGCCGCTCATACGATCTCCTGCTTCGGATGGTCGGCATCGCATGACCATGAGGACTTCGGCGTGCTCCGCGCGGTTCCCCCAAACATGAAAAAGGACCCCTGAGGGGTCCTCTTCCGTTGCTCTCCCGACTGGACTCGAACCAGTAACCTGCCGGTTAACAGCCGGCTGCTCTGCCAATTGAGCTACAGGAGATCGAGCTCCCCCGACTGGACTCGAACCAGTAACCTGCCGGTTAACAGCCGGCTGCTCTGCCAATTGAGCTACGGAGGATTGCCTCGTTGCATCGAACGTACCTACCTGGGTATTCGCCAGGGGGCGTGCGCTCGCTGCGACACATACATTAGCGCAAGCAGGGGGGTGCTCCGCCAATCGGTTCCCTCCACACCGATGCCGACGCAAGGGAAGGGTGGCCGTCATGCGCTACCGGCTCACATTCGTCGCCGGACTGGCCCTGGGTTACGTGCTGGGCACACGCGCCGGGCGCGAGCGCTACGAGCAGCTGAAGAAGTCCGCACGCCAGGTCGCGCAGAACCCGGCGGTGCGCAACACCGCGGAGACCGCCGCCCAGCAGGGCCGCGTGGTCGCGGGCAAGGCGTTCCACGCCGTGAGCGAGAAGGTCGGCGACCACGTCCCGGACTCGGTCGCCGAGCGTGTGCGCTCCCTGCGCGAGCGGAACACCGACGGCGTGGTCGAGGACGACTGGGGCACCAGCAACACCTAGGGGGCGCCGACCTCCCGTCATACGGCAGAATTTCCGCCATGGGGATAGTCGCCGGGTTGGACAGTTCGCCCGATTTCACTCGCATCGTCGTCTGCGACACGGACACGGGTGCCGTGCTCAGGCAGGGGTATGCGCCGCATCCGGTCGAGACCACCGAGAGCGGCGGCCGTCCTTCGGACGTGGATCCGCAGGCCTGGCTGCTGTCCCTGGGCGAGGCGGCCGGCGGCGGCCTGCTCGAAGGCGTGCAGGCCATCGGTGTCTCCGCGCAGCAGAACGCCCTGGTCCCGCTGGACGTGCAGGGCAACACCGTGCGCCCCGCACTGGTCGGCGGCGACAAGCGCGCCCAGGTCGCGGCGGCCGACCTGATCGACGCGCTCGGCGGACGCGAGGCGTGGGCCCAGGCCGTGGGCTCCGTGCCGCAGGCCGCGCAGCCGGTCACCAAGCTGCGCTGGCTCAGCAGGACCGAGCCGGAGGCGGCGCGGCGCACCGCCCTCCTGATGCAGGCGCACGACTGGCTGGTGTGGCAGCTGCTGGGCCGCCCCGCGCGGCGCACCACCGACCGGAGCGGGGCCTCCGGGACCGGCTACTGGTCCGCGGCCACCGGCGCCTACCGGCCCGACCTCGTCGAACTGGCACTCGGACACCAGGCGTCCCTGCCCGACGTGCTGGGTCCCGCCCAGGCGGCCGGCACCACACCGGAGGGGCTGCTGATCTCTGCGGGGACCGGCGAGACGATGGCGGCGGCCTTCGGGCTCGGCATCGGGCTCGGGGACGCGGTGGTGTCGCTGGGCGCCTCCGGGTCCGTGATGGCCGTGCACCCCGAGGCGCTGGTGGACTCCAGCGGCATGATCACCTCCCTCGCGGACGCGACGGGGATGCATCTGCCGGTCGTCACCACCCTCAATGCCGTACGGGCCCTGCGGGGCGCCGCCGAGCTGCTCGGCGTGCCCGACCTGGAGGGCCTGTCCGATCTGGCGATGAAGTCGACACCCGGCGCCCACGGCCTCGTCCTGCTGCCCTATCTGGAGGGCGAGCGGACACCGAACCTGCCGCACACGGCGGGCACCCTCGCCGGGCTGCGGCGGGAGTCCATGCGGCCCGAGCACCTGGCGCGGGCCTCCTTCGAGGGCATGCTGTGCGGGCTCGCGGACGCGCTGGACGTGTTGCGCGGGCGCGGCGTCGACGTACGCCGGATCTTCCTGCTGGGGCCGGCCGCCGAACTGCCCGCCGTCCAGGCGGTGGCGCCCGCGCTGTTCGGCGCGCAGGTCGTCGTGCCGCAGCCCGCGGACTACGCGGCGCTCGGCGCGGCCCGGCAGGCGGCCTGGGCCCTCGGCGTCTCACAGGGGGCGCTCGACCCGCGGACGCCGCCGGTGTGGCAGGGTCCGGTCGCCCAGGTGCTGGAGCCGGGCGAGGAGCTCGCCGTGGGCCAGGCCGTACGCCAGCAGTACGTGTCCGTACGGGAACAGACGCATCCTGGGGCGTTCCGCGGCCCGGGCGCGCCGTAGTGACGCGTCGGCCTCCGTCGAAGGACCGGGGCCGGGCCCGTCGCAGGACGGCGGCCGGGTTAATTCGGTTGAGGTAACGCGGGTGGAGTGTCCGACGATAGGGGGTGGTGCACCACCCGATCGCGTGCCGATCACCCAGCCGTCGACGACCCCGAGAGACCCCGCGTGCTCATACGACTCCTGCGTACCCACCTCAGTCCGTACAAGAAGCCCATCACCCTTCTGGTGCTGCTGCAGTTCCTGCAGACGTGCGCCACGCTCTATCTGCCCACGCTGAACGCGCACATCATCGACAACGGTGTCGTGAAGGGAGACACGGGCTACATCGTGTCCTTCGGGGCGCTGATGATCGGCATCTCCCTGGCGCAGGTCGTCTGCAACATCGGAGCGGTCTACTACGGCGCCCGTACGGCGTCGGCGGTCGGCCGGGACATCCGGGCCGCCGTCTTCGACCGCGTCCAGTCCTTCTCGGCCCGTGAGGTCGGCCACTTCGGGGCGCCCTCGCTGATCACCCGCACCACCAATGACGTCCAGCAGGTGCAGATGCTGACGCTGATGACGTTCACCCTCCTGGTGTCGGCGCCGATCATGTGTGTGGGCGGCATCATCCTGGCGCTCGGCCTGGACGTGCCCCTGTCCGCGGTCCTCGTCGCCGTCGTGCCGGTCCTCGGCATCTGCGTGACCCTCATCGTGCGCAGGCTGCGCCCGCTGTTCCGCACCATGCAGACGCGGCTGGACACGGTGAACCGCGTGCTGCGCGAGCAGATCACCGGCAACCGGGTGATCCGCGCCTTCGTGCGCGACGACTACGAGAAGGACCGCTTCCGCGGCGCCAACACCGAGCTGACGCAGACGTCGCTGGCCACCGGCCGGATGCTCGCGCTGATGTTCCCCATCGTCATGACGGTGGTGAACCTGTCGTCCATCGCGGTCGTCTGGTTCGGCGCCCACCGCATCGACAGCGGCGGCATGCAGATCGGCGACCTGACCGCGTTCCTCGCCTACCTCATGCAGATCGTGATGTCGGTGATGATGGCCACCTTCATGTTCATGATGGTGCCGCGCGCGGAGGTCTGCGCCGAGCGCATCGAGGAGGTGCTCGGCACCGACAGCAGCGTGGTCCCGCCGGCCGCGCCCGTCGTCGAGCTGCGCCGCCACGGCCATCTGGAGGTCAGGCAGGCCGGGTTCCGCTATCCGGGCGCCGAGGAGCCGGTCCTCAAGGCCATCGACCTGGTGGCCCGGCCCGGTGAGGTGACCGCCGTGATCGGCTCCACGGGCAGCGGCAAGTCCACACTGCTGGGCCTGGTGCCCCGGCTGTTCGACGCCACCGAGGGCGAGGTGCTCGTCGACGGCGTGGACGTCTCGACCATCGACCCCAAGGTACTGGCCAGGACGGTCGGTCTCGTCCCGCAGAAGCCGTACCTGTTCGCGGGCACCGTCGCCAGCAACCTCCGGTACGGCAATCCCGACGCCACCGACGAGGAGCTGTGGCAGGCGCTGGAGGTGGCGCAGGCCAAGGGCTTCGTCCATACGCTGGAGAACGGTCTGGACTCGCCGATCGCACAGGGCGGCACCAACGTGTCCGGCGGTCAGCGCCAGCGCCTCGCCATCGCCCGCACCCTCGTGCAGCGCCCGGAGATCTACCTCTTCGACGACTCCTTCTCCGCTCTCGACTACGCGACCGACGCGGCGCTGCGGGCGGCGCTCGCCGAGGAGACCGCCGAGGCGACCGTGGTGATCGTGGCCCAGCGGGTGTCGACCATCCGGGACGCCGACCGGATCGTGGTCCTCGACGAGGGCCGGATCGTCGGAAGCGGACGGCATCACGAACTGATGGCGGACAACGAGACCTACCGGGAGATCGTGCTCTCCCAGCTCACGGAAGCGGAGGCTGCCTGATGGCCGGGCCCATGGGACGCATGATGGCCGGGGGCGGCCCCGACCAGCGCTCGATGGACTTCAAGGGGTCGGGCAAGCGGCTCCTGTCCCAGTTCAAACCGGAACGCGTCACGATGTGCGTGATGCTGGTCGCCGTCGTCCTGAGCGTCGGCTTCTCGGTGGTCGGCCCGAAGATCCTCGGCAGGGCCACCGACCTCGTCTTCGCGGGCATCATCGGACGGCAGATGCCGGCCGGAGCCTCCAAGTCCGAGGTCCTCGCCGGGATGCGGGAACGCGGCGAGGGCGGCATCGCCGACATGCTCTCGGGGACGGACTTCACCCCCGGCGTGGGCATCGACTTCGACGCCGTCGGCCGTGTGCTCCTGCTCGCGCTCTGCACGTTCCTGCTGGCCGGTCTGCTGATGGCGGTGGCGACGCGGATGGTGAACCGCGCCGTCAACAGGACCGTCTACCGGATGCGCGAGGACATGCAGGCGAAGCTCTCGCGGTTGCCGCTGTCCTACTTCGACAAGCGGCAGCGCGGTGAGGTACTCAGCCGCGCGACGAACGACATCGACAACATCCAGCAGACCCTCCAGCAGTCGATGGGCCAGCTGGTCAACTCGCTGCTGACGATCGTCGGCGTGCTGGCGGTGATGTTCTGGATCTCACCGTTGCTGGCGCTGGTCGCGCTGGTGACCGTGCCGCTCTCCTTCTACGTCGCCACACGTGTCGGCAAGCGGTCGCAGCCGCACTTCGTGCAGCAGTGGCGCACCACCGGCAAGCTCAACGCCCACATCGAGGAGATGTACACCGGGCACACCCTGGTGAAGGTGTTCGGGAGGCAGGACGAGTCGGCGGCCCAGTTCGCCGAGCAGAACGAGCAGTTGTACGAGGCCGGGTTCAAGGCGCAGTTCAACAGCGGGGTCATGCAGCCGCTGATGATGTTCGTGTCGAACCTGAACTACGTGCTGGTGGCCGTGGTCGGCGGACTGCGGGTCGCCTCCGGCACGCTGTCGATCGGCGATGTGCAGGCCTTCATCCAGTACTCCCGCCAGTTCTCGATGCCGCTGACACAGGTCGCCTCGATGGCGAACCTGGTGCAGTCGGGCGTCGCGTCCGCGGAACGCATCTTCGAACTGCTGGACGCGGACGAGCAGGAGGCCGACCCGGTTCCGGCGGTGCGGCCGGACGAGCTGCGCGGACGCGTGGCGCTGGAGCACGTGTCCTTCCGCTACGACCCCGAGAAGCCGCTCATCGAGGACCTGTCGCTGAAGGTCGAGCCGGGGCACACCGTCGCGATCGTCGGCCCGACCGGCGCGGGCAAGACGACGCTGGTGAACCTGCTGATGCGCTTCTACGACGTCACCGGCGGACGCATCACCCTCGACGGGGTCGACATCGCCTCGATGTCCCGGAACGACCTGCGGGCCGCCATCGGCATGGTGCTCCAGGACACCTGGCTTTTCGGGGGCACGATCGCCGAGAACATCTCGTACGGGGCCGCCCGGGACGTCACGCGCGGGGAGATCGAGGAGGCGGCGCGCGCGGCGCACGCCGACCGGTTCATCCGTACGCTGCCCGACGGCTACGACACCGTGATCGACGACGAGGGCACCGGCGTCAGTGCGGGCGAGAAGCAGCTGATCACGATCGCCCGGGCGTTCCTGTCGGACCCGGTGATCCTGGTCCTCGACGAGGCCACGAGCTCCGTCGACACCCGTACCGAGGTGCTGATCCAGAAGGCGATGGCGAAGCTCGCGCACGGGAGGACGTCGTTCGTGATCGCGCACCGGCTCTCCACCATCCGGGACGCGGACACGATCCTCGTCATGGAGAACGGGTCCATCGTCGAACAGGGCGCGCACGCGGAGCTGCTCGCCTCCGGCGGGGCGTACGCGCGGCTGTACCAGGCGCAGTTCGCCCAGGCCGTGGCCGAGGTGGACTAGCGTCCTCGCCCCTCCGCCCCCTCCCGGCCCTCGGCCGCGGAGGCCGGCGGAGGGGGCACCGGCACGTGCCGCGTCAGTCGAGGTAGCCGCGCAGCTGGTCCGCGAACGCGTGGTCGCGCAGCTTGTTGAGGGTCTTCGACTCGATCTGGCGGATCCGCTCCCGCGTGACGCCGAAGATCCGCCCGATCTCCTCCAGCGTGCGCGGCCGTCCGTCCGCGAGGCCGTACCGCAGCTGGACCACCTTGCGCTCGCGCTCGCCCAGCGTGGACAGCACCGCCTCCAGGTGCTCGCGGAGCAGCAGGAACGCGGCGGACTCCACGGGGGACGCGGCGTCGCCGTCCTCGATCAGGTCGCCCAGCGCGACGTCGTCCTCCTCGCCCACCGGAGCGTGCAGGGACACCGGCTCCTGTGCCAGCCGCAGCACTTCGCTGACCCGCTCGCTGGGCAGGTCCAGGTGCTCGGCGACCTCTTCGGGCGTCGGCTCGTAGCCGCGTTCCTGGAGCATGCGCCGCTGTACCCGGACGACCCGGTTGATCAGCTCGACGACGTGGACCGGCACGCGGATGGTGCGGGCCTGGTCGGCCAGGGCGCGGGACATGGCCTGCCGGATCCACCAGGTGGCGTAGGTGGAGAACTTGTACCCGCGGGCGTAGTCGAACTTCTCGACGGCCCGGATGAGGCCGAGGTTGCCCTCCTGGACCAGGTCGAGCATGGTCAGGCCGCGGCCCACGTACCGCTTTGCGACGGAGACGACGAGCCGCAGGTTCGCCTCTATCAGCCGGCGCTTGGCCATGCGGCCCATGACGACGAGCCGGTCCAGGTCGAGGGCGAGCTGGCTGTCCAGGTCGGGCGTGAGGCGGAGCTTCTCCTCGGCGAAGAGTCCTGCCTCCACCCGGCGGGCGAGTTCGACCTCCTCGGCCGCGGTGAGCAGGGGGATCCGCCCGATCTCGCGCAGATACTGGCGGAACAGGTCGGAGGAGGGGCCGGCGGTGTCCGTGGCGCGGCTGCGGGGCGCTACGACCGGCTCGGGGGCCTCGGTCTCGGTCTCCGCCTCACTCTCGACGGCACCGGGCGGCGGACCGTCGAGTTCCGGCGGGCCCTCCGGCCCGGTCTCGGGGTGGAGCGCACCACGGCTCTGCGGCGGGACCGCCGTGACGGCGTCCGCCTCGGCGTCCGCGTCCGTGGTGGTGTCGGTCTGTGTGAGGGTCTGGGTCTGCACGGGGGCGACCTCCAGGAATGTCGCTGCTGAGGCGTGCGGCAGCGGTACGTCGGGGATGGGGTCGACGGCCTCGCCGCTGTCCATCCCGTAGTCGTGTGGCGGAACCGCGGGGATAGGGAACCCGTCGCGTGCGGGCCGGCCGCGCTCCGAGGACTCAGGCACCGGAACCCAGTGTGGAGTACGACACATCGCCGCCACGAGGGGCGTGCGGTGACTTTTTGCGTCCGGTCCGTGACCGCGTGGTTACCGTGGGGACGGGTGCGCGCTTCCCTGGACCCCAAACTGGTTGAAAGCTGCACGTGAGGGGGCAGCGGGGCCACAGGAAGCGGAAGGCCGGGCACCGGTGCCCGGAACCCGGGCGCTCAGAGCGCCTCCGCGCCCCGCTCCCGCAACGCCTGCCCGTACTGCTGGAGGACCCACAACTCGTTCTGCACGGCGGCCAGCTGGGCCGGGTCCCCATGGGCGCTGAGACGGGCGAGGGAACTCTGCACGTCGCGGACGCGACGGTCGACGGCGCGGCGGCGGACCATGACGAGCTGGTCGCCCGCGTACCCCTCGTCGACGGTCTTGCGCAGGATCGCCTCGACGGCGAGCTCGGTGACCATGGCGCGGACCATGTCGTCCGGCGCGGCCTCACGGACCCGGACGAGGTACTCCTGGGAGTCCTGCACGCCGTACTCGGCGCCGCCCGCCTCCATGATCGCCTGGCGCACGGCGGCGTACGGCGGGGCGGTGAACTCGTCCACGCCGTACGCGTCGAAGGCCGGGGAGACCAGCTCGGGCCGCTGGAGGGCGAGTTTCAGCAGTTCGCGTTCGGTGGCGAAGACGGGGTTGCGCAGGGTGAGGGCGGGACCGCCCGCTGGTGCCTGGACGGCCGCGTACGCGTGCTGGGGCCGCGGTCCGGACGGGGCCGGGGTCCTGCCGCCCCGGTCGCGGGCCCAACGGGCCAGCTGGGCCACCCGCTTGACCACGAACTGGGTGTCGAGGATGCCGAGCATGCCCGCGAGCTGCACGGCGACCTCGTGCTGCGCGCCGGTGTTCTTGATGCGGGCGACGACGGGCGCCGCCTCGTCCAGGGCGGCGGCGCGGCCCGCCGGGGTCTCCAGGTCGTAGCGCAGGACGATCTGGCGCAGGGCGAACTCGAAGAGCGGCGTACGCGGTTCGACGAGGTCCGCGACGGCGTCGTCGCCCTTGGCGAGGCGCAGCTCGCAGGGGTCCATGCCGTCCGGGGCGATCGCGATGTACGTCTCGGCGGCGAACTTCTGGTCGTCCTCGAAGGCGCGCAGGGCCGCCTTCTGGCCGGCCGCGTCGCCGTCGAAGGTGAAGATGACCCGCGCCGAGCCGTTGTCCATCAGGAGGCGCCGGAGGATCTTGATGTGGTCGCCGCCGAAGGCCGTGCCGCAGGTGGCGATGGCGGTGGTGACGCCGGCCATGTGGCAGGCCATGACGTCGGTGTAGCCCTCGACGACGACCGCCCGGCTGCTCTTGGCGATCTCCTTCTTGGCGAGGTCGATGCCGTACAGCACCTGGGACTTCTTGTAGATCGCCGTGTCCGGCGTGTTCAGGTACTTGGGGCCGTTGTCCGACTCGTAGAGCTTGCGGGCGCCGAAGCCGACGACGTCGCCGCCGATGTCGCGGATCGGCCACATCAGGCGCCCGCGGAAGCGGTCGATGGGGCCGCGGCGGCCCTCCTGGGAGAGGCCGGACAGCAGCAGTTCCTTGTCGGTGAAGCCCTTGCCGCGCAGATAGCGGGTGAGGTGGTCCCAGCCCTGGGGGCTGTACCCGACGCCGAAGTGGGCCGCGGCGGCCTGGTCGAAGCCGCGCTCGGCGAGGAACGTGCGGCCGGTGTCGGCCTCGGGGCTGGTGCCGAGCTGCTCGACGTAGAACTGGGCGGCCACCTTGTGCGCCTCCACCAGGCGGATGCGCTCACCGCGCTGGTGGGAGGGGTTGTACCCGCCCTCCTCGTACCGCAGGGTGATGCCGGCCTGGCCGGCCAGCCGCTCGACGGCCTCCGAGAAGGAGAGGTGGTCGACCTTCATCACGAACGTGATGGTGTCGCCGCCTTCCTGGCAGCCGAAGCAGTGGAAGAGCCCCTTGCTCGGGCTGACCTGGAAGGACGGGGACTTCTCGTCGTGGAACGGGCACAGCCCCTTCAGGTTGCCGCCGCCCGCGTTGCGCAGCTGGAGGTACTCGGACACCACGGCGTCGATCGGGACCGCGTCCCGTACCGCCTTCACGTCCTCGTCGTTGATCCGTCCTGCCACGCAAGAATTCTACGGTGGCGCACCGACAGTCCTGACGCCTAGGAGACGAGACCGTCGAGAGGGGTGTGCGGGTCGGCCAGCGCCTCGGTGTCCACCTGGGCCCGGGACCGGACCAGCCGCTGGATCGGCTCTGTGACGTCCCACACATTCACGTTCATCCCGGCGAGGACCCGGCCGTCCTTCACCCAGAACGCGATGAACTCACGCTTTCCGGCGTCGCCGCGGATCACCACCTGGTCGTACGAGCCGGGCGGAGCCCAGCCGCTGTACTCCATCCCCATGTCGTACTGGTCGGAGAAGAAGTAGGGCACGCGGTCGTACACCGTGTCGCGGCCCAGCATCGCGCGGGCGGCCGCCGGGCCGCCGTTGAGCGCGTTGGCCCAGTGCTCGACACGCACCCGGGTGTCGAACAGGCCGAGCGGGAAGGACGCCACGTCGCCGGCCGCGTGGATGTCCGGGTCCGAGGTGCGCAGGCGGGCGTCCACCACGATCCCGCCGCCGTGCGCGCGGTCGGCCAGCTCCAGGCCGGCCGCCTCGGCGAGGGCGACCCGCGGGGCGGCGCCGATCGCGGCGAGCACATCGTGCGCGAGGTGCTCCTCGCCGTCGTCGGTACGGGCCGCGAGCACCACACCGTCCTGGCCGATGATCTCGGTGAGCCGCGCGCCGAAGTGGAAGCGGACGCCGTGCTCGCGGTGCAGCTCGGCGAAGAGCTGGCCGAGCTCCGGGCCGAGGACCCCGTGCAGCGGGGTCGGCTCGGGTTCGACGACGGTGACCTCGGCGCCGTACTCCCGGGCCGCCGCGGCCACCTCCAGGCCGATCCAGCCGGCCCCGGCGATGACGATGTGGCCGTTGTCGCGGCCGAGGGCGGCGAGGACGCCCTTGAGACGCTCGGCGTGGGCGAGGCGGCGCAGGTGGTGGACGCCGGCCAGGCCGGTGCCCGGGATGTCGAGGCGGCGGGGCTCGGCACCGGTGGTGAGGAGCAGCTTGTCGTAGTGGACGAGGGTGCCGTCGTCGCCGAAGCGCACGGTCTTGGCGGTCCGGTCGATGGCGTCGACGGTCTGGCCGAGGTGCAGCTCGACGTCGTTCTGCGCGTACCACGCGGGTTCGTGCACGAAGACGCTGTCGCGCTCCTCCTTGCCGAGGAGGTAGCCCTTGGACAGCGGCGGCCGTTCGTACGGGTGGTCGCGTTCGTCGCCGATCAGTATCACGCGCCCGGTGAAGCCCTCAGCCCGGAGCGTCTCGGCCGCCTTCGCGCCGGCGAGACCTCCTCCGACGATGACGAATGTCTGATCCGCGTCGACCACTTGATGCCTCCTCGTAAGGATGTCGCCACATGCGAGCGTCCCGCACGGAGCGTGATGCGGGAAGAGGGTGTGGCCCGATCAGGCCACGCAGGGTCACACTCCTGCGCCCCCATGGGAACGTGTGGTGAGCCTGTGATGCAGGGAACGCGCCGAGGCGTCGGTGAGGGATGCGATCTGGTCGACGATCACGCGCTTGCGGGCCCGGTCGTCGGTCGCGTCGTCGAACAACGCCCGGAACTGCGGATCCAGTCCGTCGGGGGCGCGCGCGGTGAGCGCCTCGGCCAGCTCGGCGACCACGACCCGCTGATCGGCGCGGAGCCGCTCCTGCTCGGCGCGCTGCATCACGTACCGGTGGGCGACGGCCTTGAGAACGGCGCACTCGTGACGGGCGGCGCGCGGCACGACCAGCTCCGCCGTGTACCTGCCGAGGCGGCCGCTGCCGTAGGTGGCGCGGGTGGCGCCCTCCGCGGCCAGGCAGAAGCGGCCGATGAGCTGGCTGGTCGCGTCCTTCAACCGGGCCTGCGCGACGGCCGATCCGTCGTACCCGTGGGGCCACCACTCCTGGTCCAGGAGCCGGTCCAGGGCCTCGGACAGCTCGGCGGGGTCGGTGTCCGCGGGGACGTAGCGGCCGATGGCTACCGCGAAGATCTCCTGCCGTTCCGGTTCGGCGTGCAGGCAGTTGGGGTCGATGTGCCCGGCGTGCAGACCGTCCTCGACGTCGTGGACCGAGTAGGCGACGTCGTCCGACCAGTCCATGACCTGGGCCTCGAAGCAGGTGCGGCTGCCGGGGGCGCCCTTGCGGATCCAGTCGAAGACCGGCCGGTCGTCCTCGTACACCCCGAATTTCGGGGACGTGGGGTCGGTGGGGTGGCCACCGCGCGGCCAGGGGTACTTGGTGGCCGCGTCGAGCGCGGCCCGGGTGAGGTTGAGCCCGACGCTGACGAGGTCGCCTCCCCCGCCGGCGGCCGGTGCCACGGCGTCGCTGCGCACGAACCTCTTGGGCTCGATCCGGGTGAGCAGCCGCAGGGACTGGGCGTTGCCCTCGAAGCCGCCGCAGTCCTCGGCGAATTCGTTCAGCGCCTGTTCGCCGTTGTGCCCGAAGGGCGGGTGGCCGAGGTCGTGCGAGAGGCAGGCCGCCTCGACCAGGTCGGGGTCGCAGCCGAGCGCGGCGCCCAGCTCACGGCCGACCTGGGCGCACTCCAGGGAGTGCGTCAGACGGGTGCGGGGGCTGGCGTCCCAGACCTGACTCCGGGTGCCGGGGGTGACGACCTGCGTCTTGCCCGCGAGGCGGCGCAGGGCGGCGGAGTGCAGCACGCGGGCGCGGTCGCGCTGGAAGGCGGTGCGCCCCGGGCGTTTGTCGGGCTCCACGGCCCAGCGCTCCACGGCGGAGTCGTCGTACCCGCCGTGCGGGGTGGGGAGCCCGTGGCCGGTCCCGGACTGCGCGGACCGTACGGGGTTCTCGGGGCGGTGGGGGCTTTCCGGGGTTTCGTGCGCCTGCGGTGCGGTGCCTTCCATGCCACCGACAGTAGACGCAGGCACCGACATCCGGGGCATGGGCATCGGCGACCGGCGGGGCGGAGCCGTCCGGTTCAGGCCGGGGTGAGAGCGCGTTCGGTGACGGTCCCGGAGGCCGCGACGGCCTGGTCGTAGCGGTGCAGGACGAGGCGTGCCATCGCGGGATGGTCACCGAGCGGTTCGGCCGCGATCCACGGGGCGGCCTCGGCGCACTGGGTGGCGAAGCGGCCGGGGGCGGTGAAGTACGAGGCGACGGCGATCCGGTGCCTGCCCCGGGCGGTGAGGGCACGCACGGCCGCCGGGACGGTGGGCGAGGCGGCCGACGCGTACGCCGGGACGACGGGGACGCCGAGGCGCTCGGCGAGCAGGTGGGCGGTGCGGCCGGTGTCGACGGCCGAGTCGGGGTCGCGGGAGCCGGCGGCGGCGAGCACCACGGCGCTCGCGCGGCGGGCCGCCTTGCTGGTCCTGGTCCGCCAGCCCGCCTCGACGAGCCGTGCGTACAGCGTCTCCACGAGCAGCGGGTGCGGGCCGAGCGGGGCGGCGACACGGGCCCGCAGGTGGGGCGCGGCGGCGACGGCCTCGGGGATGTCCTGCTTGACGTGGTAACCGCGGCTGAGCAGCAGCGGGACGAGAACGGCGTCGCCGGCGGGCAGGGCCGCGAGGGTGTCGGGCAGCAGGGGCTCGTTCAGTTCGATGTGCCCCAGGCGCACGGGCAGCCGGGGGCGCAGTTCGCGGACCCGCTCGACCAGGGTGCGCACGGTGGCGAGGGTGCGCGGGTCGCGGCTGCCGTGCGCCACGAGGACGAGCGCGGGCGGTGCCGGACGGCGCGTGCCGTCGAGCGAGACGAGGCTGAGCTGGCTGCCGAGCTGGCTGGTGATCCGGTTCATGAGTTGCGCCGTACTGTCGAGGTGGCCGTCGAGGAGGCTTTCCGGGTGGGCACCGCGCGGCGGCGGGCCGCCCGGGCGGTACGTGGACTCGTCGCGAGGAGTGTTCGACGCCGTCATGGAGCGATCCTGCCGGTACCAGGTTGCCGGGCCGTTGCGCGGGCATGACGGGTGTTTTCCAGGGGTTCACGCCGGGACGGACGGGCGGTGTGAGCGTGCGCGACCTGCGGGGACGGCACCGCGAGTGAACCGGGTCACGTCCTGCGCCGTGAACCGGACCGCGTCCCGCCGCGTCCTGAAGGGTCGGGGCCACCTGGGGAGGGGACAGCGAAGATGCGCTTCGTGATGCCGCGTGCGGTGCGGCGGCTGCGCCGGCCGCGACTGCCACGCACGCGGGCCGGACAGCGGCGGGCCGTGCAGGCGGTGATGCTGCTGTGCGTCCTCGCGCTGCTGCCGGCGACCTGGATGTACGTGGTGACGGGCGACCGGCTGCGCACCACGGCGGACGCCCCGCGCACGGACGTCGCGGTGGTCTTCGGCGCGGGCCTGTGGGACGGCGAGCCGTCGCCGTACCTCGCCCACCGTCTCGACGCGGCGGCCGCGCTGTACCGCGACGGCCGGATCAAGGTCGTCCTCGTCACCGGCGACAACAGCCGCGAGGACTACGACGAGCCGGACGCCATGCGGACCTATCTGACCGCGCGGGGTGTGCCCGACGGCCGCATCGTCAGCGACTACGCGGGCTTCGACACCTGGGACTCCTGTGTACGGGCCCGGAAGATCTTCGGGGTCCACGAGGCCGTGCTGATCAGCCAGGGCTTCCACATCCGGCGGGCGGTCGCGCTGTGTCAGGCGGCCGGGGTGCGGTCGTACGGCATCGGCGTGGACGCCAAGCACGACGTCACCTGGTACTACGGGGGCACTCGGGAGATCTTCGCCGCGGGGAAGGCCGCCCTGGACGCGGTGTTCAAGCCCGATCCGCGGTTCCTCGGGCCGAAGGAGCCGGGCATCTCGCGCGCGCTGGCCGTCGCCGGCGGGTGACGGAGGGCCTGCCTCACGGCGCGCCGGACCGGGCCGGGAGGTCCCCGTGCCGATGGCGTAACGCGGCCCGACCCGGCGCGTAACACGGCCGACCCACGCTGAGCGGTATGAACACCTCCGCGACGCCCACCCACTGCCCGTACTGCGCCCTGCAGTGCGGGATGAACCTGACGCCCGCCGCCGGCGGTGTCGAGGTGACGGAGCGCGCGGACTTCCCGGTGAACCGGGGGGCGCTGTGCGGCAAGGGCCGTACCGCGCCGGAGCTGCTGTCGTCCCGGGTGCGGCTGACGTCGCCGCTGGTGCGCAGGGCGGGTGTGCTGGAGCCGGCCGGCTGGGACGAGGCGCTCGACCGGATCGCCGCGGGTCTTTCCCGCACGCGCACGGAGCACGGCCCGGACGCGTGCGGTGTGTTCGGCGGGGGCGGGCTGACGAACGAGAAGGCGTACGCCCTCGGGAAGTTCGCCCGCGTCGTCCTCGGCACCTCGCAGATCGACTACAACGGCAGGTTCTGCATGTCGTCCGCGGCGGCGGCCGGGATCAAGGCCTTCGGTCTCGACCGGGGGCTGCCCTTCCCGCTGGAGGACGTGCCGCGGACCGGCTGTGTGATCCTCGTCGGCTCCAACCTCGCCGAGACGATGCCGCCGGCGCTGCGCTACCTCACCGAGCTGAAGGAGAACGGCGGCACGCTGATCGTCGTCGACCCGCGCCGGACGCGTACGGCCGAGCAGGCCGACCTGCACCTCGCGCCGCGCCCGGGTACGGACCTGGCGCTGGCGCTCGGGATGCTGCACCTGGTCGTCGCCGAGGGGCACGCCGACGAGGAGTACATCCGCGCCCGGACGAGCGGCTGGGAGGACGCGCGGGCGGCGGCCATGGCCCACTGGCCGGAGTACGTGGAACGGATCACGGGGGTGTCCGTTCCACGGCTGCGGGAGGCCGTGCGGCTGTTCTGCGAGCCGGAGGCCGCCATGGTGCTCACCGCGCGCGGGCCCGAGCAGCAGTCCAAGGGCACGGACACGGTCGGCGCGTGGATCAACCTGTGCCTGGCCACCGGGCGGGCGGGGCGGCCGTGGTCCGGGTACGGCTGTCTCACCGGGCAGGGCAACGGGCAGGGCGGGCGCGAACACGGCCAGAAGGCCGACCAGTTGCCCGGCTACCGCAAGCTGACCGACCCTCAGGCGCGCCGCCACGTGGCCGAGGTGTGGGGCGTGGACCCGGACACGCTGCCCGGCCCCGGACGCAGCGCGTACGAACTCCTCGACGCGATGGGCACGGACATCCGTTCGCTGCTGCTGATGGGGTCGAACCCGGTGGTCTCCGCGCCGCACGCAGCGCACATCGAGGAACGCCTCGCCGCGCTCGACTTCCTGGCGGTCGCCGACGTCGTCCTGTCGGAGACGGCCGCGCTCGCCGATGTCGTCCTGCCGGTCACCCAGTGGGCCGAGGAGACGGGCACGACCACGAACCTCGAGGGCCGCGTGCTGCTGCGGCGTCAGGCGCTCACCCCGCCGCGGGGTGTGCACAGCGATCTGTACGTGCTGCGTGAACTGGCCGCCCGCCTGGGCGTGGAGAAGGGCTTCCCGGCGGACCCGGAGGAGGTCTTCGACGAACTGCGCAGGGCGAGCGCGGGCGGGGCGGCGGACTACTCGGGGATCACCTACCGTCGGCTGGCGGAGGAGAACGGCGTGTTCTGGCCGTGCCCGGCGCCGGAACCCGCCGGGGCCGGTGAGCCGTCCCGCAGGGACGTGGCCGGGACCGGCGCAACCGCCCGCACGACCGGAGCCGGGCCCGGGGCCGCCGGTGACTGCGACGACTGCGAGGACGCCTCGCTCGACGTGTTCGAGGACGACCCCGCGGGGGACGCCGGCGCCGTGCCGGGCGGCGGCAGTGGCCCCGCACCGGCGGACGGGGACGGCCCGGCGGGGACGGGAGTCGGCCCGGCGGGGACGGGAGTCGGCCCGGCGGGGACGGGAGTCGGCCCGGCGGGGACGGGAGTCGGCCCGGCGGGGACGGGAGTCGGCCCGGCGCCGGCCGCCGACGGCCCCGCGCGGGCGGGCGACGGCGCGGGCGTGCACCCCGGGACGCCGCGCCTCTTCCTCGACCGCTTCGCCACCGAGGACGGGCGGGCGCGGTTCGTGCCCGTGTCGCACCGGCCGGTGGCCGAGGAACCGGACG